>JARFPZ010000360.1 GCA_029288035.1 Desulfosarcina sp.
CCGATGAAAGTAGCGGTGATGGGAGGTGGGAACGGTTCCCATACCATAGCAGCGGATCTTGCCCTGAAAGGTCTGTCGGTCAACATGTTTGAAATGGAGCAATACGCGGCCGCCATGCAAAAGGTGTTTGAGTGCCGTGAGATCGAAATGACGGGGGTGGCCGGCCACGGAAAAGCGAGGTTGAATTTGGTTACCTCTGATATCGTCGAAGCGATCGGGGCGGTCGAGGTCATCTTTATCCCGTTGCCCGGCTTTGCTACCTCCTCATATGCCCGGCTCCTTGCTCCTCATCTGAAGGAAGAGCAGATGGTGGTCCTCATGCCCGGCACACTTGCCGCCCTCGAGTTTCGAGAAACCCTGCGGGCGAACGGAAACCTCAAGCAGATAATCGTCGCAGAGACCGGGGGCCTGCCCTTTGCCACCCGGCTGGTTGCACCCGGTAAAGTGCAAACGTTTCACATTCGTGCGCTTTGTGCATTGGCAGCCGTACCCGGCAACAAGGGACCGCTGGTCTATGATAAAATTAAGGATTTATATCCCTTTGCTTTGAAAAAAACAGTGATTGAAACCGGATTCGGGCATCTGACGCCCCTGCTGCATCCTGCCGGCTGCCTGTTAAACGCCGGACGTATCGAACGTTCCCATGGCGAGTTCTACATGTATGAAGAGGGGATGACGCCTGCGGTCGTACGCGTCATTGAAACGCTGGACCGGGAAAGGCTTGCGATCGGACAGCGTCTTGGAATTGATTTGCCGACCGCGGTAGACATGATGGTGGAATCAGGATATGGACCCCGCGGGACGCTCTGGGAATCTTTAAACGGCAGTGCCGGGCTGACGCCTGTCAAGGGACCCCCCTCGCTGGAAAACCGTTACGTTACCGAAGACATTCCATACGGGCTGGTGGCCTGGGCCAGTATTGGAGATGCGGTGGGGGTAGAGACACCCATGATGGACGCTTTGATCGCTCTGGGATCGGTTATTATGAAAAAGGATTGCTGGCGAGAAGGTCGCAACCTGGACCATATGGGATTGAAAGGGATGGATTTGCAGCTGATCAAAAGGTATTTGAATGAGGGGCAGAAGTGAATGACGAACTATTCGCCTGAAATCCAGTATTGTTGGCGCGACCACAGACATTTGTGTTGCATCAGAATTTACGACACGTCAGTAGTTCTGAATTTATTTGTCGGCGAAAGGAGGTGGAAAATATATTTTTTATACTTTAAACAGGCGCGTTCAAGGAAAAAGAGATCTTACAACCTAAGGAAAGGAGATTCGACCATGCTAAGTAACAAATCAATTTATTTCAAAAGATGGCTAAGTGTATTGCTGGTAATGGCGATGGTGACAATGTTTGGGGTAATCGATGCCCAGGCCAAAAAGATTACCCTGAAATTCGATCACCAGAACAACACCTTTGATGCGGATCAACTGCTTGCCGAAACCTTCAAGAATCTGGTCGAAAAAAAATCCAATGGTGAGATCGAAGTAACGATATTCCCCGGAACATTGACCAACAGTGAGGAAGAGGCCATCGAGTTTCTCAAGATGGGCAGTGTGGATATCGGGGCGACCAGTGCCGGTCACATCGCCGGATATTACCCGGATATCCAATTTTTGCAATTGCCCTATCTTTTCAAAAGCATGGAGCATTATAAAGTTGCGCGACGTTCCGGCGTCGTCAACGAGATTATGAGGAAAGTCAGTGAAGCGACCGGCCTCATCGCACTGGGCATTTATTCGGACTGCAATGGCTTTGCCATATCCAGCACCACACCTATTACCAAAATCGAGGATGCAAAAGGAGTGAAACTGCGGTGCATGCAGAACCCTCTGTTTGTAGACATCTATAAGGATTTTGGATTTACCGTGACGCCGACCGACTGGGGTGAGCTTTACACCTCTCTGCAAACCGGCCTGGTAAATGCCAACGATCTGGGCGTTTACTGCAACTATATATTCAAGCTGAAGGAAGTGGTGAAAAGCTTCGCCATCCTCAATCAGATGTGGACCCAAAAAATCATCTTTATATCTACCAAAGCATTGGATAAGCTCAATGACAGACAGCGGGATATTGTTGCAGATGCCGCCAAAAGTGCTGTCGAGCTGACGGACGCCTGGCAGTATGTTCGCGAACAAGAGTTCATCAAAAAGGCCGAAAAGGAAGGATACACGGTAACCCATCCCGATACCACTCCTTTTAAAAAGGCGTCTGAGAAAGTATATGCCAAGTGGTTTAAAAAGAATTCCCATTGGAAAGCCTGGTACGATGAAATCCAGTTGCTGGATCCGGACGTGGCGCTACCGGTGGCATATGGTGGCAAAAGGGACTAGCAAAGATTAAAAAATGAATGTTGAATGACGATTGACGAATGACAAAGGGAAGGATCGCTGCGCTCTATCTTTTTAGATAACACCGACAGAATTCCTTCTCTTCGTCATTCGATATTCTGCGGTTCACTGTTCGACTACGCGAGGTTTCATATGAGCGCTGGCGCTGGACGGATATCTCAACATGAGACCATATTTCCATATTTTGAAATAAAATCAGGATAAAATTCAGAGCACATGTTGCGAGTAATTTTCACCATCCCGGCTTCTATCTGGTAGCTTGAATACCTGGTATCATATTGGACGGGGTCCGAATGTAATCATAATAAATGGGCGCCCGACAGGGAGAAAATGTTATGGCTCATGACAAAACTGCAGGTTCGTGGGGTGTTGCCTTTGATCGAATTCTCGAAAGGATCAAAACTATCAGCAATGTTTTTATGGTCATACTGCTGATCGGTCTGACCTTGCTATTGGGCGCCAGCATTGCCATGCGGTATTTTATGGGGCAGCCCATATCGTGGGCCAACGCTGTCGCTCGATATGTTTACATTTATATTGTTCTGATAGGCAGTGCTATTTCATACATGTTAGCGGGACATGCATCTATTGAGTCCGCCTATAATATAATGCCCAGGGGCTTTAAAATGGTATTTGACCTGGCACATTATCTGATCGTCATGGTACTGTCGATCATACTTGTTGTAAAGGGTACGAAGTATGCGATTGGTATGTGGGGCGTGCACTCCCCTGTTTTATCCTTCTTCCCGATGGGAATCGTTTATCTCTCGGTGCCAATCAGTTTTCTGATCATTTTTTTGTATCTTTTAAGAAGAACAATCGGATTGCCGGGTGATTATGGCAGAGATTGATTGGTCCTGAGCTGTGGTAGTGAAATTGCTCGCAAATATACTCGTATGAAACTACATTACAAAAGTTTATTTCTCGATTAATTCGGCCGCCTTCAAAAGGCGGTTAAATTTTACCGCCCAGCGGTAACGCACATATGGCCCTAAAGTTGACCTGTTAGCCTGCATCTCTGTGGTTATTATTCAAACCATAGAAGCACATGGAGCCAGCAATGACATACATTATCGTGATGGTGATCGTTTTCGCCCTGCTGATGGTTATTCGCATACCCATACCGTTTGCTTTGCTTGCCTCGACACTGGTTTATTATATTGGTGTAGACCTGCCGATGGACATCGTTGTCGTAAGGTTATTGCGGTCGTTTGATTCTTTTATTTTATTAGCGATCCCTTTTTTCGTTCTAGCTGGAAAAATTATGTCTGAGGCGGACATTAGCGATCGGCTCATTCGGGTCGCCGATCTGTTGGTCGGCAGGGTAAAGGGCAGTCTGGCTTATGTCAACATCGTCGTGAGCATGTTTTTCGGTGGAATTACCGGCACTGCAATCTCCGATACAACCGCCATCGGTTCGGTTATGATTCCCACCATGGTGAAAGAAGGCTACACAAAACGGTTCAGCGCGGCGGTTACCGCGGCCTCATCGACGATGGGACCTATTATTCCGCCAAGTCTCATGTTTATTATATACGGCTCCATCGCCCAGGTTTCCATTCGAGATATGTTTTTAGCCGGCGCCATACCCGGACTGCTTGTTGGGTTGTCACAAATGCTTGTTGTGAAAATTCTAGGGATAAAAGCGAACTTTCCTAAAAGAACCCAAAAAATACACTTTAAGGAAGGGGTGAACATCTTAAAGAATGGGGCACCGGCTTTAGTCCTGCCGGCACTAATCCTGGGTAGTATTATCCTGGGTATCGCCAGTCCGACCGAAGCTGCCGTCATTGCGACCTTTTATACGGCATTTATAGCCCTTCTCGTGTATCGTACCATGACACCCGCAAAGCTGATCGGCGTCGTAAAGGATTCAGCCATTGAAACCGGCAGCGTCTCCATTATCATTGCGGCGGCGGCATTATTCGGCTGGGCCTTGTCAAATGAGCAAGTGCCCCAGCAGTTTGCACAGTTTCTGGTGGATAACATATCCAATAAAATTTTGATATTATTGCTTATCAATGCAATGCTATTCATCCTGGGAATGTTCATGGACAGCATTCCGGCAATCATGATCGTAACGCCGGTTCTACTGCCATTGTTTAGGATGCTGGAGATCGATCCGCTGCATGCGGGTGTCTTTATGAGCATCAACCTGATTACAGGTTTGGCGACGCCACCGGTGGGATGTTGTTTGTTTGCGGCATCCATTATCTCCAACGAATCCATGGAGAAGATCAGTCTTACCATATTACCGTTTCTGGCTGCAAACGTGTTTGTGGTGATGCTAGTTACCTATGTCCCCTCCGTTTCGATGTTCATTCCGTCACTGTTCCGGTAAGGCTATTATATCAGCCTCGTGGCAATTGTTTTAGCGGGGCATTCACTTCGCTGTCTTTGCGCATATGGATTGGTTGCAGACCGTTGGCTCAACCCAACCTACGAGTTATCGTTTAGGCAAACGAAGTGGGAACCCCCGTTTGCTTTATTTATTTGCATGTCATTTCATTATATTGTAGGACAAAGGCAATAATGCTCAAAAAGCAATAGGAACCACGCTAAATGAACCCCGAAATTATAATAATTGGCGGCGGCGTCATCGGCACTGCCTGTGCTTATTTTCTTTCTAAACGAGGCCTGAAGGTCCTGGTTTTGGAACGTAGTCATTTAGGCGCGGGTGCTTCGGGCACCACCGCTTCCATTGTCAGCATCGGCGGCAGTAGTAGCACGCCCAAACCACTGCAGCCCCTGAATGTCGAAAGTTATCACCTGATACTGGATGCAGAGCAGGATTTTGAGCGATCGCTTGAAGTCATTCGAGGCGGCACTCTGTATGCGGCCATGAATGAACAGGAAGCCCTTGAGCTGAAGGCTTTTGACAAAGAAATTCGTAGGATGGGGATCGATTGCAAACTCATGGACGGTTCGGAAGCGTGCCGGGAAGAACCGTTGCTAGGCCCCGAGGTTGAAGCGGCACTCCTTAATCCGGCCAGTTACCATCTAAATCCTTTTCGACTGGTCGACGGGTACCTCAGCACTGCTTTAGAAAAGGGCAGCCGGGTCGAATATGGCGTTGAAGTTCGGGGGGTAGAGGTCAGCAATGATCGCATCGGCCGGGTGGTAACAAATAAAGGTGACTATCATGCCGATTGGGTTGTGGTCGCTGGAGGGGCCTATTCGCCCCAAATCCTGTCATCCCTGAGCGTGCAAATTCCCATAGTACCCGCTCGCGGTCAGGTAATTCTCACTGAAGCCTGTCAACGAATGACGGATCACGTGATCATGTTTTTAAACCATTTGTATATCAGGCAGACGGCCAGCGGTAATTTTTATCTCGGCAGCCACACAGAGTTTGTTGGATTTGAAAACCGTATCACCTTAGAAAAAATTACGGCTTTCACAAAAGCTTTTGTCCAGGCGGTGCCCTTGCTCGGCAGGTTGCGTGCCTTACGCTTTTTTGCCGGTTTTCGGCCTATCTGTGAGGACAATCTTCCGGTCATCGGTCCCATGCCCGATTGCTCACGCTTAATTGTAGCCGCCGGACATGGACGGGCCGGTGTGAGGTTTAGCGCCGGCACCGGCAAAGCCGTCAGTGAACTTATTGCGGATGGAGAAACAGAGCACTCGATCGAGGCGTTTGCTGTGGATCGGTTTGCTGGAAGGTGATAACTTGAAATATGGGATTTTCCTTTTTGGGGACACGGATGAACACGGATAGACACAGATTTCAGACCTCGTTGAATAGTCAACTGGTTGATTAGGTAAATTATGGACAAGACATCTATGAATCAAATGGGAAAAGATCAGCGCATTGAAACCGGCGTACAACGCGGCAAAGAAATAGAAATTTTCATCGATAACCATCCGATTCGTGCTTATGAAGGAGAGACGATTGCTGGGGTGTTGTCGGCAATCGGAATCCGACAGATTCGCCATGCACCCCAGCTGAAGGATCCTCGGGGATTATACTGCTGTATGGGTTCCTGCTACGGGTGTCTGGTGACGGTCAATGGCCGGCCGAATGAGCGGGCATGTGTTACGCCGGTTCAGGCCGGACAAAACATCAGCCTGCAAGTAGGCTTCGGCCGGCCGGAAATGACCTCTCTCGATCCGGCCCGCCTGGTACGCCGGGAGATATCCCTGGTTATCATCGGTGGCGGGCCCGGCGGCCTCAGTGCCGCGATCGCCGCTGCAACCGCCGGTGCCAAGGTCTTGGTCATTGATGAGAATTTGCAGCCCGGCGGACAAATTTACCGGCAGCTGCCCGAGACATTTCAACCCGCCGAACCTGGCAGGCTCGGCGCCGATTATATCGACGGCCGGTCGCTGCTCGAAGAGGTGCAGAATTTATCAGATGCGATTACCATTTGGAACGACGCTTTGGTATGGTCGGTCTTTGAATCGAATCAGCTGGCTATTGCCCGGGGCAATGAGCTGGTGCTGCTGAACGCAAACGCCATTGTTGTGGCGACCGGTGCCTACGAGCGACCGATACCGGTGCCGGGTTGGACCCTGCCGGGTGTCTTGACAGCCGGCGGGGCCCAGGTGCTTTTAAAAAGTCAGCGTATTCGTCCCGGTCAACGGGCACTATTGGCCGGCGCCGGGCCGCTTCAATTGGTGGTGGCCAATCAAATGCTGGATGCCGGCATGGAGGTGGTGGCCGTGGCGGAATCCAACACAACCGCGGGGGCTTGGCGATTTCTGCCCGATTTAATGCATCAGCCGGGTTTGATGATACAGGGTCTCAAGTATTTATATCGCCTCAAGCGTGCCGGTGTTCAGATTTTGCAATCCCATGTACTGCAGGGGATCCAGGGAAATCAGGAAGTGGAGCAGGCGTTTCTGGGTAAAGTGGATTCCCGCTGCCGTCCCATTGCCGGTGAGGTGAAACGGTTCGAGGTTGATACGGTCTGTATCGGGTATGGCCTTATTCCGACCAACTGGGCAACGAGTATGCTCGGCTGCAGGCATGTTTATGCCCCAATGATTGGCGGATGGGTACCTCAATTCGACGAAACCATGCAAACTAATCAGCCCGGGGTGTTCGTGGCTGGAGATGGGGCCGGTATCGCCGGGGTGCTGGTCGCAAAAATGGAGGGTACCCTTGCCGGATTGTATGCAGCGGTGCATGCCGGTGTCGTTTCAGAAGCTAAAGCTGTCCAGACCGCTCGTGCGGTGCGGAAAAAACTAGCGAACATGGGAAAATTCCGTCGGGCCATTGATCACATGTACCGGATCTACCCGGATCTTTATGCGAACGTCACGGACGATACCATCATTTGCCGCTGCGAAGGGATCACCGCCGGAAAGATCCGAAAAGCCGTTCGGCAAGGAACGATGAATCTAAACGATATCAAAAAAAGAACCCGCAGCGGAATGGGGTATTGTCAGGGCACCCATTGTCTGCCAACGATTGCCGCCATGCTGGTTCGCGAGTTTGGTGCCCGTCCGGAAGACATCCCCATGATGACCACCCGTCCTCCGGCCCGACCGATTCCTCTCAGTCTTTTGATGGTAGAAACCGAAACTGATATAGGAGCACTTAGGCAATGAAAAAAATCCTCGTATTAGGCGGCGTTGGCGCCATGGCCAGTGAAACGACCGTTGATCTGGTGAAAACCAGTGATTTCGCTGAAATTATGGTGGCGGATATCGATATCGCCAAAGCCGAAAGCGTTACCAAAACCATGGGCGATGAGCGACTCCGGGTTGCAAAGATCAATGCCGAAAGTATCGATGACACCGCCGAACTTATGTCCGGTTACGATGTGGTCGCCAATGGTTTGCCCAGGACTTACTGTGAGAATGCCATCAAAGCAGCCATCATCGCGAAAGTGGATATGTTGGATCTTATCAGTCCCCACGAAGAAACGATGGCGATGGATGCCGAGGCCGAAGCCGCGGGGATTGCGGTGGTCGGCGGGGTCGGGATTACACCCGGAATCACCAATATCCTGGCAAAGCTTGGCGCCGACCGACTGGACAGTGTGGCGCAAATCGATATCGATTTTGCTGCATTTCGGTCCATCGCGCATTCACCGGGCCTTTTGCATGTCATTTTGTGGGAGTTTGATCCGCATACCAAGGATCGTTTCTACTACGAGAGCGGAAAGCTGATTGCCAATCCGCCGTTTTCCGGAGCCCGAACCGTGGATTTCCCCGAACCCATCGGCAGGCAAACCACCTATTATGTACCGCACGGAGAATCGCAAACGCTTTCGAAAAATATTGCCGGTGTCCAACGCGTCTATATTCGCGGTTGTTTTCCACCGCGTGCCATGGGGCTTGTCAAAACACTTCACGATTACGGCATGTATGCTTCGGCGCCGGTGCGATTTGAAGGTCGGGAGATCCAACCCTTGGAGTTTATCAGACATTATCTGTTGAATTCCGCCGAGGGTGATCAGACCGATATCTGGGGATATTCCGTGCAGGTGGAAGTGACCGGTCGGTTAAGCGGCAACCGGGTCGTTTACCGATTTGTCACCAGTCATCCACCGATGGAAACATGGGGCGGGCAGCGGGCGTACGCCAAAAATGTCGGTATCCCTCTGTCTGTCGGCGCGCAGATGCTGGCAGAAGGCAAGGCGATGAAAACGGGAGTCGATGGTGCGGAAACCATGTTGCCGGCGGAAGAATTTATCAACGAACTCAGAAAAAGGGATTTTGTGATTAATGAATCTTTAATTTATTTATAATGTGTTATGATGAATTAGCCCAATGTTACAACGCTAGGGATTCGAGATGCAGATTTAGAAATAATGGCAGGATATTTAGCACGACCCTAAGGGCCCTTCTTTATGAGGGTTTTCTTTTAACCGGATTTTTGCATTTTGGCGTAAGATGAGGATATATGAGTTCGATTTTTAGTAAAGTTATGGGATTATTTTCAAACGATCTGGCCATCGATCTGGGTACTGCAAATTCCCTGGTGTGGATGAAAGGCGAGGGGATCGTATTGAATGAGCCGTCCGTCGTGGCGATTCGAACGGACCGTGGCGCCAGAAACCGCATATTGGCAGTCGGTCTTGAGGCGAAAAACATGCTGGGAAGGACACCCGGCAATATCGTGGCGATGCGTCCGATGGGCGATGGTGTGATTGCCGACTTTGAAGTTACCGAAGCCATGCTGCGCTATTTTATTCGAAGGGTACATAACAGACGGCGATTTGTAAGGCCCCGAATGGTGATTGTGGTGCCATCCGGCATCACCCCGGTGGAACGGCGGGCCGTCAGGGAAGCGGCGGAATCTGTGGGAGCTCGCGAGGTATTTTTGATTGAAGAGGCCATGGCGGCCGCGATCGGGGCCAACCTCCCTTTCACGGAACCGACTGGAAATATGGTGATTGATATCGGCGGCGGCACCACCGAGGTTGCCCTTATTTCTTTGGCAGGAATTGTTTACAGCCAATCCATCAAGGTGGGCGGAGATAAAATGGATTCTGCAATTATTAAGTATATCCGGCGAAATTATAATCTGCTCATCGGCGAGAGGACCGCTGAGATCATTAAAATTACCATCGGCAATGCCTACCCGGATCCTGAAAACATGGAAACCATTGAAGTCAGGGGCAGGGACCTTATCGCAGGTATTCCCAAAACGTTAACCATCGATTCAGAAGAGATCAGGCTGGCGATCATAGAGCAGACGGATGCCATCGTGGAGGCGGTTACATCGGTTTTGGAGCACACGCCGGCGGAATTGGCCGCCGATATCACGGACAAGGGAATTGTTTTAACCGGTGGCGGCGCCTTGCTTAAAAATATGGACAAACTTTTCATCGAAAAAACCAAGCTTCCCATCCAAATATCCGAGGATCCCCTGTCAACCGTCGCACTGGGGGCCGGCAAGGTTATCGACAGCAATGAAATTCTCAGAAAGGTTATGGTCGATTAGAAAGGCTTGAAGCTGGAAGGCTGGAAAGCTTGGAAGCTCAAAAGTTCTGCGTTCTGTTAGCATCCCGGCTTTCCTGCCATTAGCCTTTTGCGATCGTTTACATTGAAGCCTCGGAATAACAAATAATTCTTGACATGTGGCAGTTTACGTATAAAATA
>JARFPZ010000378.1 GCA_029288035.1 Desulfosarcina sp.
AAATTTCAATGGAGATAGAAGAAGTCCTTTTACTTTTAGCGGGCAAGCACCCGTCTGCCACTTAAGTGATCTAAAGAATTTTGTGCGGATCGAAGGCGTCACGCAATCCGTCACCGATGTAGTTGATACTCAAGACGGTCATAAAAATCATGAACCCCGGGATGATGGCAGTCCAGGGGGCGGCAAATATCTGATCGAGCGCATTCTTGAGCATGTTGCCCCAGGTCGCCGTCGGCGGTTGAATGCCGAGACCTAAAAAGCTGAGACCGGACTCGGAAATGATGGCGTCAGCGACGCCAAGACTGGCTGCGACGATGATGGGCCCCAAGGCGTTGGGTAAAATATGGCGAAACATGATTCGACCGGTGTTTGCTCCCAGAACCCGGGCCGACTCCACATATTCCTGGTTCCGGATTTCTAGAAATGATCCCCGCACCAAACGGGCGACATCCATCCAGCCCAGTATCCCGATGACGACCACCACGCGGGCCACGGGCATTTTGTACAAAGCACCGAAGACCAGAACCACGAACGGATTGTCACTGAAGGGCGGGCGCATGAAAATGATGGCAAACAGGATCAAGACGAAGATTCTGGGAAAGGCCAGGGCAAAATCGGTAAACCGCATCAAGAAATTGTCGACGGTCCCTCCGAAGTAACCCGCAATGGCACCGACGAGGGTTCCGATGGTAACGGCCACCAGCATGGCAAACACGCCCACAATTAACGACACCCGTCCGCCGTGCATGGTGCGGGTGAACATGTCGCGTCCCAGTTCATCGGTACCGAAAGGATGCTGGAGACTGGGGGGAGACAGCATATTGTTTAAATCCGGTGTTTCGGGGTCGTAGGGAACGATTTGATCGACAAAGACAACCATCAGGATGATGACGGCCATAATGATCATGCCGAACACCGCCATCTTGTGGCGCAGGAATTGCCGCAGGGTCATAAACCACAGCTGGTTTTTATGTTCTTCGAAAAATGCGCTGTTTGCCATTGGTAACCTGTTAGCTGTAGGTAATTCGGGGATCGAGGATCCCATAGACGACATCTGCGATCAAGTTTGAGACAACCACCAGAAATGCGATGGCGGCCACGATACCCATGACGATGGAGTAGTCGAAGCGGGTGGCCGAATCCACAAACAAGCGCCCCATTCCAGGCCAGGAGTAAACGGTTTCGGTAAAAAGGGCGCCGGCAAACAGTACCGGCAGATCGATGGCAACCACCGTCACCAGGGGAATGGCCGCGTTTCGAAAAGCATGCTTGAAAATGATGATCCGCTCGTGCAGTCCCTTGGCGGCTGCCGTTCGAATGTAGTCCTGATGAATGACTTCGAGCATGCTGGTGCGCAAAAAGCGTACATATTTGGCGGCGATCAGGGTGGACAGGCTTACCACCGGCAGAAACAGATGACGCAGGCTGTCGATAATTGAAAATTCTTTTCCCAGGGTATGCATGCCGCCGCTGGGAAACCAGCGCAGCCAGATGCTAAATACAATGATCAGCAGCAGGCCCGAATAGTACACCGGCATCGAGCGCCCGACGTAAGTCAGGGTCGTGGTGATATGATCGAATATGGAATATTGCCGGGTGGCCGAAATGATGCCAACCGGTATGGCGATGATCAGCGCCAGAATAAGAGAAAATCCCGTCAGGTAGAGCGTGTTGGGCAGTCGATCCCAGATTTCCTGCAGCACCGGTCGTTTGGTGGCAAATGAATAGCCCCAGTCACCGCGCACAAAATTTTTCAGCCAGGCCCAGTACTGGACCGGTATGGGACGGTCAAGTCCCATCTCATGGCGCAGGCGCTCGATGTCTTCCTGGGATATCTCCGGATTGTTCTCATAGGCGGCCAATGGTCCACCGGGCAGCATTTGCATGAGAACAAAGGTGGCAAAGGTGATGATGAACATCACTGGAATGGCCGACAGCAATCTGCGTAGGAAAAATGTATACCGCATCGTTCTTAAGTAAATAATAGGTTGAACAGATTAGTTTAGGTTAAACTGCACACCGCCGCTATTTAGCGGTGGTGTGCAGAACCGGTTGGTGTTTACCATTTATAGATTGCTATTCGACATACCAGTCGGCCACATTCCAGGTTGCGACGGCATCGATAATGCCGTAGCCGTTGGGCTTCCAGCCCTTGATGTTATTGCGGAAGGCATGTACGTTTACCCGCCGGTAGAGGTAGATATGCGGAACGATCTGAGCCACCCGTTCCTGGGCCTTGCGATAAGCCTCGGCCCGTTTTTCCATACTGGGGGCTTTGCCGGCCAAATCGAGCCACTTGTCCAGTTCGGCATCCCGGTGACGGGTGTAATTGTATCCACTACCGCCGTTGGCTTCGGACGGACTATTCTTCGAATGAAAATATCCCTCGTACTGCTGGTGGGGATCGATTCCGGGACCGGTGGTATACATCAAGATGTCGTAGCGGCCCTTTTTACGGTCGGCGTCATTGGACCAGGACCCGAACAATACCGAAGAAGGCACATTCTCGATGTAAAATTCGATGCCGACTGCTTTCATTTGGGCCAGCAGGACCTGCTGCACCATTTCCCTGAGCTTGTTGCCGGTGGTGGTCGTGATTTTCAAGCGCAAACGGGTACTGTCTTTTTGACGAATACCGTCCGGCCCCGGCTTCCAACCGGTTTCTTCAAGGAGTTGCTTGGCCTTTTCGGGATCGTACTCGGTCGGTTTCACATCGGGATTGTGGGCCCAGCCATCGGGGATTTCAGTGGTGCCGGGCCGGGCTTTGCCATACAGCAGTTTGTCAATAATGGTATTCTTGTCCACCGCATATTCAATCGCCTGACGGACGCGCAGGTCGGCCAGGATCGGATGGGGAAAGTCCGGATTACCGTTGTTGGGTGCCACCGGGCTGCTGTGGTTCATGATCAGGCGTTCGGAAACCAGGGCGTTTGAAAGGCACAGCGATACTTCCGGATTTTTTTCCATCATCGGAATCTGAGCCTCGATCAGGTCCCACACTCCGTCAATGTCACCGGCCTGGATTTGGGCAATGCCCACTTCACGGCTGGGAATAATCTTAAAAAAGAGCTTGTCGATCTTTACCTGGTCAGCCTCGCGGTAATGCGGGTTTTTCTCCATGGTGATGTGATCACCCGAAACCCATTCGGTCACTCGGAAGGGGCCGGTGCCCACCGGCATCCGGTTATAGGGCGCATCATTCATGTTCTCGAGCTCGCCCAGGATATGTTTGGGCAACACCGGGGCAAAACGGGTCAGATAAGGGGCATAGTATTCCTTGTATTTTACCACCGCGGTATGGTCGTCGGGGGTTTCAACCGATTCGATCAGTTCGTATCCCGATCGGCTTTTAACCAGGTTTTTGGGATTGACAAGGGCTTCCCAGGTAAACTTGACATCGGCTGAGGTGAACGGCTGGCCGTCGCTCCACTTGACGCCTTTTTTCAGCTTGTAAGTGATGGTCAAGCCATCCTCGGACACGCCGCCGTTGGCCACGCTCGGTACTTCCGACAGCAATACAGGAACATACTCTCCCTTTTCGTTGACATCGATCATGTACTCGGCAAAGGGCTTATGCACATAGGTGATGACGGTCTGCACCCCGATGTAAGTATTGAGGGTTTCCGGCTCCTGGTAAATACCCATCGTCACGACTTTTTCGGCCGCGTTAGCCGCCGGAACACCAATGGTCAGGCAAAGGACAAGAACTGTGAGAACTGCTTTTTTCATCATCGAACCTCCTTTATGACTTTTTAGAATATTAGGGTTGTGTTGTACGGATAGGCAGATCCAATCCGTCTATCCAAAATCCGATAGTTTGATTTACGCTCCGACCATTTAATTGCTGGGGTATAACAGCAAAAATTTGAGATTTAGTCAAGAAATAATTTACGTTCACTGATTGAGTCTTGACAGATCTCCTAAACCGCGTTAGTTAGTTCCAGACTTGGGGGTGGATATCAATAAATAAAAACTGGGTAATGAGTTGAAAAACGTATGAATACCGCCAACAGCTATCTGCTTGAAATAAAGGGTCTAAAAACCCACTTTTTTACCGATGAGGGCGTATCACCGGCGGTGGATGGGGTGGACTACGCGGTTCGCAAAGGTGAAACGCTGGGGGTCGTTGGAGAATCCGGTTGCGGCAAAAGTGTTACGGCCCTTTCCATCATGCGGCTGATACCTGAACCGCCCGGCAAGATTATCGACGGCGACATTCTGTTCGAGAACCAAAGTCTGTTAGCCCTTTCAAATGATGAGATGCGCAGGATCCGTGGTAATAAGATATCGATGATCTTCCAGGAGCCGATGACGTCCTTGAACCCGGTTTACACCATTGGCAACCAGATCTCTGAAGCCCTGCGACTGCACCAGGGGCTGACTAAAAAAGACGCCCATGAACGGGCGGTTGAAATGCTCCAGCTGGTAGGCATTCCGTTACCGGAACGCCGCGTAAATGAACATCCGCATCAGCTCAGCGGCGGCATGCGCCAGCGGGCGATGATCGCCATGGCGATTTCCTGCAATCCCAGCCTCCTGATCGCCGACGAACCGACCACCGCCCTCGACGTCACTATCCAGGCCCAGATCCTTGATTTGATGGTCTCTCTGAAAGCAGATTTGGATACCGCCATTATACTCATCACCCATGACCTGGGAGTTGTGGCTGAAAGTGCGGCCCGGGTCGTGGTCATGTATGCCGGTAAGGTCGTAGAGGAAGCAGATGTGTACAATATTTTTGAACATCCGCTGCACCCTTACACCGAAGGTTTGCTCGAATCGATCCCGCGGATTGACCGCAGCGCCCAAAAGAAGACGCGCCTTACCGAGATCCAGGGTGTTGTGCCGATTCCGTCACAGTTGCCGGAGGGGTGTCATTTTAATCCCCGCTGTCCCAAGGTGATGGATGTTTGCAGACATGAGAACCCCGAACTAAAAAAAGAAAGTGAGGATCACCGGGTCCGTTGCTGGCTTTACAGCTGACGAATAATACCCATCCGTTCCGAACAAAGTGACAAGACACCATGCCCGAACGTATACTTGAAATCGAAAACCTGAAAAAGCATTTCCCCGTCAAAGGCGGCTTCTGGTCGAAAACCATTGGATACGTTCACGCCGTCGATGGCATCAGTTTTTACCTGGACAAGGGGGAAACCCTGGGCCTGGTGGGTGAGAGCGGTTGCGGCAAATCGACGGCCGGGCGCTTGATTCTAAGACTCCTGAAGCCCACTGCAGGCAAAATCCTGTTTGAGGGCCGCGACATCAGCCGGTTGGATCGCCGAAGGCTCAAGTCCCTGCGCCGTGAACTGCAGCTGATTTTTCAGGATCCCTATGCCTCTCTGAATCCGCGCATGACCGTCGGCAGCATTGTCGGGGAAGCGTTTATAATTCACAGCGTCGGCAACGGTCGCGAAGTTGAGGACCGCACGGTGGCGCTGCTCCAGAAGGTCGGCCTACACGCAGACCACATGCGCCGCTATCCCCACGAGTTCTCGGGCGGCCAGCGGCAGCGCATCGGTATCGCCCGGGCGCTGGCGCTGAATCCCAAGATTATCGTGGCCGATGAACCCGTATCCGCCCTGGACGTCTCGATTCAGGCCCAGGTCATCAACCTGCTACAGGACCTCAAAGGTGAGTTTCAGCTATCCTATCTGTTTATCGCCCACGATTTGAGTGTGGTCGAGTATATGAGCGATCGGGTGGCGGTGATGTATTTGGGAAAAATTGTGGAGATGGCGCCCGGCGACCAATTATACAACCATCCGATGCATCCCTATACCGACGCCCTGCTGTCGGCGGTTCCGATCCCGGATCCGCGCCTGGAAAAAAACCGCCAAATCCTTCAGGGCGATGTTCCCAGTCCAATTAACCCACCGACCGGGTGTTACTTTCACCCCCGCTGTATCCATCGTCAGGATCCGTGCTCGCGATTCAGCCCCGAGTTTTTTGACACCGGCAACGACCATTTTGTTGCCTGCCCGGTCAGGGCCGGGGGCAAATTCCTGGAATGACGAATGATGATTGAAGATTGACGAATGGTGGATGTCGCTCTCCGAGGCGCAGGCGCTGCAATCCCTACGAGCCCGCTTCCAGCCCGTAGGCAGGCTTCTTGGGCTTACAGGCCGGAGGGGAGGCTTCGCTCTGCTCTTTTATAACTAAAAAAAGATAGAATACCTTACTTCGACATTTACTATTCGATATTCGTTATTCGATTTTTCAGCGTTTCTTTTTCGATTAGACTGGCTGTTTTTTTGGGCCAGCCGCTGGACTGCCCGCCTGCGTTGGATCCCCGCCGGGAAACTCGGTATCCATGTTATTCAAGGTGCGCCAGAAGGACTGAGCGATGACATGCTCTGCATATGGGATCTGCTTTTTAAATTTGGCCATCAATGCCGAAAAAAGCGACGGATCTTGGCTCAAGCCCCGTAGTATTTGCGGAACATTGCCGAATTTTTCCCTCAGCAAATCAGGTCTGCGAACATGCCTCATCAGTGAGGTAATAACTGCAATCCGTATGCGGCAGCGTATCTTGTCAAGGCCGTGCTGGGCCAGGTTGCCGTCAGAATTCGCGCGGGAAATTTCCTCTACCAGGTTTTCCAGATCTGTTTCCCCTGGATTTGCGTTTGAAAGGCATTTTTTTGCTATTTGCTGCCAATCCATCTTCAGCGCCTCAATGACATCCAGGACCGTGGCCGTGATATGGTTTTCGGCGTCGGGCAAATGGGCGAGGAAGCATCTAACCGCCGCATGATATCGGCGATGGGGGTCGTCCACAACCTCATCCGTTGCCTTCTCGCAAAAACGGCTTCGGGCATCAGCCGGCAGGTCTGCTGCAAGCCGGCGCACAAAACCCTCATAGAACTTTATTCGAGCCAGGGCCGGATTAAGATTGCAGCCTTCATCGAGCAGACGCGCCAAAAGCTGCTGGGTGAAGCGGCGCACATCCTGATGTAGGACAAACCGCATTTCGCGGCGAATCAGCTGCTTGCGGGCCGCTTCACCGGCTCGGCCTTTCGATCCTTGATTTTTTGGAAACCTTTGCATGCCTGTTTTTACCTAATGACTAAAATGAGTGGTTCCATGTTCAGGGTTCAA
>JARFPZ010000250.1 GCA_029288035.1 Desulfosarcina sp.
ATCCCCCACCTTGCCCCTTGTGCCCTGTGCCTTATGCCCTGTTCCAATTTCCATATCTCGAATTTATCGGGCTCAAGTCTCATTGCTAGGGTTTCATCTCTTCATTGCCTTTATCGCCCCTTTGGGACAGACATTCAGGCATACCCCGCAATCGGTGCACAGAATGCGATCGATGCTGACATATTTTTCATCTTTGGCCTTGTCTTCATGATATATTAGCGCCGGGCACTCAAACTGTTTGATACAAAAGGCGCAACCATCGCAGTCTTCGCTGACTTCCACCGGCATATATTCGGATGTCTCCCCTTTTCGAGCCATATCGATAACACATGGATATCTGGATATCACCACCGCCGGTCCGTTCTCTTGACAATAATTTACAGCCTCCTTGATCAATGCAATGAAATTTTCGACCTGGTAGGGGTTGCCTGCCTTGCAAAATTTTACTCCGCAGCCGCGAACCAGAGACTTAATGTCAACGGTTTGCAGCGGTTCACCGCAAGCGCCCGATCCGGTTGCCGGCGTGGGTTGACTGCCCGTCATGGCTGTGGTGCGGTTATCCATGATCACCAGCACAAACTTTACCTTCTGTACAACCGCGTCGATCAAGGCCGGCACCCCGGCATGAAAAAAGGTCGAATCCCCGATGGTGGCCACAATTTGGGGCTGTTTTTCTTCATTTTTATAAGCGTGATAAAAGCCGGATGCCTGGCTGATGGCTGCGCCCATGCAAAGCACGGTGTCTACAGCGCCCAAATTCAACCCCAGCGTGTAACAGCCGATATCACTGGTATAAATACCTCGGGGGGCCGCTTTTTTGATGGCAAAAAAACTCGCTCGGTGGGGGCAGCCGGCACAAAGTGTCGGGCGTCTTCCCGATGCAAACGGTATCGAAAGCCTTTCGGATTCGATTCCGCCAAACTTGCCGATGACCTCTTGAATATCTTCAGGATATAGCTCCCCGACTTTCGGCACGTCATTGGACATCTTACCTTTGACACGGCGGCGGTCGGCCAGCTGTAATTCGATAACACCCACGGTTTCTTCAATAATGAGTATTTCTTCGTAGGTTTGAATCAGTTCGGCTATAAATTCACCATGTAGGGGAAAAGGCTGGAGCACCTGGTAGAAAGGAATCGTCTGCCACAGGCCCAAGGCCTTGATGATTTCTTTGCAGTGGGCAGCGGCAACACCCGAAGATACAATCGCTCTGGAGGAGACCGTTTCAGGATTGAGTCGAAGGGGCGCCGTCGCTTTATGCTGCGCCATGGCCACCAGTTTTTCTTCCACCGCCGTATGCAAATGGAACCGATATCTCGGCGTGGCTGCCCAGCGGCTCGGGTCTTTCTCAAATTTTACCTCCCGTCGCCAACGGGGTATGTTTTCTAAGAACACATCCTGACGGGAATGACAGACCCGTGTCGTGGGCCGCAACATCACGGGTGAATTGAAAGTTTCGGAAAGTTCATACGCCATGCCGATCATCTCTTTGGCCTGATGAGGTGTATCCGGATCCAGCGCGGGAATTCTCGCCATCATCGCCATCAACCGGCTGTCCTGTTCGGTCTGAGAAGAGATGGGGCCGGGGTCGTCGGCACTGACCACGATAAAGCCGCCCTTTACACCCATGTAGGCAGCACTCATCAATGGATCAGAAGCCACATTTAAGCCCACCTGTTTCATGGCCACCGCCGTTCGCAGCCCGGTCTGACAACCGGCATAGGCGATTTCAAAGGCAATTTTCTCGTTTACCGCCCATTGGGTATGCATGGAAATCTTATTTTCTTTTTGAAAAAAAGCCACCGCCGCCAGTATCTCGGAGGCCGGTGTACCCGGATAAGAGGTTGCAATGGCACATCCGTTTTCCACCAAACCGCGCGCAATGGCTTCGTTTCCCAATAACAGTCTGCGTTCAGTCACGATGCTTCACCTCCTTGATGCCTTTCTGTCCTTTCCTCATGTATGACACCGGCATGCTGGAAAGGCGCTGTGCGATAGGTCTGTTGCGTGTTGGATGTTGTTTGTGGCCAGATGACAGTAACCAGAGGTCAGATAACAGAAATTGGAATTCGGAAATAAAATCCCTCTGTCACCTGTGCTCTGTCTTCTGTCCTCTGCCCACTATGCGCCCTGCGCAATGCCCTTTTGCCCGCAACCCCTAACCCGCAACGCGCACCCCGCAACCCGTAATTACAACTCAAACGCCGTCACGGTTATGTTCAACGGCAATTTCCGGAGCTTTTCCAAAACCTCTTCTGGAATTACGGGCTCTGTTCGAATAAATATCATGGTCTTATCACCGCCTTCTTCCTGGCCGACCCGCATTTTATTGATATTGATCCCGTGTTCGGCAAGCAACATTCCAATCGCGCCGATGGCTCCCGGTTTGTCATGGTTGTGGATTAAAACGAATCGATCATGGGGATGAAGCTCAAGTCGGAAATTATTGATATTGACTACTCGGGGATCTTTGCGTCCGAAAATGGTTCCGGCGACCTTGCTGGTTCCTTCCTCGGTCACTGCGCTGACGGTGATCAAATTAATGTATTCTTCAGTCTCGGCAAGGGTGGTTTCGGTAACCTTGATCCCTCTTTCCCGGGCCATGACTTCAGCATTGACGAAGTTCACCGTATCCTTGACCATGGGTGCCAACAGGCCTTTTATGACGGCCGTCCTCACCGGCGAGAGATCAAAGGACTGGAAGTCTCCAGCATACTCAACTACGACTTCGGTCACCGGTCCGTTGGACAACTGGGCCAGCAGACATCCCATCCGATCCCCCAATGTCAGTAGCGGTCCGATTTTATCAAGGAGCTCGCCGCTGACCGCCGGGACATTGACGGCATTGATGATGGTACTGTATTTAAGATAGGCAATGATTTGTTCTGCCACCTGTACCGCCACGTTGGTCTGGGCTTCCACTGTTGAAGCCCCGAGGTGCGGCGTGCAGATGACGCGCTCGAGTTCAAACAAGGGGCTGGCACCGGGCGGCTCCACCTCGAATACATCCAGGGCCGCGCCAGCGACCTTGCCGGAAACCAAGGCCTCTTTCAAATCGGCCTCATCCACGATACCGCCGCGGGCACAGTTGATAATCATGACACCGTCTCTCATTTGATCAAAGGCGGCTTTGTTCAGAAAGCCGACGGTATCCTTCAATTTGGGAACATGTAAGGTGATATAGTCTGCCTTTTGGTATAGCGTTTCGAGTGCCACCGCTTCAAAACCAGCCTTTTCAATTTGCTCCGCGGCGACAAAAGCATCGTGCACAAGCACCTGCATTTTTAAACCCCGGGCACGATCGGCAACAATGGTGCCGATCTTGCCGAATCCGATCACGCCCAACACCTTGTTAAATACCTCCCTGCCCTGAAGCTTTTTCTTATCCCATGACCCGGCCTTGAGTGTCGACGTGCCCTGGGGAATGTTGCGGGTTAGCGCCATCATCATGGCAATGGTGTGCTCGGCAGTGGTGACAACGTTTCCGGTAGGCGTGTTCATCACCACAACGCCCCGTTTGGTTGCCGCCGGGATGTCGACGTTGTCGAGTCCGATACCCGCACGTCCAATTACCTTCAGATTCCTGGCGGCAGCCAGGATATCCTCGGTAACTTTGGTTGCACTGCGAATAACCAGGGCATCGTATTCTCCGATGATCCGTTTGAGTTCTTCGGGAGCCAATCCAGTATTGACAATTACTTCTATCCCCGGTTCTTCCCGGAACATCTTAATGCCGGTATCTCCAAGGACATCGCTGACAAGTACTTTCATCATATTCTCCAGAACTAAGGATGGCCTTTTAACAGAAAATTCGCCAAAAGACCATCGTCAATTCAATGTCCTCTGTTTATTAGCTCCCTTCATAAGCCACCGACATTGTTCAACTATAGATTAATTAGCCGCGATGACCCGGTAACGGTAGAACCTTTTCAATTCTCACCTTCAGAGACGCTGGCTTATGAAGGGAGCTAGCTATTGCGTTTTCTGGCTTGTTCGATCAATTCGACCAGGCTGGTTACCTTTGATTTGGGACGCGCCTGAAGAAGTTGATTGTATTGATCTTCAGTCAAATGGTCCTTTAAATACCGCACCACATCAAAGTGTTCCCACCAACAGTCCAGAATCTTGAAGCAGGGCTGCTTTTCATCACCGCAGATTTCGCAGTAGTCAAATGGTACGGGGTTGCCCAATCTGGGGCAGCGCCGTACCATGCTGTTGGGTATCTTATTCATAAGGCGGGCAAATGCAGAAATAAGCAACTTAAACGTTTTTAATGGTCTCCGGTTTGGGATACGCTTTCAGCACTTTCTCCGCCTCTTCAATATCCTCTCTGGGAAACGCATAATCTTCGAGTTGACCGGAGAGGTAACGGTCATAGGCCCCAAGGTCAATCAGGCCGTGCCCGCTCCAGTTGAACAGAATGACCTTTTCCTTACCCTCTTCCTTGGCCTTATTGGCTTCATCCACCACACAGGCCAGGGCGTGATTGGTTTCCGGGGCCGCGATGACCCCTTCGGTTCTGGCACACAGAAGTCCGGCTTCATAAGTGGCAATCTGTCCAAAGGCCTTCGGTTCCAGGATACCGTCGACAATCAGCTGACTCACCGTGGGGGCCATTCCGTGATATCGCAAGCCGCCGGCGTGCAGTGGCGGCGGCACGAAGGTGTGTCCCAGACTGTGCATGGGTAGTAGCGGTGTGTAGCCGGCCGTATCGCCATGGTCATAGGCAAAAGGCGCCCGGGTCATTGTGGGGCAGGCTTCCGGCTCGGTTGGATAGATGGCGATATCTTTACCGTTGATTTTGTCGTATGCAAAAGGAAATGCCAGTCCGGCAAAATTACTGCCGCCGCCGGCGCATCCAATAACAATATCCGGATATTCCCCGATTTTTTTCATTTGCTTTTTGGCTTCAAGACCGATGATGGTTTGATGCAGCATGACATGATTAAGCACGCTGCCGAGAGAATAGCGAGTCTCGCCGGATGTATCCGTGACGGCTGCTTCAATGGCTTCACTAATGGCGATACCGAGGCTGCCCGGCGTATCCGGATCTTTTTCAAGAATTTCACGTCCGGCGTTGGTCTCTGAGCTAGGACTGGCAACACAATTGGCTCCCCAGACCTGCATCATGGATTTGCGATAGGGTTTCTGGTCAAAACTGATTCTGACCATGAAAACCTTGCACTCGAGTCCATACTGCGAACAGGCAAATGAAAGCGCGCTGCCCCACTGACCGGCACCGGTTTCGGTGGTCAGCTTTTTGATGCCGAATTCTTTGTTGTAATAGGCTTGGGCAACGGCCGTATTGGGTTTGTGGCTGCCGGGAGGGCTGACACCTTCATACTTGTAATAAATTCTGGCAGGGGTATCCAGTGCCTTTTCCAGGGAGTAGGCCCTTATCAGCGGTGACGGGCGCCAGATGCTCAAGACGTCCAATATTCCCTCCGGGATGTCGATCCATCTTTCCGGACTGACTTCCTGCTCGATCAGGTTCATCGGAAACACCGGTGCAAGCTGGTCGGGACCCACTGGCTTGCCGTCTGGTCCCAGG
Source organism: Desulfosarcina sp. (assembly GCA_029288035.1). Taxonomy (GTDB): domain Bacteria; phylum Desulfobacterota; class Desulfobacteria; order Desulfobacterales; family JAFDCJ01; genus JAFDCJ01. The sequence continues at coordinate 5,552 of JARFPZ010000250.1, forward strand.
GGTGGATTCATTTTAATGTCCGCTAGAATGTTGTACCATTGACGTGGCATCTCATCTTCGGTTAGAACAACTTTTCTTTGTTTCATAGCCTCTCCTCGCTAAGTTCTATGGATATATCGTCGCGGCCGTGTTAGATTCATAGAATATTAAAAGCAAGTTATTATAGATAGTTATGAATTAAAATCTAACTAGCAATTAGCCTTGACTTCGTTTTGTATACGGTATACAAAAGTTAGTCAAGAAAATAATCAAAAGGGAAAGGAGCGGCAACATGACCACTGAAAAAAAACTTTATAGATCTGCCTTTAATCCACTGCTCATCTGTCCCGATCGGCCACTGCCGGACGAAGTTGCCGTTATCGGTGCGGGCACCATCGGTCCGGATATCGGCTATTATCTGAAAAGTGCCATGCCGCAGAGCAAACTCTTTCTGCTGGATGTCGTTGAGGCGCCCTTAGAGCGGGCGAAGCAGCGAATTGCCGACTACACCCAAAAGGCCATCGACAAAAAAAAGATGACCCCCCAAAAGGCTGCCGACGTCAGCCAAAATATCGTTTATACCACCGACTATGAGCAGATAAAGAATTGCAAGCTGGTCATCGAGGCAGCTACGGAAGACATTCCGCTTAAACAAAAAATATTCGACCTGGTGGAGAAAATCGTAGACCCGGGCGCGATCATCACTTCCAATACCAGCTCGATTCCGGCAGATAGATTGTTTTTGAAAATGAAAAACCCCCAACGCACCACCGTCACGCATTTCTTTGCCCCGGCCTGGCGCAGCCTGCCGGTGGAAGTAATTTCCTGGAAAGGTGTCAGCCAACAGGTACTGGACTACTTGTTCTGGTTTTTCGCCAATACCGGCAAAGCCCCCGTCATCACCGACAATGCCATCTGTTTTATCCTGGATCGTATATTTGACAACTGGTGCAATGAGTCGGTTTATCTTCTGGCCGGAGCCACCGCCAGCGAGGTTGACAAGGTGGCGGAGGAATTTGTGTTTGCCGGACCGTTTTTTGTTTTGAACATGGCCAACGGTAATCCGATCATCATTGAAACCAATTCACTTCAAATGGAAGAAGGTGAGCACTATAAGCCAGCGCCGATTCTTGGTTCGGTGGATCGCTGGCTGACCCATCGTCCCGGCAGCCCCGTAAGGGTAGACGATGAAATAAAAAATAGTATCCGGGACCGATTGCTGGGCATTCTTTTCTCTCAATCCTTTGACATCATCGATCGGGGAATTGGCACCAGGGAAGATCTGAACTTCGGCTGTCAGGTGGCCTTGGGCTTCAAGAAGGGACCGCTGGATCTCATGCGCGATCTGGGAGACAAAGAAGTCCAACGCATCATGAAAAGATTTCAGCAGGAACGACCGGGCTTCCCCCAGCCGAAGCAGGCACATGTCGCCTATCAAAACTTTAACCGCTTCACGCTGGTCGATGAACGCGAAGGTGTTAAAATTATCACCATCCGCCGCCCCCAGGCCATGAATGCACTCAATGATGAGATAACCGATGAAATTCTGTTGATCCTGAAAAAGTTTGCAGACGATCCCGGCGTAGTTGGATTTGTCATTACCGGCTACGGTACAGCGGCCTTTTCGGCCGGTGCCGACATCGGCAAATTCCCCTCAATGCTGGGCGACCTAAAGGCCTCCGCCCAGTATGCCCGGGACTGCGCCAAAGTCCAGATATTTATGGATCAAATGGAAAAGCCGGTGGTGGCAGCCATCAACGGTCTGGCCTTGGGTGGGGGGCTGGAGATTGCGATTCGTTGTCACAGTATGGTGGCCACCAAAAATGCAAGATTGCAGTTTCCTGAAATCTCTCTTGGGATCTTGCCCGGCATCGGGGGTTGTGTCGTACCATACCGCAAATGGCCGCAAGGGGCGGAAGTATTCCATGAGATGATCTGTCTGGCAAGAACTTTAGGGGTTGACGAGGCTGCCGGGATCGGAATGATCTCCGCAATTGCAGAAGACTACTCTTCCCTGATGAAAGCCGCTTTAGATGAGGTCAAGCGCCTGCAAGGCAACGTCACCAGAATACCTGAAGGTAAAATTCAGATCCCGGATATAAAGATTCCCGATGAACCCAAGGCCGGCAAACAGGTATTGAGCAAGGAGGCCCTATCCATCACCGTGGAGACGATTCAAGCCGGCGCAGCCGCAGAAAAATTGAGCGAGGCATTGGAGATCGGTTACAAGGGGTTCGGTCACATCGCCTGCTCCGAGGCCGCAAAAGAAGGTATCGCCGCATTTTTGGAAAGCAGAAAACCGGTGTTTAAGACGTAATAAATAAACTGCCCTGCAGCGCGCCGCAGGGCAGTTTATTTATATAATGTATTATTTCTTTAATTACCAAATAATTTATTAATATATTAATTATATTATATTTTTAAATATTAATTTAATTCTTACAAAAATTATTTTCAGATCGCCTTGCGGAGAACACCATAACCCCGACACCAGGTTTTACGCTACCGCATAATATTCTCGATACCACTCCACGAATTTTCGAATACCGGTTGCAATGGGTGTTTCCGGCTTGAACCCCACATCCGCTATCAGATCATCCACATCCGCATAAGTGGCGGGCACATCTCCGGGCTGAAGATCGAGAAACTCCTTTTGTGCTTTGAGTCCTAACGCCTTCTCGATCACACCGATGAATTCTAGTAGCTCAACCGGATTGTTATTGCCGATATTATAAATTTTATAGGGTGCATAGGAACTCCCTGGATCGGGATCATCCCCCCGCCACCCGGGGTTGGGTGTGGCAAGTCTACCCATCACCCGCACAACTCCCTCGACGATATCATCGATATAAGTAAAATCCCGCTGCATTTTGCCGTGGTTAAATACCCGGATTGGCTTGTTCTCCAGAATCGCCTTGGTGAACATGAAAAGGGCCATATCCGGCCGTCCCCAGGGTCCGTAGACGGTAAAAAACCGAAGTCCGGTGCAACTCAACCCGTACAGATGACTGTAGGTGTGCGCCATCAACTCATTGGCTTTTTTGGTCGCCGCGTAGAGCGAGACCGGATGATCGACGTTGTGATGAACAGAGAACGGCATTTTGGTGTTGGCACCGTATACCGAACTGGATGAAGCGAATACGAGATGTTTTACATCAGTATGTCTGCAACACTCAAGAATATTGACAAATCCGACCAGATTTGAATCCACGTAAGCATGTGGGTTTTCGAGAGAGTATCGGACCCCAGCCTGGGCCGCAAGGTTGACGACAACATCAAAACGATGGTTGTGAAATAGTTTTTCCAGGCCGCTGCGGTCGGTCAGATCCAATTTGGCAAGGGTGAAATTAGGGTCTGGCAAAATATTTTCCAGACGGGCTTCCTTGAGCCGTACATCATAGTAAGGATTCAAATTGTCGATACCCGTGACCCGAACACCGTCCTTTAACAATCGTTGACACAAATGAAATCCAATAAATCCAGCGGCCCCAGTGACAACGACATTGTCAAATTCAACAGCCATATCATCTCCCTTTTCTAAAGTTTCTTATTTGATCAGACTGGACGTTCGCGGCCAGCTGCGGTGCTCTTATTCAACTCCGAAATCCGCAGCCCCAAATCCCAAATCGTATACTTCTGCTTTCTGTCATCCGTCATCTGTCCTCTGCCATCTGATCCCTATACCAGTCAAACGTCTTCTGAAGTCCCTGTTCCAGGGTAAAATCGTAATTAAAATTGAGAATTGAGTGGGTCAATTCCATGCCTGCAACGGAATGCAAGATATCTCCGCTTCTTGCAGGCTCATACCTCGGTGCCAGCCGTAGTCCACCCAATCCGGCAATCATCTCCCAGAGTCGATTGATGAGGACATCGCTACCGGTACCGATGTTTAAAACATTTCCCGCTAAATTACCCGAGTTGGCGGCCAGCAGATTGGCCTTGACCACATCTTTGACATAGACAAAGTCTCTGCTCTGATTGCCGTCGCCATATATTACCGGCACTTGGTTTGACACCGCGTTGGCCATAAATATTGAAATAACCCCTGAATAAGGAGATGACGGATCCTGTCGAGGTCCATACACATTAAAAAATCTGAGACTGACAGTTTCCAATCCAAAAAGATCAAAATAAACCCGGGCGTAGTGTTCAGCGGACAGTTTATGAACCGCGTAAGGGCTTGCAGGCCTGGGTGTCATAGTCTCATTTTTGGGCAAGCGGGGATCATCACCATAAACTGCACAGGAACTGGCGAGGACCACTCGTTTTACATTCTTTGCGCGAGCTGTTTCCAGGACATTTATGGTTCCGATATCGTTGATCATTGCAGATTCGATCGGATCGCTGATAGTCTGTTGCACCGCCACAACGGCAGCAAGATGAAATATAACATCACAGCCTTCGGCAGCCTCCGCCAGCATCTCCAGTTCACGGATATCGTTTTTATAGAAAGAAATTTGGTCCATGACGGATTCCAGGTTATGAAGGTGTCCAGTGGATAGATTATCCAGTACCCTTACCTTACACCCGCAGGATAATAGAGCTTCAACAAGATGAGAGCCGATAAAACCGGCTCCACCTGTTACCAGGGCATGATTTAAATCAATATGCATTTGTTTTCCCTGAATCTAACATTTTTAAAATCCAAATCTAATCGTTTAATCTCGAAATATGGGAAGGCATGAAAAATTATTTTAACCCAGATAAGGGAAGATTTCCATAGTTAAAAATTTAAAGTCTTACACGAGCGCCGGCTCTGACTGCAAACGTCCAGTCTCAACTAGAAAGAAACCTTTATTTCTTGACTTTGAAGCCTTTAGGTTCTAATCTTTACCATGGAAGGACTATAAAAATGAAACCACATATTCAGATTAAACTGTTTGCGAACCTGCAACCGTACATGCCATCATCGGGTGAAAAATATCATATTAATCCGGGTATAAGTATCCGCAATTTGCTGGAGGAATTAAAGGTTCCGCAAGAAAAAGCCAGACTCATTTTCATTGACGGCGTTAAGGCGGATCTTTCTTCAACCTTAGACGGAGGTGAACGGGTCGGCATCTTTCCTCCCGTGGGAGGAGGTTAATTAAGTAGGCACATTCAAAACAGGGAGCAACATATTATGAAACTCAGAAAAAGGTGGATTTTTTTTATCCCGGCACTGGTCCTTGCATTTTTCGCAGGTGCCTGTGCGTCCAAACCATTTTTAAAAGTCCAGTATCAACTGCCATCGCCGTCAAGCACACTGGACGGAAAACAGGTTTCCGTAACTGTTTCCGATATGAGAATTAAAGAGGCCCTAGTAACAGAAACTGCCAGAAAATCCTTAAGAGATTTTAAAGGAACTTTTTCCTTGGTCGTCCTGCGTGATGATGGAAGCGGAAATTTAAGGGGGGCCTATGATCTAGTTTCTCTCTTCAGCGAGGTTTTCCAGCAACGATTAAAAAATGAAGGTATTCAAGCAACGACCGGTGCCGACAGTAGTCTACCTGAACTCAAAATTGAAATAACCGAATTTCAGATAGACTTTGTCAATCGAAAGTGGATCGTCGCTATGAACTACCGGGCCAGTCTTATAGATAATGGCATTCTTCTTTCGAAGGAATCCGTCGGCGGTCAGGCAGAACGCTTAAAGGTGATGGGCAAGAAGGGTGCCGAAAAAATTCTGAGTGAACTTCTCACCGATGTGGTCAACAAATTGAATTTGGTAGGTCTGTTTCAGCAGGCCCGGCTGTAGGAGGCGTAACCAATTTAATACTTGAAAAATTAAACGAGCTTTCGGCCACGAAGCTCTCGTCGGGCAATTTTTTTTAAGAAAAAAAAGACAACTCATTTCTTAAAATGTGAAACTTTCAATGGGAAACTGCACTTAAAACAGTTTCAACAAGTATTCGATTTTCTGACGATTTTCACTTGTTTGAGCGATTATTTCCTCAAGATCTTTTTCGGAAACATTTATTCGTCTCAACACATCGCTGTAGAATCTGTAGCTTAACCCATCGGTTCCGGTACAGATTCCCATCAGCATACAAACAATATCAGCCAGGTAAACCAAGCTCGTTTCACGGTTCTGCCGTGCCGATTCATCCGCCAGGTGATGGTGGCGGATGATATAAATCAGTTTCTTGCTAAAAGACCATTTTTCCCCCACCAATGCACCCAATTCTTCGTGGTTCATGCCGATAATAGTTTTCTCGGCATCATTAAAGCTATAGCCCTGGGAATGTACCAGGATATTTATTTTTTCGGCAGAAAACGCAACGAACCGTCCTAAAATCAGTTTACCGATATCTTTTAATAATGCGGCAGTATAGATAAGATGTTTATTTTGAGAAACCCCGCAACGGTTTGCCAGAAGTTTGGCAACATGTGCCGATGTAACCGCATGACGCCAGAGTTCACCTTCTCCGAGACCATAACCGACCAGTCCCTTTTTGAAGTTTTCCGATACGCTGCTGGTCAAAACAAGCTCAACGATTTGATCCAAGCCGATCCAGGTAACCGCATCCTTGACGGATTCCAACTTCCGGGGAAGAGCGAAATAGGCGGAATTGCAAATCTTCAACAAATTCGCCGTCAGGGCCGGATCGTTGACAATCAGATCGGCAATCTCGGACATCGAACTATCCGGATCCTCGGACTTGGCCAAAATTTGAGTGGCAATTGCTGGAATCGGTGCAAGCAAGTCGATCTGTTCAACGATGTCATTGAGATCGCTCATACCTTCTCCTCTCCTTCCCCGAACGTCTTGATGATACTCATGCCGCTTCCGATCTCCAAACTGATGGTCCTGCTTTTGATTCCGCCGACGGCTTCATGATGAATCTTTACATCATGGACATCCAAATTTGATTTAAGTGCTTCCAGATTTTTTTGGCCGATATTGAAAAGCCCTGACTGATCCATAATATGTGCAGCGCCCGCAATGACGACTTTCAGATTCTCAGCCTTTACACCCCGTTCAAATAATGATTTCAACAAGGCAGCGATGCCGGTATCGGCAAACATAAAGGGGGTTTTTGAGGGATTGTTGCCGTTGGCCCTGGTGGAATCCGGCAGAATAAAATTTAAAATCCCACCGAGACCAGTCACCGGATCGTGAACCGACATCCCGATTCCGGCGCCGATGGAAAACGCCACCAGGGTTTCCACCGGGTTGCTGCTGAGTTTCATTTCAGAAAAATTAACAGCTGTCATAGAAGATACCGCAGTTGCAGTTCTTTGATATTTTCCCATGATTTGATCCTCAATGCATTCGATATACATCACAAAATGGTGAGTTGAATGGGCTTCATCGATGGCCGATGTATCCAAGGCGTATATCGGCCTTGCGGACCGCGCACTTGAGCAAAATATATAAGAACTCAGCAGGTTAAACGCATGCTTTGTTTTACCAGACCAAAATTTATGCCATTTCGACTCTCTTTGATTTTTTTAAGAATCGACTGGTCGGCCGGGTTGGGGCATTGGCAATCACGGTGAGGCCGCCGCACCGGCGACGACGACATATTTGAGGTGGTCGGTAACATCCGGTACAAGCGTACTTAAAAATCTAATAGCGGCGTTGTCGTTAATAAATTTCTTGCTTTTAGCAGGCAGAGACCTTATTTTTGAAAAATTAAAAGTCTTGTTTAAATGCAATAGGTAAACCGGATCAACGGCGGCCGGATCAAAAATGATTTACTTTATACTTCAAAACTAAACCCAATATTGTTATCAGGGAGATATGGTCTTATGATAAAGCGAATCTTTCTCGCTTGGGGGAACCCCTTTTACGGATGTCGCCATTGAAAGGGCGGTTGAACTCGCAAAGGCTCATGGTGCCCTCATCACGGGCGTGACGGTCATGGACGTCAAACAACTAAAACAGGTGGGACCCGTTCCCCTGGGCGGTGGTGCCTATGCCTCAACACTTCGCGAAAAGCGCCTTACGATCACTGAAGAGCGGATCGAAGAAGCAATCGAAAAATTTCAAGAAAAGTGCGCAGAATCAGATATCTTGACAAAAATAGAACGTGAAACCGGCGACCTCTTTGAATCAATTGATCGAATATGCTCAACAAAATGACATGTACTTAATCGTGACGGGCAATAGCATCCGCAATCTTATATTCAGACATCTTCTCGGTGATACGGTGCTCAATGCCATCCAGCAGTCCGATCGACCGTTATTTTTAGCACAATAGGGTACCGATACCCTTCTGATCACTGAAATCGCGTTTCAAAGACAATGGTTATGGCTGCTGATAAAGGAAAATCATCGAAAATCGGTCGCGCATCCAGTATCATTCCTTTTGGACTATTTGCCACGCTGATTTATCTACTGCCGCAGGTCGCGGCGGGAACGGTGTATCGAATTCAGCTGGATTGGATTCCGAGTTTAGGCATCACGCTGTCGGTAGCGATTGACGGGTTAAGTCTGCTGTTTGCGCTCATCATTTGCGGTGTCGGTTTTTTTGTGAGCCTGTATGCCGCCGACTACCTGCCGGCAAAGGCTGAAACCGGTAAATTTTATATTTATTTGCATGGTTTTCTGCTGGCCATGCTGGGATTGGTGGTCGCCGATAACATTCTGGTCATGTTTGTTTTTTGGGAATTGACCACCCTCATATCCTATTTGTTGATCGGCTTTGAATGCCAATTGGAATCGGCACGTCAAAACGCCCGTCAGGCATTGCTTGTTACCGGTGCCGGCGGTTTGGCACTCCTGGTCGGATTTTTACTTCTGGGCAACATCGCAAACAGCTATGATCTTTCCCAAATATCTTTGCAGGCCGGCATCATCAAGGCGGACCCCTTGTATCTCGCTGTATTGGTGATGGTTTTCGGCGGTTCGTTCACCAAATCAGCTCAATTTCCCTTTCATTTCTGGCTACCCAACGCCATGACAGCCCCCACCCCGATCAGTGCCTTTCTGCATTCGGCAACGATGGTCAAGGCCGGCATTTATTTGCTGGCCCGATTGCACCCGATCCTGGGCGGAACCCACGCCTGGATGGGAACTTTGGTCGTTGTCGGGGGTATCACGGCTTTGCTTGGGTCGGTGCTGGCCATTAACGCCTCCGACCTGAAACGCATATTGGCCTTTACGACGATAATGGCCCTGGGCATCTTGACGATGTTTCTTGGGGGCAAAACGACGCCGGCGTTGACAGCGGCCATGACCTTTTTAATGGTTCATTCGCTTTACAAGTGTTCTTTGTTTTTGGTGGTCGGGATTATCGATCATCAAGCTGGAACCCGCATGATGGGTCGCCTTGGAGGACTCTTGAAATCCATGCCGATCACCGCTTTTGCCGCAGCCACGGCGACTCTCTCAATGGCCGGGTTTCCGCTTTTCTTTGGTTTCATCGGCAAGGAGATCATGTACAAAGGCGCACTGACCGAAGATATGTTTCCCGTATTTGCCACGACGGCAGCCCTGCTGGCCAACTCTCTGATGGCCGCTGTCGCGGCCCTTTTGATTATCAAACCCTTTTTAGGCGCTGCGCGAAGTACCCCGCTGTTGCCCCGCGAAGCACCCTGGACCATGTGGTTGGGCCCGGTTTTCCTGGGCGGCCTCGGCCTGATCTTCGGAATTGTACCCGATTGGATCGGTCGCTGGCTGATCGAGCCGGCCGTCAGGGCCTTTCACCCGTCCATGGAAGATATTCAACTAAAATTATTTCACGGAATCAACGAACCCTTGTTGTTAAGTATTCTGACCTTCAGCCTGGGAATCGTATTTTACCTGCTCAACCAACCGCTGCGGCAGGTCATCGGTCACACCCTTCAGAAAATACCGATCCGATTTGA
>JARFPZ010000252.1 GCA_029288035.1 Desulfosarcina sp.
ATTCGGGCATAATGACCTGCTGGCCGCTAATTTTATCGATGACGGTAAACGCTTGTGGCTACTAGACTGGGATTATGCAGGCTACAACACAGGACTCTTTGACCTGGCCAATTTGTCTTCGAACAATGCGCTATCTTCGAAACAGGAAGATTGGATCCTGGAGACTTACCATCAGCAGCCGGTGACCGACAAACTTCGCCGCCGGTTTGCTGCCATTAAATGTGTATCCTTATTGCGTGAAACTTTATGGAGTATCGTCTCCGAGATACACTCAACCCTGGATTTCGATTACGCAAACTATACTAGCAAAAACCTCTCTCGTTTTGAGAACGCTTATAGAGCATTTCGAGAAATGAGTTGATATAATTATCTTTCCGAAGCCGACGATCCGGATTGCTGTTTAAAATTTGGCACAGCTGTTAGCGTTTATCATTTGCCCTCCATAGACCCGTGCACCTTAACACAATTGGTTTTCTCGAATGTCTGCCTGGTTGTTTAAAAAGTTCAGCAATGGTTTAGAATGTGGAAGTGCCTAAATTTGTTGGGTTGATCATTTTTGCTGACCCATTTCTTATTGAAATATTTCCCCTATCATGCAAAGATTGAATATTCTTTTTGTAATTTATTTCTACATATTTTTGTTAATAATTCTTCAAAATTACCGATAGTTGAATTAGACTTAAACCAAAGAATAAACTGATGACTAATAAAAGGAAACATCCAAGAGTTAAAGTACGGGTCGTTGCCTCATTTGACTGCTATAATGAGGACGGAGAGCTATTCAATCAAAAGATGGGCGTTATTTTGGACATAAGTTTGGGTGGAATGCTAATAGAGACAGATGATATTATTCAGGCAAACTATATCGAGATTGTATTCGTCAACCACGAGCGTAAGCTTATGAGTGTCGTTGGATCGATAGTTCATTCAAGGAAATGCGAGAATGGCAAAGCTAAAACAGGAATTTGCTTTCATGGAGCAGACAGCGAAAATGTCAAAATTGCAACGAATTTAATTCGCACACATTATTTTGGAAATAAAAAGCCTGCGCTGCAGCAATCTAAAACTACAGATATCCCAACATGAGCGACGAGTTAAGGATCCATTATGAAAATCAAGACAATTTTGGTTGTTGAGGACAACGATTTAAATATGAAGCTTGTGAGGGGCCTGATTAAGATCGGCAAATATCGTATGCTGGAAGCCAATGATGCCGAAATAGGCATCCAGCTGGTTCGCGAGCAACGGCCGGATCTTGTTCTGATGGACATTCAACTTCCCGGCATGGATGGCCTAAGCGCCACAAAGATCATCAAAGAAGATCCTGATTTAAAAGATATCCCCATCGTCGCATTAACCTCGTACGCGATGCAGGGGGATAAGGAAAAGGCCTTGGCGGCAGGTTGCACGGGATACATCGCCAAGCCTATCGATACCAGAAAGTTTTTGGAAACCATATCGCAATATCTCAAGGACGACGATCTGTAAGGACAATCCTGAAGGGATGAATCATGAAATCTAAACATCAGGTCAACCTTACGAGGTAATTGATGCAAATACAGCCCAAGATGCGATAGTTCGTTTCAAACGAAAGACAGATAGATTTGGTTTTACTTGATGGAATGCTTCAGGGAGAAAAATTGCTAAAATATATGGCTACACTAATCAAGGAAAACATACGCGATGTGGATTTAGGCGCACGTTACAGGGAAAAGCAATTTGGTATCGTTTTAGCCAATACCGACGGAAACGGAGCGATGCTGGTCGCTGATCGTCTAAAGGGTCTGATTCAAAGTTAAGGGTGCTTGATCTTATGTTTTACGCATCAAAACTAATTCTTACCGTATTCCCCACCTCTGAATAAATCCGGAAAAAATTCCTGCCTAATTTTAAAATTCCAAATCCGGGGAGGTGAATCCCCTCAATCTGAATCGGTTAGCGTTGACATTGACGTTTCCCGGGCTGCCTCCTTTCCGTGCTTTCATTCTTATTTGGGCTGTGATATGAAACTAAATCAACTTAGGTTGCAATGAGTCGAGCGTTTTACACCCCCTTTTTGCTTCTTTTTATTATCGGTGGACCCATTGATGAAACGTAGAGATCTTCTGAAAATCGGAGCGTTCAGCGCCTTGGCGGCAGCGGCCGGCACCGGTTTTATTAAAATCTATAAAAACCAAACCGGGGTCAAAAAGGTTATTGAATTCCCGGCCCCGATTCTTCGTAAAATGTCCCGTCCCGTGGATGTGATCGATGAAAAAATCATATCGAATGAATATGCGGCGTTGCTGACTCACGAAATCGATCACTTGAACGGTATTCTGTTTATCGATTATAACCATGCCGGCATCGACACCTGAAGAACTGAGGGCTTGCATCGCGACCGATGCCCAAACAAGCCCATCCACATTTTTGGCGGACGATTCTTTTGCCGCCTGGTGCTATGACCATTTATCATTAGGTGAGGCACGTGCCGCCTTTGAGCGGGATGCCGACCCGGATGAATGCGAGCTATGGGAACTTACGGCTCTGGAGTGGAAAGCCCAGGTGGAGATGGCCATCATTGCGCTAACGGCGGCGGCAAGGATGCAATAAGAATTTTAGATTTAAAATTGTTCCAAAAGGCTGGTTTAACAATATAAAAATGGGATGCAAGTAAAGAGTTAAGTTATGGGTGATTTTCATCACTTTAGGTAGACGCTATGTCGCGAAATATTCTGGTCGTTGAGGATAATAAAGACCTGGCTCAACTGTTAGCGCTTCACCTGCGTGATTTCTCCTACGAGGTGGACCTGGCCTTCAATGGGGATGACGGCTGGACCCAAATTACATCCCAATCCTATGACCTGATTATTCTCGACCTTATGCTGCCAGGCATCGACGGGTTGGAAATTTGTCGACGTATCCGTTCCTGTCCAACCTACACGCCCATCTTGATGCTGACGTCAAAATCTACCGAATTGGATCGCGTGCTTGGACTTGAAATCGGTGCAGACGATTATGTCACCAAGCCATTTAGCATCAGAGAGCTGATGGCCCGGGTGAAGGCCATCTTTCGCCGCATCGACGAGCTGCAATCCAACCGCAGGCCGGACACTCAGGCGATCCTCCGGGTCGCAGATCTGGTGATTGATTCCGAAAGACGCACAGTGAGCCTATCTGACAGGCTGATTGATTTGACAGCTAAAGAATTTGATTTGCTGCTGCATTTTGCCCGACACGCCGGGAGGGTTTATTCGCGTTCGCAATTGCTGGATGAGGTGTGGGGATACGGCCACGACGGCTACGAGCACACGGTCAATTCTCATATCAATCGTCTACGAGCCAAGATCGAAGCAAACCCCGCCCAGCCACGTTATATTCTGACGGTCTGGGGCGTCGGGTATAAATTTGCAGAATTCGACGAATGAGGGCCGACTAAAGGATGTTTAGATCGCTATATTCGAAACTAGCAGCTGTGCTGACCGGCCTCTTTTGTTTGGTGGGGCTGGCCATTGTTGTGGTGACGATGTTTTCCACAGACATGTACCAGCAGGAGGTCAACCAGCGACTAAACAGCAAATTGGCCGACCACATTGTCGCTGAAAGACTGCTGATGCAAAATAACCGTGTTAACCAGGAAGCCCTCGAAGACATCTTCCATATGCTCATGGTGATTAATCCGAGTATCGAAATCTACCTTTTAGACGCCGAGGGTACTATCCTGGCGTTTTCAGCCGTTCCCGATAAAGTCAAGCGCAAACGTGTAGACCTTGAACCTGTCAGAAATTTACTCGAAGGCCATGCAACCATTCCCCTTTCAGGTGATGATCCCCGGAGCCTTGGCGGGAAAAAGGTCTTTACAGCAGCGCGTATTCCCGAAAAGGGGGAATTGCAAGGCTATCTGTATGTGATTCTGGGGGGAGAGACCTATGACAGCGTTGTCCAAAAATTAAAGGCCAGTTACATATTGCAGTTAAGCACCTGGATGATTTTTGCCAGTTTGTTGTTTGCTCTGGTTACTGGGCTGTTATTATTTGCCTCACTGACGGGTCGTCTCAGGCGATTGACCAAAGCCATGGATGCATTTAGAAGCGGTGCTAGGCAGGTGCAGATCAAATTTTTGCCGCAGAAAAGTAGTCATAAAGCGGATGAAATTGACCGTTTGGGATTGACCTTTACCCAGATGGCAGCACGCATCGAAGATCAAATGGCGCAGCTGCAAAGGGCGGATGCCACGCGTCGTGAGCTGATTGCCAATGTTTCCCATGACCTGCGTACGCCCCTGGCCACATTGCAGGGCTATATCGAAACCTTGCTACTGAAAGATGACAGCCTGGGACCGGCAGAGCGGCGAAGCTACCTGCAAACAGCCATCAAGCATTGTGAACGGCTCAACAAACTGGTGAGTGAGCTTTTAGAGCTTGCCAAACTTGATTCCCTCGATATTCGGGTGGAACCCGAGCCCTTCAACCTCAGTGAACTCGCCCATGATGTGGTCCAGAAATTTAAACTAAAAGCCGGTGAAAAACAAATTGCGCTTTCAACCAAAATTGAAAAAGACCTTCCCTT
>JARFPZ010000574.1 GCA_029288035.1 Desulfosarcina sp.
GACGGGTTGACCTTTTTCGATTGTTAGCCCTGAAATTAACCCACCGTTTCCAGTGGTGACCCGGGAAGGTTCTACCGAACCGCGGAGAAAACAGTTAAACAATGGAAAATAGAAAATTCGAAAATCGAAATCCGAAACAAATTCGAAATTCTATGTTCAAAAGCTTAAAACAAGGAAAACAAAAGCCCAAAACTGATAAAAATAAGAGGTTAAAATAAGTATTTTTGAAGATTAGTGAGACGGTCTAATGTTTTTGTCATTGGTATTTTTGCTATTTGAAGTTCTTTCGTGTTCCGAATTCCGGATTTAAATAATGCAGGTTGTCATCTTTGTTCCCTTCCAGGGGGATATCCTGAGGATTCCCGTTCTGCGGAGTGAGCGCTCACTGTATAGGCACATAAAACGTTGAATGGAGGACGAAAATGGAACCAAGAATGAAGGTATGAGTGAACCCGAGATGCTCAAGATTGACCAGGCTTCCCGGGCAGTATTAAAGGAGATCGGCACGCTTGCGGACAACGAAGCGGCGCTGGATCTCTTCAATCAGGCCGGTGCTCATGTCGATCCCAAAAAGAAACTTGTCAAGATACCCGATCATATTATCAATGATACGGTAGCCAAGTGTTCATCCTGCGTCAATCTCTATGATCGGGCCGGGGACACGCCCCTTATCATTGGTGGGGATCGCATCTATTTTGGTACGGTCGGTATTGCTACCAATGTCCTCGATTTTGAGACCAACCAATACCGACAAGTAATTTGCGATGATTTTGTGGATATCGTCCGCCTGTCCGATGTCCCCGACCCCCCTGATTTTATCCTGGTGCCGGCGACCCCCACCGATGTCTCGACAAAAATTGTCGATACCACGGAAGGTGCTTTAATCGGGGGCAGACGAACACTGGTGGAAGCCGTTGACGTTTACACCGTCGGTAGGGGCGGTGATAGCCACGTTGATTTTAACCGCGATCATAACCTCACCATTGGGCCCAAAAGAGTCGTACCGTTGAGTTTACTTGGCGTGGACCATCCTGAGATTCTGAAAACCCTTCGGCGGCAAAGGGCGGCTGACATCTGGGAGAATGGGATGTCACAGTTTCTGGTTTCAGGCCGATCACTGAACAATCGGATAGGAAATGAGGAGTTAGCAATTTTGGAGGCCATCAAGGCGGCGCCGGTGTCGCTTCAGGCGAAGGTAAACGATCGTGATGGTTTTTTTCGAAGGACAGCTATATACAGCGTTTGGAAAGCAGGGGACTGATTCTGCGCTCCGGATTTACACCGACAGACGCTCTCAATGTTCTCGGAATCATACAAAAATGGAAAGTCGAGGCGGCTCGTTGGGGTGCTGAAATACTGGCTGCCAATGTCGGGATGAGCGTTACGGCCTTCTGTGATTTAGTCATCCGGCGTGTGGAAGAGGAGCTTCTGCTGGCCATATTAGAGAAGGTAATCGACTCCCTGGACCATCAATCTCCTGAAGCCAAACAAGATCCGGCATTTTATTTGTCGGAATGGCAAAAAAGCGATGCTGCAACGCGTGAACTTGACTGCACGCTCACTTTGCGCCGGCCGATCATCTCCATCGGTGCACCCGTAAAATCATATATGAAGCCGGTGGCAAAAAATTTGAATACGAATCTCATCATTCCCGAACACGCCGAGGTAGCAAATGCAGTCGGCGCGGTATGCGGTGGCATCGTGCAGCGCAGAAAGGTCATTATTGGTGCGATTGACGGCGCTCAGGCATACAGAGCTCATTTGCCGGACGGCATTCACGATTTTTTGGATCTTGAAGAGGCGGTTTCCTATGTCCACCGAACCATGTCCCTTTATATGAAAGCATTGGCAGAAAAAGCCGGTGCCGAAAAGGTGGCGGTTCAGATGAAACGTCTTGATCATACCGGCCGGTTTGTCGCCGGTTCGAACGAGTCAATTTTTCTGGACACGGAATTGGTCTTTACCGCCGCAGGGCGGCCTGCCTGCTGACCTGTTTTTGAAAAATATCCTCTTGACAAAATATTTTTCATAATTTAAATTGTCCACAATCTACAATTTAGAATACCGAACCAAATGAGATGCTATGGGCGTCGTATTTAAAGTTGAAAAACGTTCTATTCTAGTCGAACATGTTGCTAATCAGATCAGGGAGGCGATTAAATCCAAAAAATTAAACCCGGGGGAGAGACTCATTGAGACTGACTTGGCCAACGATATGGAAATCGGCCGCAGTGCGGTCCGTGAGGCGATCCGCTACCTGGAAAAAGAAGGGCTCGTCACCACCACTCCCTTTAAGGGAGCTCACGTTGCTGAGTTTACCAAAAAAGATTTGGATGAACTTTATGATTTAAGAACTGCATTAGAAGAACTTGCAATCAAAACGCTGGTTAAAGATCTCGACAAGGAGAAGATTGCCAAGCTGGAATCGGCTGTTGACGCGATGAACCAGGTGGCAAAAGATGGAACCGTAAGTGAAATCATTGACGTGGATTTGAATTTTCATCGAACCATCTGCGAGCTATCCGGCAATCGAAGGTTGCTGAGCTCATGGCTTAATCTGTCGAATCAATTAAGGGCATTTATCGGGTTGGAAGATCAACTTTACGATGATGATACGCCGGAAACAACACTGGGAATGCACTATCCGGTTTTTGAAGCGATAAAGAAAGGCAACGGAGATCTTGCGGTAAAACGTATGAGAGAGGTTATTACGAGAGGACATCATAAAGCTTCTAAACACTTCAACCTAAATCGAAAGGCAGAAATCCATGATCAAGACCCTTGTTGTCGGCCCTAACGGTAAGATGGGAAAAGCCATTATCCAACTGGCTCAGGGCCATCCCATGATTACTATCGTCGGAGGTATTGGTCCAAAAGGACGCAATTACATAAATAAGGGTCAGATCTTTGTAATTGACAATTACGATATAATGCACCTAGAAAAATTCATGGCCAGACCACTGAAAATAGAATATCCGGCCGCATGGGCGTCAGTTGAATCCGCACAGGGGGCCGGGAAGGGCGTTACTGCGCCGCCAAGTGATCTTTGATCGCTTCAACACTCAAGCGATCGATCATTTTGCCCAAGCGCTCGCCCTTTTTGGCTTCTTGACGGTAGAAATCGACCACCTGGGCGATCGCCGCCAGAGCGCCGTCATCGTTGAGCCCGGTGGCGCACTGCTGGGCAATGCGTGGGCTGGCACCGACATTGCCGCCGACCACC
>JARFPZ010000580.1 GCA_029288035.1 Desulfosarcina sp.
CCCCTTCAACTTTAAGTGTCAAAGATCTGCCTTGGCAGATTTTGTGGGACATAGAAAAATGCACCCTGTGCGGGAAATGCACGGCTGTATGTCCCGTAAATGCCATAGAACTTGCCGTGTTTCGTAAGCGAACCGTCGCGCCACCGATCGGTTTTTTAGAAAAGCCCTCCAGTGTTTACAAAGCCTATTATGGTATTCGGCAAAAAACCGATCCGGCCTACAATTGTGTCGGTTGTGCCATGTGCAATATGGTTTGTCCCAATGATGCCATCAGTCCCTACCATAGCGACGAAGCAGATAAATTAAAATATCAGATCGATCGCGGCGGACAGCCCCGCAGACGCGGCGGTCGCCGCAATGTTGCCGGGGGTATTTTGGACCGCATCAAATTTATCCGCATATCGATGCTCACGGACCCGGCACTGGATGCCGGACGTCATGAATTTGAGCTGCGCACCCTCTTGGGGCGCGTGTTGCCCCCGGAGGAAAACCTGAAGTTTCTAAAAACCGAAGGCTGGATCCCCCCTGTTCGTGAGATATATCCGTTGATCATCGGCGGCATGTCGTTCGGTGCGCTATCCCCCAACATGTGGGAAGGACTTCAGATGGGCGTGGCGTATCTCAATGAAGAATTGGGCCTGCCGGTGCGCATCAGTACCGGAGAAGGTGGCTGCCCGCCCAGATTACTGCGGTCGCGGTTTTTAAAATATGTGATCCTTCAGATTGCGAGTGGCTACTTCGGCTGGGATGAAATTATTCACGCACTTCCGGAGATGAAAGAAGATCCGTGTGCCATTGAAATTAAATATGGACAGGGAGCCAAGCCCGGAGACGGGGGTCTGCTGATGTGGTACAAGGTCAACCGCCTGATCGCAGCCATCCGGGGAGTGCCGGAAGGTGTCAGCCTACCGAGCCCGCCCACCCACCAGACCAAGTATTCCATTGAGGAAGCGGTGGCCAAGATGACCCAATCAATGTACATGGCCTGGGGCTTTCGAGTGCCCGTATATCCTAAAATATCAGCTACTTCAACCGCAATGGCCGTATTGAACAATCTCACGCGCAATCCTTATGCGGCCGGTCTTGCCATCGATGGTGAAGACGGCGGTACGGGTGCAGCGTACAATGTTTCCATGAACCATATGGGGCATCCCATTGCCAGCAATATTCGCGACGGCTATTTGAACCTCGTTAAACTGGGCATGCAGAACCAGGTCCCGATTTTTGCCGGTGGCGGTATCGGCAAAAACGGCAACCTGGCAGCCAACACGGCAGCACTCATCATGCTGGGTGCCAGCGGCGTTCAGGTCGGCAAATATATCATGCAGGCCGCGGCCGGCTGTCTGGGGTCTGAATCGGATCGTTGTAATATCTGTAATATCGGGTTGTGCCCAAAAGGGATTACCTCTCAGGATCCCCGTCTGTACCGGCGCTTGAACGTCGAAGATGTGGCCCAACGGCTGGTGGATGTCTTCTTGAGCTTTGACACTGAATTGAAAAAAATTGTGGCGCCCTTGGGGCGATCCACTTCACTTCCCATCGGTATGTCTGATGCGCTGGGAATCGATGACCATGATGCGGCCGAAAGGTTAAGTATAAAATATGTGGTGTAATTCAGATGACAGGTGTCGGAGGACAGAGAACAGAGGTCAGAGGACAGAAGTCAGAGGAGAGATGGCAGAGATATTGGTTGATTGGGTTGATTGGTTGACTAATTGATTATAAAATCGGCAAATCCAATAAACTCAGTCAACATAATCATCTTAATCAACTCCTGATCCAATCGCCCTGATCTATCGAAACGAACTTAACGATCCAAATGAATTCGATTTGGAGAAGAGATATGTCTGAACAAATCTTGAGCAGTACGACATCCTATCATGTGATTTCCGGCAGAATTGACGGCGAACGGGTTGATTCGCGGATTCTAGAAGAACAAATCCTGGCCGCCGTGGCCCAGGGACACCGACGCCTGCAGATCGATGCCTACGGCCAGCACGGAATCGGCGGCCGACTCTGGCAGGCCGGCGACGAAATGGTGCATATAAGAATATCCGGTCAACCGGGGCAACGTGTCGGTTCCATGGGATTTCCCAACACCACTATAGAAATCCTCGGACCGACCTCCGATGACGTGGGGTGGCTCAATGCTGGCGCCCGGATCGTCGTTCATGGCAATGCCGGCAACGGAACCGCCAATGCCATGGCCCAGGGCAAGATTTACGTTGCCGGTAATATCGGTGCCCGGGGCATGACCATGACCAAACACAACCCGCGCTTTGATCCCCCCGAACTCTGGGTGCTGGGCTCCGCCGGGGACTATTTCGGTGAGTTTATGGCGGGTGGTATTGCCGTGATTTGCGGTTTCGAAGCCCAAGTTCCCGATAATATACTAGGGCACCGACCGTTTGTGGGCATGGTTGGCGGTAAGGTGTTTTTTCATGGCCCTTACCGAGGCTACAGCCGGCGCGATGCCAAACTGATTTCCATGGGAGATGAAGAATGGGCCTGGTTGAACCAAAATCTTCATGTTTTTCTGGATCACATCGGCCGGACCGAATTGGTCAGAGTATTTTCAGATAGAAGTCAATGGCAGCTGCTCGTTGCACGCACGCCCCAGGAAAAAATTCAACGGCCGATGAAATCCATCCATTCGTTTCATACCGGGGTGTGGGAGAAAGAGCTCGGCCGTGGCGGACTGATCGGTGACCTCATGCAACTGGATCGCAGCCCCGTGCCGCTGATTACAACCGCTCAGCTGCGGCGCTATGTTCCGATCTGGGAAAACCGCAAATATGCCGCGCCCTGTGAGGCCACCTGTCCGACGGGAATTCCGGTGCAGGAACGCTGGCAATTGGTTCGCGAGGGCCGCATCGATGAGGCGGTCGATCTGGCCCTTGCCTATACGCCCTTTCCGGCGTCCGTGTGTGGTTATCTGTGCCCAAATTTGTGCATGCAGTCGTGCACCCGCCAAACTACTGCCATGGCTCCGGTGGATGTCACCCAACTCGGTCAGGCCAGTATCAAGGCAGCGTTGCCGGTACTGCCGCCCGAATCGGATAAAAAAATTGCCATTATCGGCGGTGGACCGGCCGGTATATCGGTGGGTTGGCAGCTCCGTCAGAAAGGGCATCAGGCGGTCATTTATGAAGTCGCCAAAGACATCGGCGGTAAATTCACCCGGGTGATTCCTGAAAGTCGTATCCCGACCGAGGTGATTACCACCGAACTCGAGCGGGTCAAGGAGGTTTTGCCCCATGTACACCTTCAGCAGCCACTCGGGTCGGAAAACGTTCAGCAGCTTCGAGAAGATTTTGATTTTGTGGTGATTGCAACGGGTGCCCAAAAGCCCAGGAAATTATCGATACCCGGCAACGAACGGGCAGTGACGGCCCTGGAGTTTCTTGAAAAAGCCAAAGAAAATCAGGCCAAGGTCGGCAAACAGGTGGTGGTCATCGGCGCCGGCAATGTCGGTTGCGATGCAGCGGCCGAGGCGCACCGGCTCGGTGCTGAAAAAATCACCCTGCTGGATGTACAGGAGCCGGCCTCTTTTGGTAAAGAAAGAGAAGCGGCCGAGGCCATCGGTGCTGAATTCAAATGGCCGGTTTTCACCAAAGAGATTACCGAAAACGCCATCACATTGAAATCCGGTGAGGATATCCCTGCCGACACCGTGATTATTTCCATAGGCGACATGCCGGATCTCGAGTTCCTGCCGGATAACATCGAAATTGCGGATGGATTCGTCAAAGTCAATCCTCATTTTCTGACAACCGACCCTAAAATATTTGCCATCGGTGATGTGGTCCGACCCGGCCTTCTCACCGATGCCATTGGATCCGGTCGAATCGTAGCCCAGACAATCTGTGACATCCTGGAGGACAAGCCTCCAGAGGTACAAAAACGCGAAATGATCAACCGCAGTCGCATTACGCTGGAGTATTTCGACCCCCGGGTGACCGAATACTCGGACCTGGATCATTGCGGGTCCCAATGTTCATCCTGTGGCGCTTGTCGGGATTGCGGAATTTGCGTATCGGTTTGCCCACAACATGCCATCAGCAGAAAAGGGCTGGACGATGACACCTATGAATATGTGGTGGATGAAAGCCTGTGTATCGGATGCGGATTTTGCGCCGGTGCCTGCCCGTGCGGGGTTTGGGATCTGGTGGAAAATACCCCGCTGGATTGATTGCAGAGCTCGTCATTGATGACTAAAAAATCGTGGTGAGTCTTTTTGCCTAATTCGGAGGAAGTTTTACCGCATCACCAGATTTTAGTGCGAATTTACGAAAAATGGTGTTAAAATCTTTAATTAATGTGATCTCTCGAAAAGTGAACCTTCATGATGCTGGATTCTGGATGTTTGATACTGGATATAAGTGGTAATCTTCAATCTTCAATTCCGGCTTGTCCGGGTTGGGAGTCTACCCTAAATGACCGATTTTGATAAGCCCCGTGAATCTTGCGGTATTTTTGGGATCTGCGATCACCTGGAAGCAGCACCGTTGACCTACTTCGGCCTGTATGCTTTGCAGCATCGGGGCCAGGAAAGCGCCGGAATCGCAACGATCCAGGGAAATACAATTGTTGATCATAAAGGCATGGGGCTGGTATCCGATGTTTTCGACATGAACCACCTCAAATTGTTGGAGGGCCGCAGCGCCGTCGGTCATGTGCGTTATTCCACGACGGGCAGTTCCGTGCTGGCAAACGCCCAACCTTTTCTGGTTCGTCACCGCAAAAAATCCTATGCCGTGGCCCACAATGGCAATATTGTCAACGCCCACACTCTGAAAGATGAACTTGAAGAATCCGGCTCTATTTTCCAGACCACCATGGACAGTGAAATATTTTTGCATCTTTTTGTGAAAAACCTGGAATACGGATTTGAACAGGCCTTGGTTAAGTCTGTCTCCAGACTGCAGGGCGCATTTTCATTCGTGATGTTGACGAGCCTGGGAGAAATTATTGGAATCAAAGATCCCTATGGATTCAGACCGCTGTGTCTGGGAAAATTAAACGGCAATTATGTACTGGCCTCCGAAACCTGCGCCTTTGATCTGGTGGAGGCCGAATTTGTGCGTGAACTCGATCCCGGAGAAATCGTCATCATCGGTCCCGACAGCATTAAAAGCATTAAAACATCGCCGGCATCCCGGCGGGCCTTCTGTATTTTTGAATTTATCTATTTTGCCAGACCGGACAGCACGTTTTATGGTCAGAACGTGTATCTAACTCGCAAAGCCCATGGCAGGCGTCTGGCCCAAGAAGCGCCTGTTGAGGCCGACTTTGTCATGCCGTTTCCCGATTCGGGCACCTATGCTGCGCTGGGTTACTCGGAAGCGTCCGGCATACCCTTTGAAATGGGTATGATTCGCAACCACTATGTGGGCCGAACATTTATCCAACCGACCCAAAGCATGCGGGATTTTGGCGTTCGCATAAAACTCAACCCGGTCAAGAAACTTTTAAAAGGTAAAGATATCATCATCATTGAAGATTCGTTCATCCGGGGCACCACCGTCAGAACGCGGGTAAAAGCATTGCGGGAGCTTGGGGTCAGAAAAGTGCACATGCGAGTCAGCGGCCCGCCCCATCGGTTCCCCTGTCATTACGGCATCGATTTTTCAACCAGAGGCGAGTTGATTGCCACCCGCAAAACGGTGGAAGAGTTAAGGGATTTTTTAGGACTCGACTCCTTGTACTATCTCAGCATCGACGGCCTTCTAAACGCCACCGAAATCAAAAGTCCGGAGAAGAATTTCTGTAAGGCCTGTTTTGACGGCTGCTATCCCGTGGCATTCGATAGGCAGTTGAGCAAAGATTGTCTTGAAAGTAATTAAAAATCTCCAGTGGTCCACGCAAACCGGAAAAGTATGAGTTATGAAAGAAAGTCAGGAAACCGTAATTGAAATGAGGCGCATGATCCTTGAAATGATTCATGCTTCATGGGAATTAACCAGACGGCTGGGTAGTCACCAGCTTAAAAATGGTTGCAACTGCATCGCATGTGTGAACAAAAGAAAAAGAATCATCTATGGACAAGTGAGTGAATGGAAGTTTGAACTTTAAATGAATAATCATATCGATCGGATATCTTAATCAACGCCCTGAAAATTTTTGGCAAATCCGCCGGCAGCAGACCCGAATTTTCCTAACCGCTCAATTCCACATCCAAAAAAATCAATGTTGACAATAAAGCCCGCCTTCGTTATCTGGATAGGTATATGATCCAGGAAAATCTGATAATATTCATGTGAGAGGAGAAGACAATGGGAAAAGAGCTGGGAACCGCTGGTGAAATGGTTACAGCAGATGCAAGCGCTGGTTTTAGTAATTTTAAAGAG
>JARFPZ010000594.1 GCA_029288035.1 Desulfosarcina sp.
CGTCCATAAAACATAATTTGGGAGAATCGTACTGAATATAATTTTCTATTTCGGTTCTAACACCAAGATAAAAGGCGTCGATATTACCCTTCTCTAAATTATCGTTCCATATATTTTTGATAAACTCTGTTGCATCTTGCATTTACGATTATTTTCATTACAAATTTTGTAGGTTTCTTAGACATCAGGACCTCCCGAGAAATTTTTCCAATTGAGGTCAGGAGCCCTGAAATGAGTCGCTAATACGCAGGCGTGGAGCTCGCTTTTAGCAGCATTTTTAATCTTTCGATCCATCTCATCGGATATCTTTGAAGAATCAATATTACAACGGGCGTCTCGGATAGCCGTTCGTATTGACGGAGCCTCAAAAAAAGTATAGTTTGTCCATGTTCCAATGGCCATGCCGGCAGATCGTATACATGCTGCCAAATTTTGTCGGCTCGAGGAACAACAGTTCAACGATTCAATCCGATCTCAAGGAGGCACCTTATGCCGGGTCCGGGCGCGTTTCTCGTTGGGGAAGAAGAACGTCGTGAAGTCGAAGAAATCCTTCAAAGCGGGTATCTTTCCAGATATGGAAGTCTGGACAACCCGGATTTCAAACGAAAAGTAGCGACGCTGGAGGAAATGTTTGCCGGGATAATCGGTGTTAAGCACTGCCTGGCCGTCAACGGCGGAACCAGCGCGATCATGGCGTCGCTGGCAGCCCTGGGGATTCAACCGGGAGCGGAGATCATCGTGCCGGGCTACACCTACATCGCCACCATGTCGGCGGTGATCGCCGTCGGCGGCGTGCCGGTGCTTGCCGAAATCGATGAATCGCTCACGCTGGACCCGGACGACGTTCGGCGGAAAATCACCGACAAGACCCAGGGTGTCATTCCGGTCCACATGTTGGGCAACCCCTGCGACATGGACCGGATCATGAAGACTGCCAGGGAGCATCGGCTGTTTGTCCTCGAGGACGGGTGCCAGGCCTTGGGAGCCGGATACAAGGGAAAAAGGGTCGGGTCGTTTGGAGACATGGCCGCGTTTTCCCTGAACGTCAATAAAACCATCACCGCCGGTGACGGCGGATTGGCTGTAACCGACAACAAGCGCCTGTACGAGCGGGCTTTCGGATTTCACGACCAGGGACATATCCCCTCACTGCTGGGCGTCGAGTTCGGCGCCCGAACCATCCTCGGACTCAACCTGAAACTCAACGAGTTGACCGGTGCCTTCGCCATCGGACAATTGAGAAAACTCGACCGTATCGTCCAAACCCTCAAAGTTAAAAAAAAGCTCTTCAAAGATGCCATCACCGCCGGTGGCATCCGCAATATGGAATTCAGGAAAATCAATGATCCGGATGAGTGTCACACCATCTTGACGGTGCTGTTCCGTGACGCCCGGACGGCTCGTCGGGTTTCCCAATCACTGGACACCATCCCGGTTGCCGATAGCGGATGGCATGTCTACTCCAACATGGAGCACCTGCTGGCCTATAAGGATGAGGACGGCAACCGGCCCTACCGCTGCCACATGCTGCCCCAAACCGACGACATCCTGAGCAGGGCCGTCAATTTGAGCGTCGGCGTCGTGGATCCTGGCATTGGCGCCTCTTTTGGCATAAACATTCTTTCCAAGGACCAGGAAATTCAGCGGAAAGCGAAAATGTTCGTCGATACCGTCAAATCGATTGTGGATTAGAACGTCAAAGGATATCATATGAGCAAGATAATACCTAGATATGAATTTCGAACCTTTGCTCAAAATTTTGGGATGGTAGAAACCAAAATGAGAAAACTATCCTCATGCTCAATGATCCGGGAGAGCCAGGAGGTGTACATTGTTTCTGCCGCTAACAATGAGAACAATACCAAAATTCGAGATCTCAAAATGGATATCAAGGAGCTGGTAGAAGTTAAGCAGGACCTGGAACGATGGAATCCACGCCTAAAGGGCGAGTTTCCTATGCAGATCGATGTGATCAGAGATGAAATAGCTCAGCTTTTAATCAACGGCGCTGCCATTCAGACCGTGGCTGTCGAATTGGAAGATGTTAATTCTGTTCTGGAAGCCAAGAATCAGAACGATTCGCCCAAGTTCAGCTTTATCGACGCGATTTCTGAAATTTTTGTTGCATCCGATTTTACGTCACATCAGTAGTTCTGAATTTGGACTGTGAATGTTCTTCACCACCTCACCCCAAAACCATTCAGTCACCTCTTGAGACGATCTACCGTAAAAATTAATTGCCCGAAAATTGCTTTATCATATCCGAGCATTATATTGGGAGATCTTAGTTTGCGTCGCTCATAATTTGGACATTGGAGGATTTTAAAAATGGAAATCCGCCTTGAACAGATAAAGGAAGATGGTCTCACCCTCGAATTCGAAAAATCGGTGGAAACCTTCCCGGTCCTAGCAGAAATGGTTGCCAACGGTGAATGTGAATTTGCGGCACCGCTGAGGACTGCTTTGCGAGCACTTCGGATCGGTGATTTGGTACAATTAGATGGAGATATTGAGACATCTGTGCGTCTGCCCTGTAGCCGATGCCTGCAGCCTTTCGAAACGCCTTTGAAATCCAGCTTCACGCTCACCTACATGCAGCAGGCGGCAGACGTCATGGAGGATACCGAACCCCAGGAAGTTGAACTGAGTGCCGAAGATATGGGAATCGTTTATTTCCAGGGCGAAAAAATCAATCTGAAAGACGCCATCCAGGAACAAGTAGTGATGGAATTCCCCCTAAGGCCGCTTTGCAAACTGGACTGCAAGGGACTGTGCCCCAAATGCGGCGCAGATATGAATGAAGATCCTTGCGATTGCGAGCAAAGGCCTTCACCCGGCAAGTTTGCCGCCCTTAAGAATTTGAAGCTGGAGAAATAAAAATCAAGGTAAAAATTTAGCCACTAAGACCCAAAGACACAAAAAAAAGAGTATTTAGGTTGAGCCGATCAGTTTTGGTTACAACCTTGGTGGCTTAGTGCCTTAGTGGCTGAAATATCACAAATCAGATTAGCCAATGGAGCGTAAAAAACGACATATCGACTTAATTTTACAGCGCCCCGGAAAATTCCTGTGGCGAGTGCTCATTGGTTTTAAACGCAATCAGGGATTGCTGCTGGCCGGTGCGGTTGCCTACTATACCCTTTTGTCGGTAATTCCCATGCTGGCACTCATATTAGTAGGGCTGTCGCATTTCATCGAAGAAGAACAGCTATATAGCACCATCCTCAGCAATCTGAAACTGGTAATCCCGGCCTATGCGGAAAGTGTGTCCGATCAGGTGTGGGGCTTTCTTGCTCGCCGCCAGCTGGTAGGCATCGTCGGAATCCTGTTTATGCTGTTCTTTAGTTCCATGGCCTTCACCGTGCTCGAAAGCGCCATGGCCGTCATTTTTTCCCATAGATCCAGAAAACACCGCCGCCATTTTCTGATCTCTGCCATCATTCCCTACGCCTACATCTTTCTGCTAGGCATTGGCGTGTTGGTAATCACCATCGTTGCCGGAGCAATGGGTGCGCTCTCGGACAAACACTTGATTCTGTTGGGCCGGGATTTGAGCCTGGCGGGCACATCCAGATTGATACTTTACTTGTCGGGCATGGCGGGGATGGTGATCATGCTGACATCTCTGTACCTGGTGATGCCCCTGGGACACATTCCGGTTCGTTACGCCCTTGCCGGAGGTGTTACCGCTGCGGTACTGTGGGAGATTATCCGCCATATTTTGGTCTGGTATTATTCGACCATATCCCTGGTCAACGTAATCTATGGTTCCCTGGCAACCGCAGTGGTCGCCCTGCTGAGCATCGAAATTGCGGTGATTATCCTGCTGTTGGGCGCCCAGGTGATTGCTGAATTCGAACACAGCATCGATGAGTCGGATAAAGCCGATCAATCGGAAGCTGACGACTGACACCACTTATATGAAACTACGCTGTAAGCAATATCATTGAATGAACATCAAATTCTCGTGGGGGTATCCGCGCTTTAATATTGACGCCTGCCGGAAAATCTGAAATATAACACGTTTAGAAAAACGATAAGGATTTAAGAGTTGGTTTTGATACGGTTTCGATGGTTCCTACTGTTTGTGTTTGCATTGCTGCTCGACTATGGATCAGGCGCCCGGGCGGATGACGCCAAAAACAAGGATGATATAAAACGACCCAAATGGTTTATAACCGTCTATGGCGGTGCCCACGCCCAGGACACGATCGAAGATGTTTTCACTTTCAACGCAAAATTCGAGGATAACGACTATATTGCCGTGGCGGCATTGGCGCGTGAATTCTGGCACTATCAAGACTATATTAGCTTCGAGGCCGAGGGTCAGATCGGCAAACACTTCAACAACGACACCTTCTGGGAATTCAACGGATTGATCATCGGACGCTGGCATGTATTTCCCTGGGACAAGTACGTTGACACCAGCCTTGCCGTCGGCGATGGGCTATCCTGTTACACCGAAATTTCTAAAGTGGAAAAAGATGATGATGATGATGCCCAGAAAACACTCAACTACCTTCTGTTCGAACTTGCCCTGGGTCTGCCTCAATATCCCCGGTGGGATCTGGTAGTGCGCATCCACCACCGATCATCGGTCTTTGGCTTATATGGGGCCGGCGGATCAAACTACGTGACCGGCGGCATCAAATTCAGTTTTTAAGTGCTTCCCAATATTATAACCTGAGTTGCGATTTCAAATTGAATCAAAACCGGGAGAAATAATCTGTGCACTGGAAAAAAATAGTCATTGCAGCAGTTTTGGTTTTCGTGCTCTTGATCGCAGCGCTTTATGCGTTTGTCGAATTTTACGACGTTAACAAATTCAAGCCCTTGATTGCCAAGGCGGTTAAGGATGCCACCGGTCGCGAACTGAACATTAAGGGCGATATCGACATCGATTTTGGTATCCGACCGACCCTTGTGGTTGAGGCCGTCAGTTTCCAGAACGCAGCCTGGAGCGCTCGACCGAACCTGGGCCGGGCCAAACGCCTGGAAATTCAAGTGGCCGTTTGGCCCCTGATTTTAGGAAAATTTGATTTCGCCCACCTGGTCCTTGTTGAACCGGAGGTAATTGTTGAATTCGATAGTGCCGGAACATCCAATTTCTCATTTGATACCGCAGCTGATGATCAAGAGGAAACAGAAACGCCCCCGCCGCCACTGATATTCAGCGATGTTCTCGTCGAAAAAGGTCTTTTTATTTACAAGGATGCCCAGTCGGGCTTTAAATTTTCTGTTGGCATCGATCACCTGGCGGGTAAAATTCCCGGTTTTGATAAACCCCTGAAGTTGGATTTCAAGGGCAGATTTGACGATATCCCTTTGACCCTAAACGGTACCGTCGGCCCCATCTGGGCCTGGGTCGAACCGGGATATTCATTGCCGGCCAACCTCACCGCAACATCAGGTGGAACAACCGCGACGATCTCGGGCGAACTGCGCGATCCCATCAATTTAAAAGAGCTGGCATTTGATATTACGGCCCAGGGATCATCGGTTGCTGAAATCGCTGAGCTGGCAGGACAGTCCGATGTGCCGAAATTCGGCGCGTTTAAGCTGGCCGCCAGGGTGAGCGATCCCGCCGGCAAACTGGCTGTTGAAAACCTGGATGTTCAGATCGGAAGCCAGGAACGCCTTGCAATATCCCTTGCCGGCGAGCTAACGGATGTGTTGGCCCTGCGGGGAGTGAATCTGAATTTTACGGCAAAGGGCCAAGATTCCAACCAATTAGCACAATTCGGCCTCCCGGCGCTGCCGGAGCAAGGTGCCTTCAAGGTTTCTGCTCAAATTTCGGATCCTGAGGCCAAGGTTTTTAACGTGAACGATCTAAATATCGTTTTGGGTGAAAATGAGGTTAATGGACAGGCAAGTTTAAACCTGGCTGAGATAGTTCCTTTGTTAACAACCCGGCTGACATCGCAAAAATCTAGATTCGGACCAATCGATTTGGATCTTAACATGGCAGATCCATTTGAAAAACCGGCCATTAAACAGATAGATCTCAAACTCGGCACCCCCGAGCTGGGCGAAATTCGCTTAACCGGTATGGTTGCTGATCTGTTAGAACTGCAAGGGATCGAACTCGATTTTCAGGCCAGTGGCCAGGATTTGGCCAATTTAAAGCAAGTGATCGGGCAGCCGCTCCTGGTTCGTGGTGCTTTTAGCGCCGCCGGCAAAGTTATCAGCCCGGTCCCAAAGAATCTAAAAATCCCCGATCTTAAAATCACGGCCGGGAAAAACAATATTGCGGGATCTCTTAATCTGGATTTAAGAGATGGGCCGCCGCAGCTGGAAGCAAAACTGTCATTGCCGAAATTGGACCTGCCAAGTGTTCTCCTGCCGGAACTTGCCAAAGAGGCGTGGGCCAAGGGCCTGGGCCAGGTCCGCCCCGTCAAGCTGGCTGTCAAACTGGCCGGTTCTTCCCGGGAGATTGCTGTTAAAAAAATCGACTTGCAAGCAGGAACCTTGGCATCGGCAGAGTTGCGTTTGAGCGGATCGGTTGAAAAACTCATGACCCAACGAATCATCGATCTTAAATTTTCCCTGCAGGGCAAAGAAATTGAGAAACTCAAAGAAATCATCGCGCAACCGTATATTTTCACACCGCTTCCGGGCCAAGGGGCGTATGCCATCTCCGGCAATATCACTGATCCGGCCCCCTCCGATTTTAAAGTCAACGATTTCAAATTTGTCCTGGCAGATACTGAACTGACCGGCTGGCTGGATTTTAACCTGGCCGCCCAACCGCCTCAATACGAGGTGGATCTATCTGCCCCAAAGTTCAACCTGAAACCGTTTCCAATTCCCAAAGAAGCCGCCTACGCTAGGCTTAATAAAATAGAGGACCTGGGGCCGCTAAAATTTAATTCAAAAGTTATCCTTAAGGGCGATCGCTTGTCCCTATCGCAATTTGACCTGCAAGCCGGCACCGAGCAACT
>JARFPZ010000613.1 GCA_029288035.1 Desulfosarcina sp.
TGGGACTATTGCGGTTGGCGATAACAATTTTCTGAGTTGAACTTTCTATCAGGGTTTCCAGTTCGTTCAGAGGTGCCTGCACTGCCAGCATGGCGCCTTCTGGTGCATTGTGATTTGCCACGGCTGCCGCCATGAGGCGACCGCGGGTGATCGAAAGTTTCGTTAGGGCTTGTTCATCAATCCACCCGGCTGCGCACAGCGCCATCAACTCTCCGAAACTGTGTCCGCAGACGGCATCGGGGTTAATTGCGAACTTCTGTAGCACTTTCAGCATCGCCAGGCTGACGGCGCCAATAGCCGGTTGGGTAATATCGGTCCTTTTTAAGATTTCTTCCTGCCGTTGCCGTTCTTCAGGCGTATGTGCTGTCGGTGGATAGATTAGATCGCTAAGAAGCGTCGGGCTTTTAAATTTTTTATTGGCATCTTCCAGGATCTTCATGGCCTGGGGAAAGGTGCAGACAAAATCCCGCCCCATGCCAAGGTATTGGCTTCCCTGTCCCCCAAAGACAAAAGCAAGTTTACCGGCTTTTTGAGGACCGCCGATGTAGATATTTTTCAAATCCGGTGAATCTTGCCCGTCTCTGAAATTCAATGCCGTTAACGCACGGTTTAAAAGTTTTGAGATTTGAACGGTCTGTTCATGAATCATCAAAAGGCGATGGGAATGTTCGGCTGAAAAATTCTTACGCGATTCAGCCGCCCGGATCCTAAACTGATCGTTGGATAAACCGTTTTCGGCATCGTCCCGAAGCGTCTTGACAGAGCGGATCAGGTCATTTTTTGCGGCGGCGGAAAAGGCCATTATTTCGATGTTGCCGTCCCAGGATATTTCAGTCTTGGCCGGGAGGTACTCTTCAAGGACAACGTGAAAATTGCTGCCGCCAAAGCCAAAGGCACTGACACCTGCCCGGCGAGAATGTCCATTTTTGGAAAACCAGGGTCGGGTGGATGAATTCAGATAAAAATTGCTGTTGCCGATGTCCAGATCCGGGTCCGGCGTTTCAGCTTTCAAGGTCGGCGGTATTACCTTATGATAAAGGCCAAGTGCTGCTTTGATCAAGCCGGCAGCACCGGCGGATGCCTTGGTATGGCCGATCATGGATTTGACGGAACCCAGCGCGCATTTATTGCCGTTGGCACCGGATTCTTTGAAAATCCGATTCAGGGCCTTGAACTCAACCTTGTCCCCGACGCGGGTACCGGTACCGTGGGCTTCGATCAGCCCGACGGTGGCGGGATTGATGCCGGCATTTTCGTACGCTGTTCGCAAGGCCTTGATTTGTCCTTCAACGCTGGGTGAATAGATGCTTTGCGATTTGCCGTCGCTGGAAGAGCCGAGCCCTTTGATGACTGCGTAAATTCTATTTTCGTCTCTTTCAGCGTCCTTCAGCCTTTTTAACACCAGGATCCCGATGCCTTCACCAAGAACGGTGCCAT
Organism: Desulfosarcina sp.; assembly: GCA_029288035.1. GTDB lineage: Bacteria > Desulfobacterota > Desulfobacteria > Desulfobacterales > JAFDCJ01 > JAFDCJ01. The sequence continues at coordinate 1,438 of JARFPZ010000613.1, forward strand.
CGGCATCTTTTGAAAATGGCCGAGCGTCTCCGGTGGCGGATAGCGTATGGGTCTTGGAAAAGCACATGTGCATAAAAATGTCATTGAGTGTATCCACCCCACCAGTGACAACCATGTCACTGCGACCGGACATCAATTCCAGGGTGGCAAGATGGATGGCGCTAAAAGAACTTGCGCAGGCAGCATCAACGACACAGTTGGTTCCCCGCAAATCCAGGCGATTGCTTATTCGGCCGGCCACCACATTACCGAGAAGGCCCGGAAAGGAATTTTCCTGCCAGGGGATGTAGGAATCAGAAATTTTTTGAATGATTTCTTCTGTTTTTGCCGGAGGTATGGCAGAATCTTCCAGGGCTTTACGCCACCTGGGGTGACCAAGCCTCGAACTTAAGGGAATCACCAATTCCTGGGTTCCGGTAACGCCCAGAATGACGGCGGTGCGGTCCCGGTTAAAGTCCCGGCCATTGCCGTAGCCACAATCTTCCAGTGCCATTTTTGCTGCCAACAGTCCCAATAGCTGAGACGTGTCGGTGGCTTCGAGGGAAGAGGGCGGGATGCCGAATTCCGATGGATCAAACGAGACGGGCTCCAGAAACCCTCCTCGCTTGCAGTAGACGCGATCCGGTGATTTCGGATCGGTGTCAAAATAATCTTCTGGTGACCAGTGCGATGCGGGGACCTCAGTGATGGCATCTTTGCCGTGGTAAAGCAATTTCCAATATTCTTTGAGACCCGTTGATTTTGGGAATAAACATCCCATACCAATGATGGCCACCGGGTTGTTGTCATGCATGCTCGGATTGTCCTTTCGCGGCCGGCTTTCTGTCTGGGAAAAACTGGCAGGAGAGTCTTAATGTCTTAATATAATATTGATAGAAAAATTTATCAAGAGGTTGATTTAAAAATAATAAGTTGATATGTTGGCATATCAACTCAATAATTTTTTTTTTAAGAATCTGAGGGCATCATTCCGTTAAAAAATTTAGAACATTCTTTCAATGCCAGTCTATCAACATCATGATTAAATTTTATACCAACAAAGAGCTTTCCCAGAATTTCAATGTTAACCTTGCCAGATGGAAACGCTGGTCCCGCGAATTTTTAGCGCCCGATCCTCTGGGAGGATTGCAGTCGGGTTATGCGCGGCAGTATAATCCTGATGAGGCGTTTACAGTGGTCCTCGGAGGCCATCTTTTGGGAGAATTGAAATTTTCAGTACCGGAGACAAAACAGATCCTGGTCGATTTGCATCAATGGCTGGTGGATCACCGTTTTTATTTTTACGTATCTAAAAGTTCGGAATCAGACAAACACCATATTTCTGAAATTAGAGATTATCAGCTTATCATCAGCAATCGAGCGCTACGCTGTGACAAGGAGCGCGGTTTGTCATATTGGGCCCGAGGCATCATCTCAGTTGATTCCATCAATCTTAACGGTGAGCCGGTAAAACGGGAGTATTTTCGTGAATCATCCATCGGCCCAAGGGAAAGTGAATCTCCTCGGATCAATGCTGAAAGTTATCGTGTGTTAAACATAAGCGTGTTCCGAAAAAACTTTTTAAATCGGCTCCAGGGTTAAGGGCTTATGTCTCATCCAACAATTCTATAATTTTCGATAGTTCAAGCGGATAGAATCGCTCTGCCTCGTGGGGCAGGGTAACTCCCTGATGACGCAGCCAATTGACGCGGGTGGCCACCGTCGCGCCAAACATCAGATTCATGGCCACCGTGGCGGTTTTTCGATTTTTGCGGTTTTCAAGAAATGTGCCTTTCACCCATTGGTTAAAGACGCCCATTGACGGGCCACACCATATTTGATAGTCGATTTTTCTTGATGGATCACCGCTGTTCGCCCATGTCGAAGACTGACCAAGATAGGACCGAAATACGAGGGCCATCTTGTGCTTGGGTTTATTCTCGGCAATCTCAATTTGTTTTGGATCCCGTTGGGCAAAAAAATGCTTTGTTTTTTCCCACTCCTCATGAAAAGTGCATCGAAAAAAATCCCTTTGAAGAATATCGCGTTGATTGGTTGGTATCTCTGCATAACTGCCATATCGCGAATATAGTTCATAGAGTTTGGCCGCCCGCAAAGCAAACATGGTTCCGCGTTTTAATACTTGAACCTTGACGCCGAGTTCAAACATATCGGCTGAGGGGGCCATGGCGACGTCGGCCTGTTCGGCTTCCGCTAACATCTGGCGAACGGTATCAGAGGTACCGGCCTCCACGCAAGCTTGGTTAATCGATCCGGTGAGCACATAGGCAGCACCCATGGCAAAAGCGGCTGCAGTTGATTCCGGCGTGGCAATACCACCGGCCAATCCGATACCAATCGAATTCACATAGTCATGTTTTGTCGTGATATCGTCGCGCAGAGCCAACATGGTCGGTAAAAGCGTCAGCGCCGGTCGGTTATCCGTGTGACCCCCGGAATCTGCCTCGGCGGTCAAGTTATCCGCCATAGGAATTGCAGCAGATAGGGCCGCCTGTTCGGATGTTATTAGATTTTTTTCAACCAGCAATTTTAAAAACTTTTGCGGTGGCGGTGAAAGAAATTTTCGGGCCACCTCGACCCGTGATACTTTTGCGACCACTTTGCCGGGACAAATGACCTTGCCGTTGTTATCGCGGTGGATACCGTTGACCCGGAAATACACCAGTGGAAGGGTAAGATCCAAATAGGCCGAAGCGCTAATTAATTTGATCCCGCGCTTGATGTACAGGTTCACCGTAGCGGCTTCGAGTTCCGGATCCGTCGGGTTGTGAATCAGGTTCATACCAAACGATCGGGATTCCATGCGATCTTGGAGCAAGTCGATGGCATCTTCGATTTGATGCGTCAATAGCCCGGCTGCGCCAAAAAAACCGATCATCCCGCTACGTCCAGCTTCTTCGACCATTTCAACAGATGTAATTCCATTGGCCATGGCCCCGACGACATAAGCATAGCGAAGGTTATGTGCTTTTTTAAACTGTGGATCCCCTAAATCCTTTGGATGTATGGCCGGTGCATACCCAATCAGCGGCAGGACATCAGATCCGGATGGTTTTTTGTTTCCAATGGTGGCGGTGCCGCCCATGGAAACGGCCATTTTACCGTTGCAGTTGATCAAAAAAAGGGGATGGGTGACCCGTTTAATGGCATCTAATAGCGCTTGGTCGCCGGCAGTGGGTTGGTTTATGGTGGGCTGCCACCAGCCTAAGGGTTTTGTATTCATTTTCATTAAGGGCACGATTTGTGTTTCCTGCTAGGTATATTGGTTTCAAAGCATTGAGAAAAAACAGCCTGTCTAAATGAAATATTGGCTGGTGTCAATGCTATTGATAGCGAAGATTCGCTTCTGTCCGACAGGTAGAGGCGTATTTAAAATCCTTTTTCATCTAAAAAGCGAAATCTGCTATCAGTGATAATCTTTAGAAATTATTTGGTATTCCAAAACCTGAGGCAAAGATTAAGAGTATTTCTGATGTAGACTCCAATCGCTCCGAATCAACCCCTCGGATGAAAGCGTTTGTGCAAATCTTTGAGGTGCTTGCGGGTGACGTGGGTATATATCTGGGTCGTTGAAATATCGACATGACCGAGCATTACCTGAACAGCTCTTAAGTCGGCTCCGCCTTCCAGCAAGTGGGTTGCAAACGAATGCCGCAAGCTGTGAGGAGTGATTTTTTTATTCAGATGGGCCAATTTGCCATAGCGCCGCAACAATTTCCAAAAACCCTGGCGCGTTATTGGTTTTGCCGCTCGGGCAACGAAAATGTAAGGACTGACTTGATTTTTCAAGAGCATATTTCTTGAATGTTCCAGGTAAAATTGGATTTTTTCTTTGGCAAGCGATCCAATAGGAACCACCCGCTCTTTTGATCCCTTGCCGAACACTCTTACAAAACCGGATTCTAAATTAAGACTTTGCAATTTCAGATTAATCAACTCAGATACTCTCAGACCGGCAGCATACAAAAGTTCTAGCATGGCGGCGTCCCTTGCACCGATCGGCTTAGCGGGATCCGGTTTACTCAGCAGCTGGGACACCTCTTCCACCGAAAGAACATCCGGAAGTTTAAGGCTTGTTTTCGGAAGATCAACCAGATCGGCGGGATCACGTTTGAGTACTTTTTGTTTGACTGCAAAACGATAAAACCCCCTTATCGACACCAGATGCCTGGCTCTGGAGCGCGCGCCCAGGCCGGCATTTCTAAGAGCGATCAAATGTTTCAGGATCAACACCGTATCGGTTTCAGAAATACACCCAATGTCGCTATCCTGCAAGAATAGTTGGTAGCGGATCAAATCCCGACTGTAAGATTCCAATGTGGAACTAGAGAGCCCCTTTTCGACCAGCAAATAATTCAGGTATTGATCGATCAAAATATCCATCGGGGGTATTTGGGATGGCAACATATAAACCATAAGTTGAGCGGTTCAGGGTTCAGCGTTCCAAGTTGAATAACATTTTGAGCGGTTATACAGGTACCTCGTAAAACGATAGTTAAAACCTGTTGCCGTGTCAAGCAATGATAATCAGGATTGACGTGCTCAGGGATTTCGAAGCGCTGCAGGAATGAGTCGACGGTGGTGTCCGCAAGTGATAAGCCAGCTGCGGGATCTGCTGCCTTGGGTTTAAATCAGAATCAGGGATTTGGAAATAAATAAATCCTTGGGTATCTTTTTAATTCCGCGACCCTCTATTAAAGATTTTTTGACAGCGCCAATACGTTTTTGTTTACCGTTAGATGAAAATCCGGTTGAATAAACTCATGATGTCCTTCCTTAAAGGGCATAAATACGAGGGTAACGCTTTTCGGGTCAATTCGGATATCACGAAGGCGCTCCACAAGCGTTCTGCGCGGTTTCATGAAATCAGCCAAGGTAATCTTTAGGCTTTCAACGGCTTCTTTGATGGGTAACGTGGTGGGATAAATCCTGGCGGCCGGCAGTTCGGAGATCAGTTTTTCGCCTGGTTGGGAAAGTGTGGTTTGGGATGCCAGGTGCAGAAATACCTTTGGACGAACCTTAAATGCGGGACTCCAGAATCGAAAAGGAATATCTTTCCAGCCGCTTTGTGCGACTTTAGGAAGATTGGCAACTGCGATCAAATCGGCATAAGATTCAAGATTTATTCCTGTAATATCGGCTTTAATGCGCCAGAAGGGCAGATAGATGGCCTCGTCTTTTTTGCCCGGAAAATATGCAAATTTTAACTGTTTCAGTTTTTTGCCCACCGGGTACCAGGTTGAATTGCAGTTTTTGCAACCTAACACCCATGCGTCGCGTTCGCCCTCCAGATTCCAGCCGCAGTTGGGACACAAGGTAGAAACAAATTGGATGTGCCGATGGGGATGATCTTCGCTGAAATTATCGATATTAAAATCATCCGGCAGTTTCGTTGATACCGGTTTGCATAGGATGGCATCATAGAGTCTATCTGTCAGATAAAACGGTGAATAGATCAGGCTGAGGGTTTCTCCAATGCTGGATTGGTGTAAAATAGGTTTTGGCAGCGACTTGCCGAATCTTTCCTGGAAGGTATTTAGAAATTTATCAAAGCACTGCTGAGGTTTGAGAAATCTGCCGACCGTATCTGCGGTCGCAAAACGAAGCTTCATTGCCTGACTACGGACGCCGACTGAGCTGGGGAAACTGGGTGCCTCAATAGCCTGATGGCTGACGTCGACAAACCGGTTCAGAATGCCCGATGGCCCACAGAAAAAGAGCATACCCTTGAAGCGCCAATAGGGGAAATACACAATATCTTTGTTTTCATTAGGTGAATGCGGTAGCAGGTAGTGAAAAACATCATCTGTCATCAGATATGAATTTACCCGACAGAATTGGCAGGCAAACAGGCGGTCTGTTTCCTCTAAAATAGCGGGTGCCCCGCATTGGGGGCACTGATGTTCGATGAGAAGATTAATGATAACCTCCTTAAAGTTTTTCGCCGCACTCGTTACAGTAGAGGGAATCAGTAATATTTTCATTGCCGCAATTAGGACAGGATTTGGATATCGTCTTTTCTTCCACCCCATGCCCGCAGCGGGAACAAAACTTGGCGCTTGGTGTGAGATTTTTGCCGCAGGCTTCACATTGATTGAACACCAGTTGCTGATGTCCGCACTGGGGACAGAATTTAGCGTCGATCGGGATCAATTGATGGCAATCTGGGCAGGAAACTGCCTGCTGTTCTTCCTTTTCCTTGGACTGTGGTAAGGCACCGGCAAAATACTGCGCAAACATCGCCGGCATCATGAGCCCCATTCCGGTGCCCATCCCAGTGCCGGATCCACCTTCTGCCTCTGACGCTTTTTCCATGGCCATTGCGCTTTTCATTTGCATGAGTTTGTTCATGTCATCGAAGACACCCATGCGGCTTCTATCGTCAATCGCTTGCTGAACCTCGGGCGGCGGTGTGATGGCGTTGACATAAAGATGGGTCAAGTTTATACCGAAATGGCTGAAATCTTCATGTAGGCGTTTGGCAAGTCCTTCTGAAAGCTCATCGTATTTGGCGGGCAGGTTAAGGATCGAATCTATGGTTTCTCCCATATAATCGTTAAACCTGGAAACAATGACCCGGTTTAGATATTCTTCAATTTCGGCCGTTGAAAACATCCCCTGGGTTCCCACCAGACGGTTGATAAACAATACCGGTTGCACCACTTGAAGATTAAAAACGCCAAACGCCCTCAGGCGGATGAGGCCCAGTTCGGTATCTTTGAATGCTACCGGATCCCGTGTTCCCCACTTCAGATTGGTGAAAACCTTTAGATTTACGAAGTACACTTCTGCCCGGAGAGGACTTTTCATACCCCAGGGGATACTGGCAATTTTTGTCAGCAGAGGGATGTTTGCCGTTTTGAGGGTATGGCGGCCCGGGCCAAATGCCCCAACTGCTTTGCCTTTATAGTAAAATATGCCGGCCTGGCTTTCCCGTATGGTTAGCTGGGCGCCGTATTTAATTTCACCCGATCCTTCTTCCGGGAGACGATGGACCAGTTCCTGGCCGGTTTCATCAAACCATTCCAGATTTTCCAAAAAAAGAATGTTATTGGTACCCATATCAGATGTCTCCTTCTATCTTGATTTGCATGTACACTGTATATCGGCTTTCTGGTGGTCAACTTAAGTAGACTTAAGGTTGTGCGGTTTCGGGATCTGGGCTCAGAGATAGAAATCTAATGACATTTTTTATGTCCACCGCGATGGTCGGATTGGCCCTATCCACCGAAAGGTTTTCAACCAGCAATACAGTCCGTTGAACCGCTCTACCCAGACTGATTTTATTTGACAGAAATCCTTCTATAGTCAATAATATCTTTCTAGATATCAAACGGTCCCTTGGCAAACGCAATCGGAACAACGGTTAGCTCGCATGGAAATGGTAGCAGCTTTTTAACTTATCGTCGGGACACAAGGGGTAATTTTCTACTCGGATATTGATAACTTTCTGTACGTTATTGACGTAAATTGGGAACTGTTCTACTGATCCCAGCGACAGGAGGCATGAATGACGCCTTATGAGGAGAAAAGGAAGTATAAACGATACGAACTCAAAACCCGAGTTATATATGCCTATCAGGATTCCGACCAGTTTACAAAAGCCCAAATGTGCAACTATTGCGAAGGCGGTATGTGCATTGAAGCCTCCAATGCAATTGAGCCGGGATCTAACATATACGTTATGATGGAAAATTTTTCCCCGGATCCAATTGATGCTGAATTCTATGACGGCTATCGTGCTGAAGTTCGGTGGTGCAGGAATATATCCCTTGAAAATAACAACGAATTTAAAGTTGGGGTAAAATACTATAAAACTATTATCAAGTAGACCATCAAAATGGCCGACCCATTTATTCTGTCCTAGTGACGACTTTTTGAAAAAACTCCTTTTTTATACGCTAAGGCTTCCAGGTATCTATTTTCTGATAACTCTGGGTATCCTGCTTGATTTCATCCTCCAATTGCCTTTTCTGGTCATCTGCTCCGTTGAAAATTTGTATCACAGGCGGATTCGCTAATATGTGACGCCATACTCGCGTAGGCATCATCGCTTGATAGGTAAACATGGGGGATGAGAAGTTTCTCTCATTCTATAAACCATAATCCCGCGGATTGCAATGGAATTGAGAAAAACTGCCGGGGACGGGTCAAAGGCAATGTCCATTATCATAGGTTGTTTTAATCATTGATCAGCAAGAGGATGATCGGCAGACTCAGTGCCGCAAGTATGATTAAACCCGGTAAGGATACATAAGGTTTGTACCACGGTTGCTCATTCACTTTTGCTTTTTTGACTTCGCTCAAGAACCAGTTCCCGACAATGATGGCAGCAACCAGAACAGCGACATATTTAATAAGCTTGAGTAGATTTAATCCATCCATGGTTGTCATATCCCAATCCGAATAAACCGGAATTGGCTATTGAAATTTTTATATTTTATTGTATAGTGGGGTCGTTGGTACCGAGGATTTAAAAGCTAACATACGGTAAGGCAGCCTGTTAACGAAATCTGAATCAGATCAATCTTGCCCCGGCTGAGCCGCCTGTTCCTATATTTGCGACCGAAAGGCTCGTCGCAGGCAGAACCAGATCCTGAGAGAGTAAATTGGCTATTGCAATTACGAATTTATGGCTTTAAGTTCGGCGTCAGGACCTAAGGTTCAGGGCTGGTACGCCTGGCAGGATTCGAACCTGCGGCCTACGGATTAGAAGTCCGTTGCTCTATCCAGCTGAGCTACAGGCGCACATGGTTGAAGCCATATCATAGCTGCCGTGTTCTGTCCATAAGTAAATTGTTGCCGGATCCTGCGATTGGTGCCATTTTGCCGATCTTGATTTTATAATATAATGAACGATAGTTAAATTTATCCATTCAAGCGGACTGAGTTTATGAAGAAAAAAACCGCCATTAAAAAGAAAGCAACAAAAAAGCCGGTTGTAAAGAATGCGGCGACTTCAAACAAGCGTCGGCGTTCCTCAACGGAGCGTTCTGCTGATAAAGCTCTGGTAAAGTTCGATCCGCTTCAACGTTATCTAACGGAAATCAGCAATTACAAATTGCTGACTAGAGAGCAGGAAAAGGAGCTGGGCTTTCAAGTCAGAGAACATGGTGATAAGCAGGCTGCATATCGGCTGGTTACCTCCAATCTGAGGCTTGTCGTAAAAATTGCCCTGGAATTTCAGCGAGTTTGGATGCAAAATCTACTGGATCTTATTCAGGAAGGTAACATCGGCTTGATGCAGGCTGTCAAAAAGTTTGATCCTTATAAAAATGTAAAATTTTCTTACTATGCCTCCTTTTGGATAAAGGCATACATATTAAAGTTTATTATGGATAATTGGCGCCTGGTTAAAATCGGAACGACCCAAGGACAGCGTAAATTAATTTTCAAACTGAAAAAGGAAAAACAGAAATTAATTGATATGGGCTTTGAACCGAAGCCCAAACTTCTTTCGGAAAGGCTGGGTGTTTCCGAAAGAGAAATTGTCGATATGGACCAGCGTCTGGATGGCTGGGATGTTTCACTGGACGCTCCGTTAAAGGAAGATTCAGATACGGAACGAATCGAATTTTTGAGCACTGCAACTGAATCCATCGAGGATCAAGTCTCCAAAAAAGAGATTGAAGCCCTGTTGCATAACAAAATTGTCGAATTCAGAAAAAAAATGACACCTCGCGAAATTGAGATATTCGACCTACGAATTTTTTCTGATAATCCCGTTACATTGCAAGAGATCGGAGATCGATACGGGATTTCGAGGGAACGGGTTCGCCAGGTGGAAAAAAATATCATTAAAAAGATGCGGGAATTTTTTAAAAAAGAAATCCCCGATTTTGCTTCTTACACTGAATGAAGGTACGGTCGACGTTTTAACAGGATTATTTAACTTATGAAAATTTTGCGTTTGAAGCGGATCATATTATTATCTATTTTTTGTTTTGCCGTTGGCTGTATGGTGAATCCAGCCAAACCAACCCCGTCAAAGACGGAGCCCAAGACTTTTTATGGTCCGGAAAATCAATATTATTATTTCACCGCAGCCCAGGTTCAACGTAATAAAGGCAATCTGGACAAAGCTGTCAGCCTGCTCCAAAAAGCGATTGAAATTGTTCCAGATTCTGCTTATCTGCAACGAGAACTGGCGACGGTTTATTTGCAGAATAAGGAAAATGACAAAGCTATCGAGGTATTGGAGGGGGTGCTGCAAAAAAATCCCAACGATTTAAAATCACTCATAATATACGGTGGTATCAAACAGGTTCGCAAAGAATCCGATGATGCTATTGTTATATATGAAAAAATACTGTCTATCGATCCCAAACAACAAAGAATTTATGCAATGCTGGGCGGTCTGTACATGGAAAATGGAAACCTTGAGCGCGCTGCAGAGGTTTTCAATCGGGAACTTGAAAATTTTCCCGGATCTTATACCGGACATTTTTATCTCGGTAGAATTTACGCCAAACAGGGCAAATTGAAAGAAGCGGAGACAAAGTTTCGCAAAGCACTTGAATTAAAACCTGATCGTTCCGAACCAGGATTTGAACTTGTCGAAATTTACAAGACGCGGAAGGAAACCAAAAAAGTCATTGGACTATACCAAGAAATTCTCCGGAGAAACCCTGCCAATGTACGGGCAGCCATGGAACTCGGGTATTATTATCATCAGCGGGGAATGAAAAAAGAGGCTGAAAAATATCTGGCCAAACTGGGGCTGAGAAGTCAGAATGAATTTGAGGTTATCATCAACGTTATTCAATTGTACATTGACTTCAAAAAATTTGACGATGCCCTGGTTGTCATTAACGGAATGCTAAAGGGCAACCCGGATAACCCTGATATTCATCACCTGGCGGGCATATCTTATTATGGAATTAAAGACAATGACATGGCACTTTTTCATTTTGAAAAAGTAACACAAACGTCTAGGTTTTTCCAGGATGCCGTGGTGCATGTGGCCTTCATATATCAAGATCAGCAAAATAACGAAAAAGCAATCCAATTCTTAAGTTCAGCCATCGCCAAAGATCCGGAAAATCCTGATTTTAAATATTACTTAGGCACTTTTTATGAAGAGACCGAAGATTACATAAATGCCGAGGATAACATTAAAAAAGCCATTGAAATCGATCCTGACAATCCCCGCTATTACTTTCGTTTAGGGGTCGTATATGACAAATGGAATAAAAAAGATGCCTCCATCGAGACCATGCAAAAGGTCATCGCCCTCGATCCCAAACATGCCAATGCATTAAATTACCTTGGTTACACCTATGCTGATTTAGGCCGGAATCTGGATGAAGCCGAGCGTTTGATCAAAGAAGCCTTAAAGTTCAAGCCCAACGATGGCTACATCACCGATAGTCTGGGGTGGGTCTATTATAAAAAGGGACAGTTTGACAAAGCTCTTGAATATATAAAAAAAGCCGTTGAATTAGTGCCTGATGACCCCATCATGCTGGAACATATGGGCGACGTTTACCGGAAGCTGAATGATAAACCGAACGCTTTGAAATTTTACCAGAAATCTCTGAAAGTTAAAGAAAAGGATAAAGAAGCGTTAGAAGAAAAGATCCGGCAACTCAACCCGACCGGCTCATGATAACGATGGTTATCGGTTAAGATCGGACAAGTTGCGAATCCAGCAGACCCATTCCCCACCTATGGCGCCACAGGCTGAATACCTGTGGTTTTTATTTGTTTGATAACGTTAATCTGATTTATATTCTGGAGACTTGCCAGTGCCTGAAGACGATGGGTCAATGAGAAACTCACGGCCTGATTTGCGACCTGTGTTGATCATAGTTTTAGCAGTCGTTTTGTTGGCCGCTTGTAGTAATCTTTCCCGTAAGATTTCTAAAACCGATGATTTAGCAGCTATGATGGAAGCCCGTAGGGTTCTCCTTGCTTTAAGCAGTCAAAATGAGAAGCTAATAAATTTTAAGGGTATCGGAAAAATCAAGGTATGGCATAGCGGTAAAAAAAAAATTGATGAAAAAGTAGCATGGATCGGATCGGAAACATTTAAAATAAGTATCGTGGTATTGATATCCGGATATCCAGCAATTAAAATAGCCAGTGACGGAAAATGGGTCTATTATTATGAAACTCGAAAAGAGGAACCACTTTACATAAAATACCCAGCTACGGATGCAACCCTGCAGCGCATCGTCTCGGTGCCTATTAAAATCAGCGATATTATTTCGTTATTGGCAGGTCGGACGCCACTTCGTGAACATCATTCCGCATTGTTGCAACGACAGGATTCCGGCAACGGCTATGTCCTGACATTGAAGAAACGGTGGTATGGCGTTGTCGAAAAAATATATCTGGCAGAAGATAAAAGACAAGTCAGTCAGATCGAGTTTTTTAATCGATCCGGTTCATTGATTTATCGTGCGCGACTTGATGAGATGCAGACTGTTAACACCTATCAGATCCCCACGAAGTTGAGTATCTCGAGCGACACGAGCATGGGTTTTCAACTCGTAGTTCAAAAGTACTGGACTGGTATTCCCGTTTTTCCTTCGATGTTTGTTCTGAGACCACCGAATTGAAATTACGAAAAATTTATCCTGCCGTACTGAAATAAATTATTTAAAATTGATTTTAATTCAAACTAATTCATATTGTTATAGGATGCTTATTAAAGTATGATTTCAGAAATTTTAGTCATCGGGGACGAAATTCGATCCGGTGTAATGGTGGATAGCAACGCCGCTTACATTGCCCGAAAACTCAAAGAAATAGATGTCGAGGTGACTCGCCACAGTGCGATTGGTAACGATCCGACTGATATCATCAATATTTTAAAAGAGATTAGTCAACGATCTAATATTGCGGTGGTAATCGATGGCCAGAGTCTTATCGGTGAGAATCTAAAAGCCGCTGCAGCAGCTAAAGTGAAAGATGTGTCTATGAGCGTAGATACCCAAGCATTGGTATCGATGGAAAATCATTTTAAAGCCCATAGCCGACCACTGACGCATTTTAATAAAAAAAAGGCTATGCTGCTGCCCTCCGGCACGCGCTGTCTCAGGAACCTCGTCGGTGAATCTTCCGACTTTCATTTTAAAATTGAACAATGTGATTTTTTCTTTTTACCCGGAGTTCCTTCAGAAATGCGTCAAATGCTGCAGGAACAGGTAATTCCTTGGATCAGGAAAATACAGAAAACGACCACGGACGTTCGTTTGATCAAAACTTTTTCAACTTTTGGTTTGACAGAATCTGCCATGGTTGATCATGTGGACGATTTCAATCAGCTATTTCCCCAGATAGAGCTTAGTTTCCGCACAAATTTTCCTGGCATTCAAGTAAATCTCTATACACGCGGGACTGATGAAGGGGACGTGCGTGTGCAAATGGAAGCGGCCAACCAATGGGTTTACCGGAAGCTGGGAAATAAGATAATTTCAGATATCGGTGAGTCGATTGAAAAAGTGGTGGGCGATCTTTTAGGACGGAAACAGGCTCATCTGGCGGTTGCTGAAAGCTGCACGGGAGGGCTTATCGCTGACTTGCTTACCAATGTACCGGGAAGTTCGGATTATTTTGTTTTCTCGGCCGTCACATATTCCAATCAGCTGAAAATGAAAATCCTTGGAGTGACAGCCCAGACCTTAGACAGATACGGTGCCGTATCCGAACAAACCGCCAAAGAAATGGCCCATGGAGTTCAACAGATCTCCGATACAACCTATGGGCTTTCAGTCAGCGGTATTGCGGGCCCCGGGGGTGCCACGATTGGTAAACCTGTGGGAACGGTTTGCATCGGTCTTGCCTCTTCTGATTTCGTCCGAGGTCATCGGTTCTGTTATAAATTTAACGACCGCTGGATGAACAAGTACATTTTTGCGACAACCGCTCTCGACTTGTTAAGGCAGGAACTATTAGGAATTCCGCACGGATGATGATTTTATATATTGGAAGCGGTATTCTGTTATTGTTCCTTGTTTTCAGCTTGTTTCTTACCTATCTCGTTCAACAAATTCCACGCCAATTAGTGCACGACCCACCGGATTGGGGCAACACAATTGATTCCAAAATTTCTGCTGCTGACGTTAAAGATGCCGGCGATGATAATCCATGGAGAAAAAGACCGGCGTTTTCCGCTGCAATTCGCTTAGAAGCTAAAAAACAGTTTTACACCAAATCAGGTTGAGCTGCATGTTGCACCCGGTGCAGGTCACAGCGACTCCAGTAAGACGCCTGGTTACCAACCGGCGGTGAAATCGTTTTTGGATCGGCGCATGCAGACCGAAATAGGTAAGTGACGCGGGCCGGACGATCCATTGATGACAGCGTCTGTCCGGAGGGAGAAGACGGCCAACCGATCATGGAAGATTTTTCTTGATATCTTAGACAGATTGTTTGTCTGATCCCGAGGACCGAGACTGCTTATTGTTTAGGCTTTTCTAACATAAGTTCATCCGAGGTTTCACTTTTAGTAAAGAATTCTGCCTTTATGCGTTTGTTTTTACCGCCTAGCACCTTAATCCGTCCGTCTTTTTGATAAAGTATAATTTTAGATCCGGTAATGGAATTTTTACCGTTAATTACCGTAGAATTTTCGCCGATCAAAACAATCGTCATGGATGCCGTATCATATTCCAGCTTTTCAGCCTTTGCGATAAATTGTTCCGACGTAATGTTAACATTGCCGGTAGCAACAATTTTTTTCAAAATCTCTTCATCGTTTTGCTCTTTTTCGGAATTCAATAATTCCCCCTTGTAATAAATCCTCAATTTATCAGAGGTAATCACATAATCCGCCTGGATTGCCTTTACATTGCCAATAAATTCAGCAAATTTTGCCTTATTATCTGAATCCAACTGTTCGGCGGTTATTACTATGGGCATATTTTTCGATTTTGTATCGGATCTCTCAGTCTTTGAACTGTCAGCTGCAAATGCTGCAACCGAAACAAGCGTTGTATTTGCTATAATGCCAATTGTCCAAAGCAGTACTATTTTAACGATTGTTAACTTAACAAATTGTAACTGTTGCACAAGACCTCCTGAAAAATGGGAATATATTATTCCCAACAACTCTGAGAGAACGATAAAGAAATGTGCCCTCTGCAGCTCATTGACACCGAATATATCACAATAAATTGGATTCTCTTAACAAAAAAAAGATAATTTCTAAAATTCAAGTGTTGGCATGCCGCTGACGAACAATTTTTCCTTGCATCGTTATGTCATAAAGAATATAATGTTTCAAATACGATCACACCTTGCAGACGTTTTTCCTTCTGGTTTAGGGATGTCTCTTTTGCTCAAATAATCATGTCAATCCGGATACCAACCCCCTTGTTCGGCGATATGTTTATGACTGATATTATACTGCCTAAAAGCGCATTATCTACCCTATCGGGAAGTTGTAAATGAACTATTTTATTCGCAAGACCTCAGTTTTATAAGCGGTCCGGTTTCGTTCTGAAGGAAAAAAGCATATGTTTAGCTGGCAGCCTGAAGTTTGGAACCGCGAAGAATCTAAAAGATGGAGGATGGCACCATGGCCAATGGAATTGTCAAATGGTTTAATGAACGCAAAGGTTACGGTTTTATTGAGCAGGATGAGGGTCCGGATGTATTTGTTCATCATTCAGGTATCAATGCGACCGGTTTCAAATCACTTAATGAAGGTGACCGGGTAAGCTTCGACATAGAAGAGGGACAAAAAGGTCCCCGAGCGGTAAATGTCACAGTAGTTTGAGTGTCTGACCGGGAGACAAAAAGAGCATTTCCGTTTATAATGGAACGTCTTTTTCTTGCGTGATCACCCGTCATTCTATGATTTCAAGGACGTGTCGTTTTCTTGCTTTTCCTGAAGCCGCGCTTAAAATGGTTCGGATTGCCTGGGCGGTTCTACCCTGTCTGCCGATAATTTTTCCCATATCCTTTTTTGCAACCCTAAGTTCCAATACAGTGGTGTGTTTGCCTTCAACTACACTAACTTCCACCTTATTCGGGAAATCAACCAGTGCCCGCGCAATGTAACTGATCAGATCTTTCATCACTTTGCCTCCTTTGGGAGTTTTCAGTATCAAATATGGATCAGCTTGCTTTTCAAATTAACAAAGGCAACTCGGCTGCCGATATTTCTTACCTGATCTGTAATTTTTTTTCCAATTGCACGCCCTACAAAAAAAAGAATTTTTTTGCGTAATCCTTGGATTTCCGGTAATTAAAGTATTAAAGGTTGAGTTTAGCATTCAATTCTATTCGTATCAGATAGTTGTTCTGAAGTTAAGCATTTTTTTCTCGCTGGTATTTAGCTCAACTAAAGAAATAGGAATCTACCTGTTCGTCTGAGGATTTATACCCGAAGAAGATCGACATGTATGCGGGTAACCGTTTCACCGGTCATGTTTGTACGTGTTTCTGTCTTTGACAAATGATGGGATTCTGGGGGGCAGAAAAAGAATAGACGATTGGTTATTAAAGTTAAATCAATCTTATGGTTTTAATTCGATTTGTTTTCCGCCGGATAACACCTTTACGTCGATCACTATGAGATCTTCTCTCCGGAATATGCAAACTATATGAAAAGGTTCTGCGATCAAAACCGATTCTTCTACCACCCTTATCCCTTAATAGTATCTGATCTTCGGAATTTTCAATATCAATTTTATAATGTGTATCTGCCATGACAATCTCGTAAATGGAAATATTTAGATATTTAAATTGGCCCTGAAAGGATCATCACTGTCAGGCTGAATCCTCTTTTTTTGAGAAAGCCGTAAGAGATCACTCGGCTCCTATGATCTTTTTGAACTATAAGCAGCATAAATTATGCCAGGGGACCAATAGTCTGAATTTAAGGAACAACAGAAACCGGATAATTTTATTTTATAAATAATTACAAAATGATAAGTGAAATAATTATCGAATTCAGAAAAAGATAAACTCTATTTTGAGATATTTCGAGAGGTGCTGCTATGAAAAAGAAGTAATGTTATTATGAAGTGGGTGAAATATTCATCCGTTGGAAGATCGTGTCGATTAAATTTAGAGATCGACCAGGCGGCGGGGCACTAAACCTTTATAGTTTGGCTTGCAGCAACGCTTCCAGCGAAAGGAATGCATGCTGACTCACTATTAGAAATTATTCAGGGGGGTTAGTTCTAATTCCTTTATTTTTGTAAGCAGCGTCTTGTAACTTACTTTTAAAATTTGAGTAGCACGGGTGCGGTTCCAGCCGGTTTTTTCAAGTACATAAGAGATGACATCTTTTTCGACCTGATCCGCTACTTGCTTTTTAAACTTTTTGAGTGACAAATCCGAAAGATCCAGTTGCTGACCATTTAGTCCCGAAAATTTGATAAATTTGGGGTTATTACTTACTTGTTTTTTGTCGTCGTCGATATTTTGGCGGTGATTGGTAATAGGAATCATCGTATCAATACTTTCTTCCCCTTCACCAAGAACAATTATCCGTCTGAGCACATTTTGCAGTTCTCGCACATTTCCTGGCCAATGGTATGCTATCAGCTTATCCATCAAATTTTTATTGATGTTCAACGGCTGACTGGCCTTTAATTGTGAAACGTATTGTTCTGTATAATATGAGATCAATGGTGCGATATCTTCCGGCCTTTTACGCAAAGGATCAATATATATACTTGCCATGCTTATTCTATAGTATAGATCTTCCCTAAATTTTCCTGCTTTTAGATCTTCAGCCAGATCATGGTTGGTGGCAGCAATGACCCAAGCATTGCTTTTAACTGTTCTCTCAGAACCTAGTGGAATAAATTCGCCATCTTGCAGCGCGTGCAAAAGCTTCGCTTGAAGGGATAAGGACATGTCGCCTATTTCATCTAAAAACAATACGCCGCGGTTTGCCTGTTCGAATTTACCTCGCATTTTACGCTGTGCTCCGGTAAATGCCCCCCGTTCATATCCGAACATCTCACTTTCTAACAAGGTATCGGGCAATGCAGCACAGTTCACTTTAACAAAAGGACCTCCGTTTCGGTCGGATTTTTCATACAGTGTCTTAACGACCAGTTCTTTTCCGACGCCGGTATCACCGAAAACCACTGTGTTTAATTCGGTATCAGCTATTCGTTGAATCAAATCTCGAACACGAGCTATATTGGTGCTAACGCCTATCAGATTACTTTCCATGTTTTTAGACTTATAATTTAACTAGTTGAGTTAATATGTCCTGAGCAAGCAGTTATGTGTATCCGTCAATAATTATATGTCACTGTAATTGCCATCGGAGCATTCAGCGATTCTTGGCAATGCTTTCACACTTTTATACATAATCGGCTTTTTGGTGGAATCCTTTAGAGCAAATTCCCTCAGAAAGGGGTCGTTTGTCATATTTTCGCGCTCAAATAAGTCTTCTTTGGAGATGATTGCTTGAATCAGAGATGCTAATTTTTTCGAATTGTGACGTACCATATCATCTGAAGAATCCAACAGATCGTCGGTATATATCCGGCGATTGCTTATTTGTTTTTCCAATGCTTCTATTTCAACAAATTCAGACTTTTTTGCGAAATATTTTTTTAAGAGTCTGATATTTGGTCTTTTATTGTTAAGTATGATTCCATCGACTTGCCTGCCAAGATATATTTAAACTTTTTTTATAAAATCCTGTCCTTTGAAATTATGTGTTTCGCCGAATTTGGTCATGATGTTTAAAATATAAAAAATTCTAGCGGTTGTGCTTTGAATTGCTTCTTTAATTCCCGGTACTATGAGACTTGCAATAATACTTGTAAATAAATCACCGGGTCCTATAAGAATAACGTCAGAATCTTTTATTGATTCAATTACAGGAGGATAAGCTAAAATTGAACCGTTATGGTGAGGAACTAAAAATAGATCCTTGATGGGCTCCCGGTGCGACTTTTGTGGTATATCAATCGCCGACTCTCCATAAATCCGGCTTCCGTCAACCAACTCGGCGACTAAAGTGGCTTTATTGGTGGTTGCCGGCAAGACGCGACCGGATACTTCAAGAATTTCAGCTAAAGTTCGTATGGCCGCTGGGAAACTACCTGTGTATCTTGAAAGCATCGTAATCAGCATGTTGCCGGCTTTGTGACCGCGCATGCGCTGGTCACCTTTCAGCGTTTTCAGCATGATTTTTTTTGCAACATCCCTTAAGGGAGAAAGTGCGATCGCACATTTGAGAATATCACCGGGAGGCAAGACACCGAGTTCGTCTCTCAATCTGCCGGTGCTGCCGCCGTTATCTGCCATTGAGGCGATAGCGGTAATTTCTACGTTTTTTAGGTCTCGCAATCCTGATAGAAGTGTGTATTGACCACTCCCTCCACCAAAGGTCAAAATTTTAAGCGCCCCATTTCTAACCAGGTACATTTCATAAATTCCTATCTGTTTATTCTAAAACCAACATGCTCGTGATTGGATTATTTTCAGATTAATTCTGACAATTGGAGTCAAAAAAATTAATGATCTATGAGGATGGTGACCCCTTGAAAATCTATCGGTTTTAACGGCAAAATCCTTAAGATAAATTTAAGCAAACAGTTTTATTTTGCGTCTTTGTGCGAATTAATCAGTTTTTGTCAGGTTAGAAAAAAAGGCAAAAAAAGATGTCGCAAGTCTTTCAGGGATTTTTCGATGGCATGGGGCAGGCTTTTTGCGAAGTTGTCCAATATGACAATTGCATTAATTGATGAATCGCTAATAGAGGTGGATCGAAGACGGTTGGCAATAGCTACATTGATGATTTGCATGTTACGATAGATTTTGGTCAGGCCTTCAAGTTCAAGCTTAGCGGGACGACCTTCCATTGTTAAAAAATATTGTGCCAATAAATACATCGATGTGGCCCGAAACAGGGTCTCCTCGTTGCTTGAAAGGGGCAAATGAAATCGGCCCATCGCCTTAAAAAAGGCAGTATGTGGACAACCGCAAGTTGCGATGACCAAACCCATCATCGAACTGATAGCTTTTTGGGCGGTTGTATATTGGGTGATTTGTCGTTCCTGGGTTATGACATCCACCCAAATTTTGTCATATGAGATCAGACCGTTAAATTTCAGCACGATATTGACGATGTTGGCCGCCAAGGGACAGTGAGGATCTGTGCCGACATCAAGCGGGCAATGCGGGCATTGATGAAAATTTAGTTTGGTCCACTCCGGAAGGGATTGGGGAATATTGCCCGTAAGTTCCAGATTAAGCGGATTCAGCTCCAATTTAAATTCTTCACTGGAGCTATCTGGGAATCTGAAACAATACTCAATTACGATCGTATTCATTATTGCCGATACGCCCGAAATGCAAACATACGGAGGTTATTTCTGGTGCCCCCGGCAAGAATCGAACTTGCGGCACATGGATTAGGAATCCATTGCTCTATCCACTGAGCTACGGGGGCATCAATAATTAATCTCCGGCGATTAAGATTCAATTACGAGATTATGCCTGTCGAAAACCGATCTTGCTTTATGATCAGATACCATCATTGCAACTCTTTTATGATACCACATGTTTCTGACGGCAGTTCACTTGAATTTGTGAAACAGGCTTACACCAAATCCAACCGGTATGCAAGCGCTCTTCCAGGATTTATCAAATCGGTTAACCTGCTCACTTGCATCTTAAGGTGACAGGGTAGGGCAGTGCGCAAGCCTAAAAAACATCGTGTTAACAGAATCCCTTGCGGATATTATTTTCCTCCAACATGGGAATATAAATTAGTTTATCGCCTTTTGGCGGATTCTGCTGAGTGTCTAATACTTATATACGTATTGATGCTGACCACTTCCGGTTATTCGTAGTGATTGTTGTCTCGGATTCTATATCCCATTTCTTGCATGAGATAAGTTGCGCTCCACAATGAATGGTGTCCGCCAGTTTTTGCTAAAGGTAATCGTATAGTTGCCGATACATCTACAGGAGGAAAGATACGATATGGGAAAAAGAAAGATGTATAACACAACTTTGGATGCTGATCTGATTAAGCACATTAGGATACTTGCGGCACAATTAGAAAAACGACATAATGATCTAATTGAGGAGGCGATACGAGATTTACTCAAAAAATACAAACTCCAGGACAAGTAAAAAGCTTACATCGGAGAAGGTCTGAAACCATAGAAACACAGCCTCCGAAACCTCAGAAAAATGTTCATCGAAAGTTGACCCGTAGAAACCTGATAATTTAACAAATTCACAATCATTTCAGATAATCGATAAGTTTTCGTTGCTATCTTACCGTATAAAACTTTCCTTTACTCTCCTTTCCAATACAAGAAATTAAGATCAAGGCTTTTGAAATGCGAAGCAAGGTCATTCGACCCTGTTTTTCTATATTTTGCAAAAATTTTGGTGTTGACACGAAAACCTTTTTACCCTATTGAGCTCCTTAAGAAGCCATTCCCCATCTCTCTGCAAAGCCTACAAAACAAGGAAAAGGAGTCGCTATGAAAACAAAAACTGTGCTGCTATTCTGCCTGTTGTTTGTGGTGTGGTCCGCTGTGGCCACGGCCGAGGTAAAAAACCCCGACACTCTCATTGAGGCATTGGCCCTCAACCAGGAATCGCTAGACCCATACTTTCAGTATGACATCACCTCCAACGAGCCGGTCAAGAACGTTTACGAGAACCTGCTGGCATGGGAGGGCGAAAGCGTAACGGAGTACAAACCGCATCTTGCCACCCAGGTTCCGTCGCAGGAAAACGGACTGATCAGCGCCGACGGTCGGGTATACACCTTTCCGATACGCAAAAACGTTAAATTTCATAACGGCAACAGCCTGACGCCGGAAGACGTTGAATACACCTATGAACGGGCCATGATTTTCGACCGGGCCGGCGGCCCTTCGTGGATGATTTTGGAACCGCTTACCGGCTATTCCACCATTGAATCGATCGTGGAGGCTGAAGGTGGTGTGCCCTACCCGAAGATGTTTGATAAAGACGGCAATCTGGCGGACCCGGCCTACAAGGATATTCTGGTCAAAGTCTTTGAAAAATATGTGGATCCGTCCGTGGAAGTTAACGGCGACAACGTGATTATCACCCTTAAGACCCCTTATGCGCCCTTTCTGAGCCAACTGCCCCAGGGCGCGGGCTGGTTTTCCATCCTGGACAAGGAATGGTGTATCGAACAGGGGGCCTGGGACGGCAAGGCAGACACCTGGTGGCGGTACCACGATCCCAAAGCCGAAAAGGACCCCCTTTATAGCAAGATGAACGGCACCGGCCCGTACAAGCTGGTCAAATGGGACAATGGTGTGGAACTCGTCCTGGAGCGGTTTGAAGGTTATTGGGGAGAAAAACCCCAGGCCAAGTACGTCAAAATTCTCACGATGCCCGAGTGGAGCACCCGCAAGGCCGCTTTATTGGCCGGTGACGTGGACATGGCGATTGTCGATCCCCAGTATTTAAGCCAGGTGGAAGGCCAGCCCGGAATCCGGGTGCACAAAAAGCTCGATCAGCTGTCGGTTTACATGCTCTTTTTCAATCAGACCATCGAGACCGAAGGCGGCAACCGTTACGTGGGTTCCGGCAAACTGGATGGGCAGGGCGTGCCGCCTGATTTTTTTGCCGACATCCATGTGCGTAAGGCATTTTCCCACCTCTACAACGATGCGGTCATCATCAACGACGTTCAGGGCGGCCACGCTATTGCCGCTTACGGCCCGGTAGTCAAGCCCCTGCTGGGATACACGGCCAAGGAGCCCGGATACAACCACAGTATGGAAAAAGCCGCCGAGGAATTCAAACTGGCCTTTGACGGGAAGCTATGGGAAAATGGCTTCAAGCTTGTGGCGGCCTATGCGACCGGTCGAATGGTGGACAAGGCGGTCTTGGATTTAATCGCCTACAATGCCCGCAAGCTCAACCCCAAGTTCAAGGTGGAATCGCAGAGCTTTGCCTGGTCTACCCTGCTGTCCGATTATTTAAAGGGCGTCTATCCCATGTGGATATTGGAGTGGAACGCCGACTATCCGGATCCGCACAACATGGCATACCCCATTCTGCATCCCACGGGGTTTTACGGTTCGGCCCTCGGCGCCGCCTACCATGAGTGGGCCAACAAACACCTTGCACCGCTGTTGGAGCAGGGGGTTTCCGAGTTCGATCCGCAGAAACGCAAAGATTTGTATCGGGAGATCTGCAAGCGGGCCGAAGAAAACGCGGTCATCGTGTTCCTTTATCAGCCGACGCGGGTGCACGTGGAACGCGAATGGGTCAAGGGCTGGTTCAACAACGCCATTACCGAGAGCACCGGCAGGCACTTTTACCTGCTGAGAAAATCGGCGGACTAATTGCATACATTTGTAATTATGGGAGCACTAAAGGTGGCGACCACTACCTGCGCCAATGCCGCATAACATCAAATCAGCGACCATCAGCAGAGCATGGCTCCGGCCCCTTCGAGGCCCCCTTGATCCCCGGCGCTGATAGTGGTCGCTGATTCAAGGCTCAAAGACGGAAAACATCTGTGTTTGCATACGTCCTTCGCCGGGTCATTATGATTCCCGTGACGCTTCTGGGTGTCACCTTGCTCGTTTTTGCCATGATGCAGCTGCTCGACCCCTATCAGCTGCTAAGTGCCTATGTGAGCAGTCCGGCGGAGCTCAAGGGGCAGAATATCGAGCGTCTGATCACCAAGTACGGTTTGGACCAGCCCCTGCCGGTAAAATACGCCCGCTGGCTGAGTCAAGTTGTAAAAGGCGATCTGGGTTGGTCCGAGTCAGCCAGTATGCCGGTTGGAAAGGCGATTCGAACCAAATTTCCGCTAACGCTTGAACTGGCTCTCTATGCGTTTTTTCCGATTATCCTGGGCGGTATCTGGCTGGGCAAGCTGACGGCGGTACGCCACAACTCGGCCTTCGACCATTCGACCCGAATGGTCGTCATTGTGGGTTGGTCTTTTCCCGACTTTGTATTCGGGCTTTTGGTTATTCTCATTTTCTACAGTTGGTTGGGCTGGTTTCCACCAGGAGTGTTGAGCAACTGGGCCAGCCAGGTGGTGGAATCGGCCGATTATGCTCGCTATACCGGTTTGCTCACTTTAGATGCGCTGCTCAACGGTCGCCTGGACATCTTCTGGGATGCCCTGCGACATCTCTTGGGACCGGTAACCACCATGACCTACCTCTGGTCAGCCTTTCTGATCCGCATCACCCGCTCCGGCATGCTGGATGTGCTGCACAAAGACTACATCCGCACGGCTCGGGCAAAGGGCCTGCCTGAAAAAATGGTGATTCATAAGCACGCTTCCAAGAATGCCATGATCGCAGTTCTGACCGTGGCCGGGCGGCTGGTCATCTATCTGCTTACCGGCACGGTAATCATTGAGACGATTTTCAATCGGCCGGGAATGGGAAAATTTGTGGCCTTTGCAGCCCAACAACTGGACTATTCCGGCATTTTAGGCGGCACGCTGTTTTTTTCCCTGATACTCGTGGTGGGTAACTTGATTGTGGACGTGCTGTACGCGGTCTACGACCCGCGCATACAACTCGGTTGAGGACCGTTTCGGCATGCAGCTTTTTAAAAACCTGGACAAAGATACCCGGCGCAAGGCCAAGAAACTCCTCACAAACCCCACCGCCGTCCTGGGATTCGCCCTGCTGGCGGTCTACATTATAGTGGCGGTCCTGGCCCCGGTGATGGCCCCTCCGGCCGATCCGGAAAATCCATATATTATTCCCCGGCTCGGGTTTTTGACGGAACCACAACCGCCCTCAGCGGAAACCGTATTCGGCACTACCGAAGGACAGTACGATATTTTTTACGCAGTTGTGTGGGGCACCCGCACGGCCTTTAAGATCGGATTCTTGGTTGTGTTTTGCACCACGCTCATTGGTGTGGCCGTGGGTGCGGCAGCCGGCTATTATCGGGGCGCGACGGATGAAATTTTGATGCGTATCACCGACGTGTTCATGTCCATCCCCTTTCTGATTGCCGTGATTGTGCTCACCACCTTGCTGGGCAAGGGGTTGGATAAGGTGATTGTTGCCCTGATCGCCTTTGACTGGATGGACACGGCCCGGCTGCTGCGGGGTAATGTGCTCCAGGCCAGGGAGGAAGAGTATGTTCAGGCCGCGCGATCCCTGGGCTTGAACGATTTGCGCATCATTGTCGTGCATATCCTGCCCAACACCACCTTCCCCGTCATCATTCAGGCCACCATGCGTATCGGTACTCTGGTGGTGGTGGCTTCGGGATTGAGCTTTTTGGGGCTGGGAGCGCCTCAGGACTATGCCGACTGGGGCCAGATCATCAGCTATTCGCGCAACTGGCAGGGACTGGAATTCTGGTACACTATATTTTTTCCGGCTTTAGGGATGGTTCTTTTCGTCCTGGCATGGAATCTCATCGGCGATGCCCTGCGGGATGTTTTCGATCCGCGGCTCGGGTAGAACAGGCGATAGGCACATGGAGAACGAGGTTTTGCTGCAGGTCACCGATCTGCATACCCATTTTTTCACGGACGACGGCGTGGTGAAGGCCGTGGATGGCGTAAGCTTTTTGGTGCGCAAAGGCAGAACCTTGGGAATTGTGGGTGAGTCGGGCTGCGGTAAATCCATTACGGCGTTGTCCATTCTCAGGCTACTGGATCATCCGGGCAGAGTGGTGGCAGGAGAGATCCGGTTCAAGGGTAAAAACCTTTTATCCCTGACGGAAAACGAGATGCGGGCCATTCGGGGGTGTACGATTTCCATCATCTTTCAAGATCCCATGACGGCGCTCAACCCGGTGCTCACCATCGGTGACCAGTTGAGCGAAGTGCTGCTGGTACACCAGGGCATGACCCCTCATGAGGCCAGAATCGCCGTGATTGACATGCTCTCTCGGGTCGGCGTGACCGAACCGCAAAAGCGATTTGAGCAATACGTCCATGTCCTTTCCGGCGGCATTCAGCAGCGCGCCATGATCGCCATGGCCTTGCTGTGCAAACCGGATTTGCTTTTGGCCGATGAGCCCACGACAGCACTGGACGTCACCATCCAGGCCCAGATTCTGGAACTGATGCGAGATATCCAACACGATCTGGAGACATCCATCGTGTTCATCACCCATGATCTGGGTGTCATCGCCGAGCTGGCACACGACATCGTCGTCATGTACGCCGGGAAAATTGTGGAATCAGCCCCGGTACGCAAACTGTTCAACGATCCGCGCCATCCTTACACCCAGGGCCTGTTAAAATGTCTGCCCCGGCTGGACGCCGATGAGACAGAGCTATTCACCATCCGCGGGATCGTTCCCGGACCCTTTGACGTAGTGGCTGGCTGCGCCTACCATACGCGTTGCCGATACGTCAAATCCATCTGCCGGGACCGGTCGCCGACATTGGAGGAAGTGGCACCCGGCCATCAGGCGGCTTGCTGGCGAAGCCGGGACGAGTACAATACTGCTGAGCCAATCTCATCTGAGCCTTCCACAAGGGAGGATTGAACATGGCCGAACCACTGGTCATTGTCAAGCATCTCAAGAAATATTATCCGGTCAAAGCCGGTATTTTGCAGCGCACAGCAAACTGGGTACGGGCTGTTGACGATATCTCTTTTAATATTCGGCAGGGCGAAACCCTCGGTTTGGTAGGTGAATCCGGGTGCGGTAAAACTACGGCCGGCAAGGCCATGATCAATCTAGTAAGACCCACCGCCGGGGAAGTGTTGTTCAACATCTCGGATAACTGTGAGCGCAGCGAGTACATGGACATTGCAGGGCTGTCCAAGCGCGGACGCCGACGGGCCAGAAAAATGGTGCAGATTATCTTCCAAAATCCATACAGCTCCCTCAATCCGCGTATGACCGTTTTTCGAATGATGCGGGAAGTGATCGCCTACTACAAACTCGCCCCTGCCGACCAACCGGTGGCCGACCTCATCAACAAGCTCATGGCTACTGTAGGCCTGCAGCCCAGTGATGCCCATAAATACCCGCACGAGTTCAGCGGCGGACAGCGCCAGCGAATCGGCATCGCGCGTGCTTTGCTCATCAATCCCAAGCTTATTGTGTGCGATGAACCGGTCTCGGCCTTGGATGTTTCCATTCAGGCCCAGATTATCAACCTGCTGGCCGGTCTAAAAAGAGACCTGGGACTCACCTACCTGTTCATCGCCCATGACCTGGCCGTGGTCAAGCACATCAGCGACCGCATCGCCATCATGTATCTGGGCAAGATCATGGAAATCGCGCCGCGGAAGGAATTTTATACCAATCCCCTGCATCCATACACCGAAGCACTGATGTCGGCAGTGCCGTCCCCGGATCCGGACCGAAAAAAAGAACGCATTTTGTTAACAGGCGAGGTGCCGAGCCCTATGAACATTCCTTCGGGCTGCCGTTTCCACACCCGATGCCCCTTGGCTGAGGCCATCTGCCAGCAGACAGAACCGGAGCTTACTTCCCGCGGCGGTGATCACAAGGTTGCTTGTCATTTTCGTTGAGGTTTGCTTGTATGGATGCGGGCCAGTGCATTTTTGATGCATATGGTGATATCGATTGACACCCTATGAGGGCCAAAAAAACATCGAACATAGAACGTCCAACATCGAATTTTAAATGGAAAAGATCAATAATCAGATTTTAAACCAACTCCGTAACGATACATGTCTATATCTTGTATCAACACGGTTATTGACACTTAGAGGTCGTTTTGCCATACTTCCAATTGGTTTTTAATTCAATTGGGCTTAATTGCGAATTCCATTCAATGCAAAGGATATCCTACCATGGAAGATATTACCCGACACCTTTCACAGACCATCGGTCCACGGCCGGCCGGTAGCGAGAACGAGCACCGTGCATCTCAATATATCGCCCAAACCATGACTTCCCTTGGTTTGGCGGTTGAAACTCAGCCTTTTTACTTTCTGGGTTGGGAACCCACCCGGCCCGCCACCGTACAACTTCTCGCCCCGGAGAGTCGTGAAATTCCAGCCGGCAGCTTTTTGTTCAGCGGTAGTGCCCCGGAAGGCGGTATCGAAGGGCAAGTCGCACATGTGGGCACGATGTATCTGTGCCGCGATTTTTTCGAATGGCCCAAATACGCAGTCAAAGACGCAGACGGATCGGATCTGGGTTATCTGGTGGCCAATGCCGGCGGCCCGGCAATAACTTTTGTGCTCTATGAATTGGGCCGGTTTTTCGGACGCATGCCTTACGTGGTGGTGGATCTTCCCACCCACGAATTTTTTCAGAAGCAGATCGCTGCCGGACGAGAGGTTCGGGTACAGATGGACACAGCTGGAATTGTCAAAGATAATCTCCTGAGTCACAATGTCCTGGGCGTATTGCCCGGAACCTGTTTACCGAACGAGGAAATTGTGGTTTGCGCCCACTATGACAGCACGCTCACCTCTCCCGGGGCCTGTGACAATGCCAGTGGTGTGGACGCCATGCTCAGGATCGCCAAAACCCTAGCCCAAGGTCCCAAACCGGCCAAAACCATCCGCTTCATCGCTTTCGGGGCCGAGGAATATCTCATGTTCGGCTCGAAATTTTATGTCGCCACCCTCAAGGAAAAAGGGATTCTGGATCGGGTAAAAAATGTCGTCAACCTTGATATGGTAGGCTTTGGCGACCATCTCGCCGTCACCGTAACGCCGGAAAGCTACAAGCGACGTCTTCAGTCGGTTTTTGCAGGTCTAACTGATGCTGTCCGTGTCGAGTACAACAGCGCCGTTTTGCCCGTCAGCGATCACTTTCCTTTTTACGAAGAAGGCATACCGGTGGCCATGTTTTTAGGTTGGCCCTATGACGACTACCACCAATCCACGGATTCCTACGATAAAGTCGATCCAGAAATGATCAGACGAACTGCCGAGGCCGCTACCGAGGTGGTTCGACAGATGGCGGGTGGGTGATACTTTAGCCCTTACTGCTTCAATACGATTATTGATATTCAGAATCACAACATATTGTACACGGCTTATTTCGGTTCAATTGATGCTTCAGTATGCTGGGCGGCAGCTGCTTTCAAAAAACGACTACTTATCACAGTATTGACAACCTTTTTCGAAATGGGCAGTGTATACATTACGTTGTGATTGGAGATATGCGATGTCCAATCTGAAGAGAAAACAGATTTGTCTTGATTAAGATGGCGATCGGGCGCTTAAGATGCTTGCAATTGAGACCAAAATTTTGCAATCCGAGCATATTCGCAGGACAGTTTAAAGTATATCGCGAAACCAAAGATTGCGATTGCCGAAAAGAAACCGATTCTGGAAATTATTGGAACTTGTGACGATGCGCAAGGCTCCAGCGACGCCTCTATTCACCATGATCGTTATCTATATGGAAAAAAATGAATTAAGGTTATGGACTAAATGCTATAAACATTCCGGTCATGGAGATATAGTTTTTTTTGGGGGGATATCGTGCGTGTATGAATTATAGAAATTTTGCAGATACTTATAAGCTGTCTTTATCGCATCGTATCTCTGATGTATGAGAATTTACTTAAATTTATTGCTTGTCGGGATTAAGCTATGCTTAGCGGAGACCAATTGATGGCTGGGTTGTACAATAACGATCAAAGAGTTATATATTGGCACTACACAAGACCAATAAACATCCCAGTAAATATAGGGGCACCAGACCCGGTTTAAATTTTTCCGGCAAATATTGTTTTTGAATGTTTCTCATGGGAATATGCATTATATTAATCCAATTCTGGTAAATAGCAATAAATTAGAATCATAAGGAGGTCGATCTAATGGCCGCGAAACAAAATACAACATTTCTTGATTTGTTTATCGAGGTAACCAAAACAATTACTTCGAGCCTTCACCTCCACGAAGTGTTTGATCTCATCACGCAGAAGATCCCTGAAATTCTCAATGTCGATGCGGCAACCATAAGATTGTTAGATGCTTCGGGTAAAAAACTGGTATTGAAAGCGGCTCACGGTCTGAGTCAGACATACCTGAACCGCGGGACAATCGATACCGAAGAATCTGTTTTCAAAGCGCTTGAAGGCGAACCGATAGTCATTGGAGATGCCACGCAAGATCCCCGGATCAAATATCCAGAAGCTACAAAACAGGAAGGCATCAAAAGTATTTTAGTGGTTCCAATTCCAATCCGAGGTAAAATATATGGCATTTTAAGATTGCTCACAAAATACTCGCGATCTTATAACCAGGATGAAATTGATTTCGTTACTGCCTTAGGTGAGCAATGCGGTATAGCCATTGAAAATGCGCGTATTTTCGATGAACTGCAGACACAGTTAAATTACTTTGAAGTCATTCATGAGATTAGCAAAGAGATTAATGCTACATACGAACTCGATAAGATTCTCGATCTTATCGTTACCCGCTTGCCAGCGGTTATGAACCTAAAAGCGGCAACCATCAGACTGCTTGAAGCTCGCGATGGCAAACTGAAGCTGAAAGCAGCATACGGATTGAGCCAAAGGTATCTGGAAAGGGGGCCGTTGGACGAAGAGATGTCTATTCACTACCTCAGGCAGGGAGAGCCATTTTTTATTCCTGATGCCAAGAAAGACATCCATACCATATATCATAAAGAAGCTGAATCAGAAGGCATTAGTAGCATACTGGCCGTACCCATAACCTTCCAAGATGAAGTTATCGGAATTTTGCGGCTGCTCACGGCTGAAATCCGCTATTTTACAGACGCTGACTTCAACTTTGCCATGGCAGTAGCTGGACAGGGTGGTGTTGCCATCCAAAGAGCCATTGACTATAATCGGCTAGAAAAGTCT
>JARFPZ010000615.1 GCA_029288035.1 Desulfosarcina sp.
GCGGAAGAGGAACCCGAGAATGAAGACTACCCGGGCGACATGAAATTGGCGGACGGCACCACATTCCGACAGAAATTCGGTCCCCGGGGCGTGATCAAGTCATCGGCTGACGGCAAAATAGAAGACACGGGCCCCCTTACAAAAAAGCGTATGGAAACCGTCGATGATGAAACCGTTGCCGCCGCCATTGATTTTATTGAACGTCAGACCAAAGCCGGTAAACCCTGGTTCGTTTGGTGGAGCGGCACCCGCATGCACTTCCGCACCCATGTCAGCAAAGAAAAACGGGCGGAAATCGCCAAGATGTATCCCAATGCCGATGAATACACCGCCGGCATGATCGAGCACGATATGCACATCGGGCAGTTCCTCGAAGCCCTGGACAGACTCGGCATCGCAGACAACACCATCGTTCACTACTCTAGGGATAACGGCCCGCACTACAACACCTGGCCGGATGCCGCCGCCACGCCCTTTCGCGGAGAAAAGAATCCCAACGGGGAAGGCGGCTGGCGGGTGCCCTGTGCCGTACGCTGGCCGGGGGTTGTAAAACCGGGATCCATCAGCAACGGCATCGCCCACCACATGGACTGGCTGCCAACCTTCGTGGCTGCCGCCGGCAAAAAGAATGTGAAGGAAGATCTACTCGACGGGTACACATCCCAGGCGCTGGGCCGCAATTACAAGATTCACCTGGACGGGTATGATCTCACCGAACATCTCAAAGATCCGAAAAACGTGCCGAGCCCGCGCAAGGAGATCTTCTATTTTTCCGACGATGGCGACCTGACGGCGCTACGCTACATGGACTGGAAACTGATCTTCATGGAACAGAGGGCCGAGGCCACTTTACAGGCCTGGATGGAACCATTCGTCCCCCTTCGGATACCTCTAATATTCAATCTGCGCCGCGATCCCTACGAACGCGCGCAGATAACCTCCAACACCTATTTTGACTGGTTGTTGGACCGCGCGTATCTATTGGTTCCCGCTCAAGCATATGTTGGTCAATTTCTCGAGACCTTTAAGGACTACCCGCCCCGTCAGAAGGCGGCCAGCTTCAGCTTGGATCAGGTCATGGAAAAACTTGTTTCACCCGGCGAGCGTTAAATTCATCAAGAATCGGGTTGAAAGTCGAAAAATAAACAATCTCACCTTACGACTTTCGACCCATTCTTTCACCTTCATGAGGAAGAAACAGTGACTTCACTCGATTCGATTAACGAATTAAAATCCCGCATGTCCCAGTCCATCATCGGTCAGCAAATGGTTGTGGAGCGGCTGATTCTGGCACTGCTGGCCAACGGCAACGTGCTGATGGAAGGGTTGCCCGGCCTGGCCAAGACCCGGGCCATCAAAAGCATGGCCAAAAATCTGGAATCGGATTTTAGCCGCATTCAGTTTACCCCGGATCTGCTGCCGTCGGACGTCACCGGCACCGAGATCTACTATGATGAGGGCGGTAAGGGTCGATTCGTTTTCCAGAAGGGTCCCATTTTCGGCAACCTGATCCTGGCCGACGAGATCAATCGGGCGCCTGCCAAAGTCCAGGCCGCCTTGCTCGAAGCCATGGAAGAGCGCCAGGTTACCGTAGCCGGCAAAACCTACAAGCTACCGGAATTGTTCATGGTTCTGGCCACCCAGAACCCGGTGGAGCAGGAGGGGACCTATCCCCTGCCTGAGGCCCAGATGGACCGCTTTCTCATGCACATCACCATTGACTACCCCAACGATGAATCCGAAGCCGAGATTATCCGACTGGTGCGGGAAGAGAGCGGCGGGAGCAACGGCGAAAGATCGGAATCCATTCCCCAGGGCGCCGTCTTTGCCGCTCGGGCCGAAATTCACCAGGTAGCGCTGGCCGAACCCATGGAACGGTATCTCGTGAGCCTCATTGCGGCCACCCGCAGACCTGCTGAATTCAACGAAGAGCTGGGCAACTGGATTCTGGTGGGAGCCAGCCCACGGGGGTCCATTGCACTGGACAAGGTCAGCCGGGCCCATGCCTGGCTGCAGGGACGCGATCATGTCACTCCCGATGATATCCGGGCCGTGGTGCACGACTGCCTGCGACATCGTCTCATGCTGACCTATGAAGCCAACGCAGCCGGGATTTCCGCCGATGCTGTAATTGACGAGCTGATCAAACAGGTGGCGGTGGCGTGAAAACAAGGTCCAGGGGGGCGAAAAGTCCAAAGAATGGTTCGAAAACGGCATGCTGCCCATTGGGATTGAACTTAAGGATCTTTGAATGACCAATCTTGCCATCAGAAAAGACACAGGCCGTGCCGCCGACCAACAGGCCGGGCAGAAAGAAGATGAACGGGTGTACGCCAGTCTTGCCCATCTGGTCCGCATGGCCCACCAGGCGAGCGGTTTCTCTTTTCTGCCCCGTCAGCCCCTGCACAGCCTTTTGGCCGGCCGACATGCCGCCAAGGTCCGCGGCCGCGGCCTGAATTTCGAAGAAATCCGCGCTTACCTGCCCGGGGACGATATCCGTTCCATCGACTGGAAAGTCACGGCCAGGACCCGGGAACCCCACATCCGCGTATACACGGAAGAGCGCGAGCGACCAGCATATCTCGTCGTGGATCAGCGACTGGCGATGTTTTTCGGCAGCCGGGTGCGCATGAAATCACTCGTCGCGGCCGAAACGGCGGCCCTTGGCGCCTGGCGTATTTTATCCATGGGAGACCGGGCCGGAGCTGTTGTTTTCAACGATACGGAAATCACTGAAGTTCGACCCCATCGGAGCCGACAAAATGTTATGAGAATTTTGCAGGCGGTGGTAGACAAAAACCACGCCTTAAAAGCCGACCTTGAGGTGGAATCCGATCCGGCAATGTTCATCCAGGCCTTGGAACATGTTCGGCGCCGTGTCGGACATGATGCGCTCATCGCCGTAATCAGCGACTTTGACGGCCTGGACGAGCAGGGGCGTGAGATTCTGCTCGAACTGCGCCAGCACAACGATGTCATCTGCATTCTTATTCACGATCCCAGCGCCATCGAGCTGCCGGCCAGCAATGATTATGTGATAACGGACGGCGAGCTGCAGGTGGAGCTGAAACTTGCCGACAAGCGTGTGCGCCGCAGGATCCACGAAGCGGCCAAAGGGCGGATCGCCGGCGTAATGGACACCCTGCACGAGATCAGCATTCCCGTCCTGCCCCTGAATACGGTGGAAGATGTGGCCAAACAGGTGCGGCACCTGCTGGGATATGCGCCCGGCAATCCAAGGGGAGGCATTCGGCGTGGCTGATCCGGCGAGTCTCAGCAACCTGCGGGATATTGTCGAACCGGCCGGCATCACATGGTGGCCACCCGCTCCCGGCGTGGTGCTCCTTGCCGTACTTATTCTGCTATGGACAGCGGTGGCTGCACTGCTCTGGTGGCGGAACCGGCAGCGCAACGCTTATCGTCGGGCGGCGCTTCACGATTTGGCCGCCATCGGCGTGCGGTTGCGTTCACCCCAAACCCGGACGGACGGCATCCGGCAGCTCTCGGTGCTGCTCAAGCGAGTGGCCCTGGCCGCCTATCCCCGCGCCGACGTGGCATCACTGACCGGTAACAAGTGGATTGCATTTCTCGATCAGCACTTAGGCAGCGATCTTTTCAGAAAAGGCCCCGGCCGGGTGTTGTCCGCGGCGATGGTCGAACCGAATTCCGGCGCGGATCTGACGCCCTCCGACTGCGATCACATGGTCAAGGCCGTGCAACAATGGATAACCGGCCACCGGGTGGAAGACAACGCTTCCGATACCGATGGGATGGGAGGGTAATCCGATGCTGACCTTTGGCTATCCCTGGTTGTTTTTTGTTCTGCCTCTACCGCTTTTCGTACGATGGTTGCTACCTGCATATGGTGAGCAGCGCCCGGCGGTGCGCATGCCTTTTTTTAAGATGCTGACTGAGACAAGCGGCGCCAAAGTTGCTGAAGATGCGGTGCTACGAAGACGAAGCGTGCTGCAGGCACTTCTTTTGATCGTTATCTGGTGTGCGGCCGTTGCGGCCTTGGCCAGGCCGCAGTGGTTGGAGCCGCCGGTGGTGCGGGAGCTGCCCACCCGTGATCTTCTACTGGCCGTGGATCTATCCGGTTCTATGGAGGCAGAGGATTTCAAAAATAAGGAAGGCAAGACCGTGGATCGGCTGACCGCGGTCAAGGAAGTGCTGGACGACTTTCTATCCCGCCGAAAAGGTGACCGGATCGGGCTTCTGGTCTTCGGAACGGCCGCTTTTGTCCAGGTTCCCTTTACCCAGGATCTGGAAGTCAGTCGGCAACTGCTTCAGGAAACCGAAGTGCGTATGGCGGGGCCGAAAACCGCTTTTGGCGATGCCATCGGTCTGGGTATCTCGCTATTTGAACGCAGCGAAGTAGAACAGCGGGTCATGATCGCCCTTACCGACGGCAACGATACCGGCAGCAAAGTTCCCCCGCACGAGGCGGCCAGGATCGCCGCGGACAGGGGAATCGTCATCCACACCGTGGCCATTGGTGATCCGACCTCCGTGGGCGAGGAAAAACTGGATGAAGAGGCCCTCAAACAGGTGGCTGAGATCAGCAAGGGGAAATACTTTTTTGCGGGAGACCTGGTACAGCTCGAAGGAATCTACACGGAGCTCGATCAGCTTGAAACCCGCAAAGCGGAAACAGTTTCCTATCGCCCCAGACTGGATCTGTTTCACTGGCCCCTAGCGCTGATTGCTGTGCTTTTTCTTTTATATCATCTGATGATGGCAATCGTCAGTGCGAAGAAAAAAACGTCTATCGAACTTAAACCACATGCCTGAATTTTTCACAAATTTCCAATTTTTGCGACCCTGGTGGCTGTTGCTCCTCTTGCCCGGCGGGGCGTTCTGGTGGCTCCTACGCCGCAACAAAGACCCCCTGCAGGCGTATAAAGGCTTGATCGCACCACATTTGTTGAAACACCTGGTTATCGGCGAAACAAAACAGGGACCGTTCCATCCCGTCCGGATTTTTCCCCTGGTCTGGCTGCTTCTCGCCATTGCCCTGGCAGGACCCAGCTGGCGTATGGAGCCTTCTCCTTTTGCCGAGCAGCAAGCCGGACTGATTGTACTGCTTAAGACCAGCAGTTCCATGAAGGCCCAGGACCTGCCGCCGTCCAGAATGGAAAGGGCCGGTTATAAAATGCGCGATCTGTTTGCGGTGCGCGGGCAGGAACCGAGCGGCTTGATCGTTTACAGCGGCAGCGCCCATCTGGTCATGCCGTTAACCAAAGATACGCGTATCATCGAGCAAATGGCCGGCGAACTAGACCCGGCTGTGATGCCGGTAGACGGCGACCGCCTCATCGAGGCCCTGGAATTGGCCCGGCAGCAGTTTGAACGCAGCCAAACCACGGGCTCTATCCTGATCATTGCCGACAGTATCGATGAAGCCCAGGTCGGGCAGTTAGGTCAATATCGCAACAGGGACGACCCGTCGGTGCAAGTGCTCGCCATGGCCCCCGATCCGCAAGCGGCCAGGGCGGCCGTTGCCCGGGGAGCCAAGGCCCTTGATGCCCCGGTTTACACGTTAACAGTAGATGACGGCGATGTCCGGGATATCGTTGCCGGGGCCAAGCGAATGGTCAATAAAATGAGTGCACATCAAGAAGGGGCTCGACAGCGGGATGAAGGCTATATGCTTGTGCCTGTGATAGCGGCCTTGATTGCCCTGTGGGCACGCCGTGGATGGAGTCTGCAATGGCAGTAAAAATGAAGAGTAAAAATATTTTTACCATTGCAGCTGCGGCCTCCTTGGTGTTGACAGCGGCAGCATTGTTTTACTGCCTGGTAATATCAGACGTTTGCTCGATCGATACCTTTTTCTTCACCGCCGACCAGCAGGGCCAGCGATTATACCGGCAGGGAAAATACGATGAAGCCGCCGAACGGTTCGCCGATTTCCATTGGCGGGCGGCATCTCACTTCCGCGGCGGCGATTTCAAACAGGCGGCCTCCCTTTACAGTGGTGTGAGCTCGGCCGAAGGTACTTTTAATCATGGCAATGCCCTGGTGATGCTCGGTAAATATGAGGATGCCATCAAAATCTATGACCGCGTCCTGTCTCAAAAGCCGGAATGGGAAGACGCTAAGGTCAACCGGCAGATCGCCATAGCCCGGGCTGAAATGGTCAAAAAGGAGGGAGGCGATATGACCGGTGGCAAGCTTGGCGCCGACGACTTTGTTTTTGACAATTCCAAGAGCAAAACGCAGCAAAACGAGCAAAACGAAGAGGTACAAGCAGCGGGTGAGGCTGAAATGCAGGCCATGTGGCTGCGCAGGGTCCAGACCAGGCCGGCAGATTTCCTGCGCGCCAAGTTTGCTTATCAGCACGCGATGAAATCAGGTAAATAGGTGCAGCCGGATACGATGATGCGACTTTTTTCTCTCATAGTGATTTTATTTCTTTTCCTGATTATTGCCACCGCCGCCGGCCTTTGCACGGAAAACTCGTCCGATACCGCCGCGGATATCCTGATTCGTGCTGCCGTAACACCCAAAGAAAACATTGTGGTGGGCCAACGAGTGATTCTGCAGGTGGATGTACTGGCCCCTGACGGCTGGGCGCAGGTCAAGCGTGTGCGCGATTTTTCCGTGGAAGGCGCCCAGGTCGTACGCTACGAGAGCCAGGGGACGAGGTTGAACGAGACAATTCAAGGCCGGGCCTTTAGCGGTCAGCGCTATGAATTGTCACTTTTTCCTCTACGCGACAGCACCGTAACCGTACCATCGATACCGGTAGAGGTCGAAGTCAGTCGCTGGGGCAGTAAAAGTGGCAAACACTCGGATCGGGTACGGACTCCGGAAGTCACCTTCCAGGCGCGGGTACCGCCCGGCGCCGAAGGTGTGAAAGGACTTATCAGTACGCCCGGTCTAAAGGCAACCCAGAAATGGGAGCCGCAGCAGCAAAAATTCATGGTCGGCGAGGCCATCAAGCGCACGATAGAGTTAAGCGGCCGGGATATTTCCGGGATGGCCTTTTCCCCGCTTCACTTTGAACCAACCGAAATGGTTTCGGTTTATCCGGCCGAGCCCAGTGTTGATGACAGCTTCGACCGTGGAACCCTTACCGGCAAACGGATTGAGACTGTCACCTATGTTTTTGTCAAAGAGGGTTCGGTTGAACTACCTGAAATCGTCACCTCCTGGTGGGACATTGATAAGAAAAAACTGCAGCAAGCAGTTTTGCCGGCACTGGAATTGGAAATTTCCCCCTCGCCTGCGGCTGTAAAGGGAGAAATAGGCAGTGGAACAACACAGGGGAGTGTCAGATTCCTGCCGCGCTGGCTGTCAATTACATTGATCGCTTTGGCGGCCCTGCTGGTCCTGACTGCGTTCTTTCACAAGCGTATTCTGTCCTGGTGGAAACAATGGCAGAAAGCCCGGTGCGAACGGGAGGATTTCTATTTTCGGCAGTTTACGAAAACAAAACGCTCCAATGATCCGAAGGCAGCCTTCAACAGCCTCATGCGCTGGCTGGACAACATTCACACCGGACGGGGAGCGGCTCGGCTCGATGAATTTCTCCAGCGTTACGGCGACGAAAAGTCACTGGCCGAGGCAGATCGTTTGGAACAGGCTTTGAATAAAGGACATGCCGGATGGACCGGCAGACCCCTTGTTGAGACAATTCGTGCCGCCAGACGCAGATGGAGAAAGGCGCGGCGAACCGGCAGGGGTGCTATAAATCTACCGCCCCTGAATCCATAGGATAGGCACACCTCCTATTTCTTTGTATCATGTTTTGCGCTTCAGTGTGTACCGTAATTTGAGGTCTCCTGACCTCAGTCAGGAAAACTTATCGTGAGGCCCTGATATCAAAGGAATCTACAACAATTGTAGAAAAATTAAGCGTAAATTCAAGATACAACAGTGTCTATCAAAACTAAGAAATTAAATTCAGAACGACTCGCCCGAAATCAAGTGTTATTGGAACGATCACAGACAATTGTGTTGAATCAAATTTTACAACACGGCAGTAGTTCTGAATTTAGGTAGGATCATTTCCGTACAAGATGCCTAATTCAATCATTTCTCGGAAATTGCCGGTTGATTTCGATGATTAATCCGCCTATAAAATAGGAGATCAGGCTTGGATAGATCATATTTGCTTTCTGAAATTTGATGAAATTATTTTGGTATTCCACCGGGCGGATTAATTCAAAATTGCATTATGCTATTTTTTAGGGCGGAGTAATTAAAATGAAAAAAATCATCGTAACGCCTAGATCTTTGACCAAAGACGGCGATCCGGCCTTGGATTTACTGACTGATGAAGGATTTGAAATTGAGTTCTCAACCCCCGGCAGCATGCCGCAAGAAGATGAACTGATTCGGCTGCTGCCCGGTTGCGTCGGATATTTGGCCGGGGTGGAGCCGATCACCGCTGCTGTGCTGGAAGCGGCAACTGATTTGAAAGTCATCAGTCGCAACGGCACCGGCATCAACTCGATTGATCTGCAGGCAGCCCAACGGCTGAATATCGAAATCATGCGTGCCGAAGGCGCCAACGCCCGCGGAGTCGCCGAACTTACCCTGGGAGTGATATTGGGCCTGATCCGATCGATCCCGTTCAGCGATGCCTGCCTGAAACGTGAAAAGTGGGAGCGTCGCAAAGGGTTGGAATTGCAGGGGCGTGCCCTGGGACTGATCGGCTGTGGTAAGATCGGACAACTGGTGTGCCAATTGGCGCTGGCGTTTGGCATGGAAGTACTGGCCTACGACCCATTTCCGGACCGGAATTTTTCCCCGGGCCCCAGCTTCCGATTTGCAGATCTTGAAGAGGTCCTTGCCAACAGTGAGATTATCAGTTTCCACTGTCCGGAACAAACTGATGGCCGACCCATCCTGGATCGCAAAGAGTTAAACCGGCTCAAGCCCGGCGTTTATGTTGTCAACACGGCCCGTGCCTCCCTGATTGACGAGACCGCCATCCTCGAAGCGCTTCATGACGGGCGGGTTGCCGGGTTGGCTCTGGATGTCTTTGGCTATGAACCGCCGGATGCAACCCCGCTGCTGTCGGATGACCGGGTGATTGTGACACCCCATATCGGCGGTTTCACCTCGGAGAGTGTTTCGCGGGCTACCCTGGCGGCCGTGGAGAATCTGCTAAAATTTTTTAGAGGTTTAACCTCTTAATATGATAGATTATTACAATGAATGAGGTTTATTTAAAACTACCGACGTGAGGCCTCCAAGAGAGTTCCGTATCCCTTTTGGAGGCCAAAATATATTAATTTTCAGAACATTATAATCCACCTTACCACTTTAAATTTTATTGTTCTCTTTTATACTAAAAATCAGCGGCCACCAGCAGAGGTGGCCCCGGCCCTTTCCAAGGCCATCCTTATACCCTCAGCTCTGCTAGTGGTCGCTGACTTGGAGGTCGCTGATGAATAAAGCCACTTTATTTCTAAAACTTGCCATATTGTTCATGTTACCCTTTACTCTTTTTTTCTTGTCTGGCTGTGCCTCTACGCAAACTGAACAAGGCACTGACTGGGAGACTTGGGTTGGGGAATTAACCGGGATGATTGATGCAGATCTCAAGATGTTCTTTTCACAATTTGAGGAAGAGCAAGATGCCTATCTGGTTAAAGGTACTTTTAAGGGAGATATAGGAAGCGTCTCTGGCGAATTTGGCAGCGGGACAATGAGTGGTGATATCAAGGGTAAAGTTAAAGATGGTATTTTTAACGTCGGTATTCGGGGACGTGCTAATGTATCTGCCGGTTCAGCGACTATTGACGGCAAAATGACAGGGACTTTATCTAAAACGCAAGCGTTCGGAACTTGGCATATTATCGCCAGAGATATCGAGGGCACATTATACGATTTTTCAGGTGAATGGCGTGCTGAAAAGGTTGATTCTTGATCTCAAGGACACGAACTCGGTATGTAGAATTGACATTGCAAACCGACAGGGGTAAACGTACGATAGCGGTTTTATTTCTGCAAATCAGCGACCACCAGCAAGCTGGGGGTATGAGGATAGCCCCTTGAAGGGGCCGGGACCACGCTCTGCTGGTGGTCGCTGATTTGTGACCAAGAAGAAGGAGGTTTTGATATGAGTGCGTATCTTGTTGTAGACACCAAAATCAGCAATCCAAAGGTATATGAAGAGTATAAAAAGCTGGCGAAGCCTATTGTTGAAAAATTTGGAGGCGTTTATCGAGTTAGGGGTGGAGCGATGGACATTCTGCAAACTGAGCTATGGACGCCCACCAGAATTGTAATTATCGAATTTCCCGACGTTAAAAGTGCACGGGCGTTTATAGACTCAGAAGAATATGCGCCAGTGAAACCTATGCGTCTAAACAATGCCGAATGCACGTCATTTATTGTAGACGGAGGGTAAGGGCACGTATTTCAAACATACCAAAATGTTGGACGCCTTCGCTTCGCTCACTCGATCTCCAATTTTCATGTCCGAGTCACTTTTCAGCTAGTGCATGTCCATAAAAGAACGTTACCAAAGAAGGGCACCTTTTACCGTTTCCAATCCAGAAATGAGGATTTTTGTCCAAGGTCAAGGAAATCAAGCGCTTGTGCGGAGGCGTAGTTTACTACGCCGCACAAGCAAGCGCGCAGATTGACACAGACAATGGGCAAAAAGACCATTTGTGGATGGAAACGAGGTAGCACCATGAAAGTCAAGGAAACACCCCAGGATGATATCAAAACCTTCAGGGGTTTTGGAACCAAGGCGCTGTATGCCGTGGATGAAAACGGCCAGTACACCAGAACTCCTACCAGCGGGTGGCAGGTGGAAGAGGTGGTGCTGCGCGATGTGGTCGATGATTTCGCAAAATTGGCGGAACACGCAAAAATCAGGGTAGTCAAAGGTGAAACCTCCCCCATCGAATATTATATGAACAAAAATTATATGGACCTGCCCGCCCTGGCCAGGGGAATGGGGCTTGCCAAATGGCGGGTCAAACGCCATTTCAATCCAGATGTATTCAATAAATTAAACCAAAAAATGGTTCAGCGG
The DNA here is from genome assembly GCA_029288035.1 of Desulfosarcina sp. Lineage (GTDB taxonomy): Bacteria > Desulfobacterota > Desulfobacteria > Desulfobacterales > JAFDCJ01 > JAFDCJ01. The sequence continues at coordinate 11,003 of JARFPZ010000615.1, forward strand.
TATGCAGATTTCTTTAACATTGATGTCCATACGCTAAAAAATATTGAGGAGAATTTCTGATTT
>JARFPZ010000638.1 GCA_029288035.1 Desulfosarcina sp.
CGTGGTACCAATGAGTACAACCTTGCATTGGGTGATCGGCGTGCAGAGAGTGCCAAAGCATTTCTGGTGGATTTAGGCATTGATGCTTCCCGATTAACGACCATCAGCTATGGCGAAGAACGACCGGTCGATCCCAGACAAAATGAAGAAGCCTGGGCCAAAAACAGACGCGGCCATTTTGTCGTTAATTAACTTCGGAGGATTCTGTCCATCGAGACACTGGGTTGCTTGACTGCAGCTCAATATATAACTGCAGGTGGACAGCGCCAAATTTAATGGAAAGGCGTCAGGCGTCGGCTTGGCCGACGCTTGCTGTCATGTTGAACCATGCCCGGCGAGATTGACCAGCCGGGTTGCGGTGAAGATACCCATTGATCAGTGCTCTGCCCCAATTGAGTTAAAAGCCAATTGGAAGTTATTAGTTATTGGTTAATCGTTTCAGAGGAATAAAATCCATTCTTATATTTCGTCGATTCTCTAATATCGAATAACAAATAACGCCTAATTGAGCTTTTTTCGCTCGATCGGGGTTTTGCCTTCGATACATGTTATTCATAAATTATAAAAAACTCAACAATAGGTTGTGACTGCCATGAAATCAACCATCCTAATCAATGTGGTGTGGTTTTTGCTTTTGTTCGGCTGTGTTTCCCAGAACGAATTGACATCCCTCGACACACGCATTAGTGAACTGGAATTTCGCAACGCGGAGGCCAGAAAAAACAGCCAACTGCTAAAATCCGGTTTGGAAAATCGAGAGGGTGAGGAGCAGGCATTAAGACAGCAGGCAGCCTCGCTGCGGGCCAAAATGGATACGCTCAATGGGGAAATACGAACCTTAACCGGCAGAATCGAGGAAATCGAATATCAGCTTAAACGACAAACACAAGTCGATGCGGAATCTGTGACAGCCAAAGAGGAGCAGATTGGCAGCCTGGCGAAAACTGCAAAATCCAATGATAATCGTATCTATCGAATTGAACAGTATTTAAATTTCGAGCCATCCAAGCAAGTTACACCGGCCGAGAAGCCTGCTGAGGATGCAACGGCAACGGCAGTGGCACCAGCCGCCGAGGCCAAACAGGAGCTGCCGGAGGATAATATCTACCGGACGGCGAAACTCGCCTTCGATCAGGGAGATTCCGGGGCTGCCAGAAAGAAGTTTGAAGAGCTCATTCGGCGGTTTCCCAATTCAGAGCGCGCCGACAATGCCCAATTTTGGATCGGTGAAATCTATTATCGTGAAAAATGGTACGAAAAAGCCATTCTCGAGTATCAGAAAGTGATCGAAAAGTATCCTAAGGGCAATAAAGTGCCGGCATCGCTTTTGAAACAGGGATTAGCATTTTCTAATTTGGGTGATAAATCCAATTCCCGTTTGATCCTGGAAGAGCTCATCAAAAAGTACCCAAAATCAAATGAGGCCAAGATCGCCAAAGATAAAGTGAAGGATCTTTGATAAACGTAATTATTGACCCTGATCTTGCAACCTTGGGGTTGAGCGTGATTTGAACACAGGAATGACAACGATCATCGGTATAGATCCCGGCCTCGCAGCAACCGGGGTCGGGATCATTCGAGGAAATGGGTTAAAGATCGAAGGCTACTCCTTTGGTAGTATCAGCACCTCTAAAAACAATTCTTTACCAAGCCGCCTCGATCATATCTTTTCAAAACTCCTTCAAATATTAAAAGATGAAAATCCCGATTTAATGGTGGTGGAAGAGGTATTTTCACTAGCCAAATACCCAAAGTCCGGGATTACCCTGGGGCAGGTGGCAGGTGTCGTAATGCTTGCCGGCTGTCGTGCAGGTGTGTCATCGATTGAGATCCCCGTGCGCGAAGCAAAACAGGTGTTAACCGGCAACGGGAATGCCAGTAAAAAGCAACTGGAAGAAGCTGTTCGTCGTCGATTAGACCACAACACACCCATTAAACCCGATCATGCCTCCGATGCGGTCGGGTTGGCACTGATCGGTTTTTATCGATACAATGACTGTCGTTGAATTATGATCGGTTATCTCGAAGGTAAAATTTTAAAAAAGGAAGAAGACCGCTTATTGGTCCTTGCCAACCAGATAGGATACGAGGTGCTGCTCCCCGCCATTGTAATGAAGTCTTTACAACCTAAAAATATCGGCGCGGAAATTTCGCTTTATATTTTTTTCCAACAAAGCGAACGGCAGCCCAAACCGGTCTTGATCGGTTTCAACCTCGAAGTTGAAAAGGAATTTTTCCAACATTTTATTTCAGTAGAAGCAATCGGTCCACTGAAAGCCGTGCGAGCATTAAGCATTCCCGTGCGGGAGATCGCCACTGCCATAGAATCCGGAGATATCAACAAGCTCGCTCAGTTAAAAGGCATCGGCCGGAGGACCGCACAAAAGATAGTCGCCACTTTAGAAGGCAAAATGGGGAAATTCGCTTTGATCCGCTCGAATGAATATGGGGCGGCGCCTCCTGTCGAAGACTTTTCAAAACAGGTACTGGATGTAATGATTAAACAGCTCGGCCACCGGGCTGCCGATGCCAGACGGATGATTGACAAAGCATTAAAAAGCAACCCCTCCATAACTACAGCGGAAGCGCTTTTTGATGAAGTCTACCGCAGCGAAAGACTTGATGGAAATTGAATATTGAAGAATGAAGATTGAATATTTATGGAAGTCGCTGTGCTCTGCCTGTTAAAAAATTAAATTGATAGTATGCCTTAATTCTTCAATATTCAATCTAAAATCTTCAATCAATTAGATTTATAGACCCTCAATAGCGTTGAGATAGTAACAAAGCCAATATTACCATTTAACCATGCGAGCCTTTTAGACGATGTCCGATGACATAATTTCATATTCGTCCGACAACCAGGGCCTGGTAGACGGTGCACCCTTACCTGAAGATAAGGATGCCGAAATATTATCGCTACGACCGGAAAGACTGGCCGACTATGTCGGACAGACCGAAGTGGTGGAAACGCTGAAAATTGCTATTGAAGCGGCGATGCAGCGGGGCGAACCCATCGATCACGTGCTTTTGCACGGCCCACCGGGTCTTGGGAAAACGACCCTGGCCCACATCATTGCCAACGAGATGGGAGGGAAGCTTACCATTACGTCCGGTCCGGCGCTGGAGAAAGGTGGCGATCTGATCGGACTACTGACCCATTTAGGGAGCAACGACATTTTGTTTATCGATGAGATTCATCGAACGCCTAAATCTGTTGAGGAATTGCTCTATCCGGCCATGGAAGATTTTGCCATTGATTTCGTCTTCGATAAAGGCGTGCATGCTCGCAGCCATCGCTTCCAATTGAAATGTTTTGCGTTGGTAGGCGCCACGACACGAGTTGGTCTGCTGTCCGCTCCGCTGCGAGACCGCTTTGGCATTTTCAGAAATCTGGATTTTTATGCCGAGTCCGATCTGGTGAAAATCACACGACGTTCGGCCGCCCTGCTTGGCGTCGCCATTGACGATAAAGGCGCGGTAACACTTGCCCAGCGGTCCCGGGGAACTCCCAGAATTGTCAACCGGCTTCTTAAACGCGTGCGAGACTACACCCAGGTTAGGGCAGACGGCACCATCACGAAGGGCACGGTTTCCGCCGCTTTGAAGCTCGAAGGTGTTGACGAAAAGGGATTGACTGATCTGGACCGGCGATACTTAAATACAATCATTAAGTTTTACCATGGCGGTCCTGTCGGGATAGAGGCCATTGCGGCAACGCTTCAGGAAGAATCCGACACGCTGGTGGATATTGTCGAACCGTACCTTTTGAAACTCGGCTTCATCACGAGAACTTCATCCGGCCGCAAAGCTTCCGAGGCTGCTTTCAGACACCTGGGTTTTAAGGTTCAGGCAAAGATGTTTTCGTAACCTTGAAACGGTTTAATAGTAACATGTCCATTATCACACTGCTGACCGATTTCGGTACCAGCGCCGAGTATGCGGGTCTGATGAAAGGGGTCATCTTATCCATCAATCCCTCAGCGGCTATCGTAGATATTACCCACCAGATCGACAGCCAAGACATCGTGCAGGCCGCGTTTACGATTTGCTCATCGTATGAATATTTCCCGGACAGTACCGTGCATCTGATTGTTGTTGATCCCGGTGTCGGCAGTCAGCGATCTTTACTGGCCTTTGAAATGAAGAAGCAATTTTTCATAGCCCCCGATAACGGGGTACTCACCCTTTTATTTGACGAGGGAAAGCCTACTGCCCTTGTTCGCATAACGAACACCAAATATTTTTTAGCTTCCGTCAGCCAAACATTTCACGGCAGAGATATTATAGCTCCGGTGGGTGCTCATCTTTCCGTCGGTCTCGATGTCAGAAAACTGGGGGATGAAATATGCCTGCAGGATGCGGTTCAGCTTGACAATCTGTGTGCACATTTCTCAGAAAAAGGTGAGCTTGTTGGAAAGATTGTGGCCGTTGATAATTTTGGGAATCTAATAACCAATATTGATTTCCGCAAACTAGAAAAAATACGTCAAGCCGGTCAAGAGTTAATACAGATAAAAATTGGCTCCCATGTCATCAGGGGGTTATCCGAGACCTACAGCCGCGTCGAGTCAAACACCTCGTTGGCCCTCGTCGGCAGTCGTGGGTATCTGGAGATTGCTGTCAATATGGGCAATGCCGCTCAGGTTTTAAATGTCGAAAAAGGAACCGAAGTACGGGTGATGGTATAACCCTGGGCTGGTGTCAATCATGCTTTCTTTCTTTTCGTTGCATTTAAAAAGTGATGAAAGCGAATAGTTACCTTCAATAAGAGTTTTGAGTGTTCAGTGTTCAGCGGTTCAGGAGTTCAGCAGAGGGAGGATCATCCATCCTGTACTCTGAGCACTGAACACTCGTACTCCCTGAGACGTTGAAGCAGATTTCAAATATTATTGGTTAGAAATTCCGACTCATTATGGGAAACTCAGATAAAAACTCGAATCAGGCAGACCGTTCTTCAACCGCAGCCGAATGGCTCAACCCGGGTGCGCGCTGGACGCTTTTGTTCATCGGAAATCGTGGCAAACCCATAACAATTAAGCGTTTTAAAGGAATGGTTTTAATCACTCTTTGCGGCTTGGGCCTTGTCATTGCCCTTGCCGTCGGTCTGTATTGGTGGAACCGCAGCATTCTGCAAGAGAAGAATCTGCTTGATTCGAAATTGCAGGAATTAACCGAACAAAACCAGGAATTGCGGCATGAGAGAGACATCCTCCTGACCCGGCTGGTGATAGCGGAGTCCCGTGCACTTGAAAAACAGGACAGCGTGCTGGAAAGGCAGTCTGACGAAGAACCTCCGGGACAAACCGGGCAGGTAATATATGATTCTGCGTCCTCCGCCCCGCCTGCCGTGACAACGGCGAACAACGGGGATCAAATCAAAGTCAAGGCGCAACCGGACGCCGAATCAACAGCGGCGGGGTTGAGTGTGGCCATCGAAGATTTTAAGTTGTCGGTAAAGTCCAGCAACAATTCGTTAAGGGTACGGTTCAAACTTAAAAATACTAGCTCGGATTCCCGGCATGTCTCCGGTCATGCGATTGTGGTGTTAAAAGGGGAAAAAATTCAAGAAAATCAGTGGGTATCTCTACCCGGGATCTCTCTAATCGGAGGCAAACCGACGGGCAAACAGCAAGGTAATGCATTCGGCATCAAAAATTTTAAAATGATGCAGTTTACGGCAAATAAGTCGCGTTCTCCTGAATTATTTCAAACCGCATCAGTATATGTATTTGCCAAAACCGGAGAATTATTGCTCGAACAGGATTTTCCGGTGAAACTTTCGAGATGATACCAGATGACAGAAGACAGATGGCAGAAGATAGATGACGGAGGGCGGAAGGCAGAAGAGAGTTGACAGAAGACGGATGAGGGAAGACAGACACAATCAATGGGGTATAACGGGTGTGCCAGATTTTGACTCATATAGGGAGCCGTATTCATCGGTTGGAACCTTTGAACCCCTGGCCCAGACCGAACATGCCAAGATGTGGTGATGGAAAGCAAAGTCTATAGTATGCGATAACAATATCATGGCTAGATCCCGTCGCACCAGGGCGGGCCTGAACCTTGAACCCACGTTTTAGAAAATTCCTCTTGAAACTCGAGCGATCCTGCTTATCTTAACACCTCAAATACAGCGATAGTTACTCTTTTTCTCTTGACAGGCTTTCAAGAATTGTTTAGATATGGCGGATTGATCAAATTTTAGGAGTGCCAAAGACGTGAAAAAATATACGTATAGTGCTAAAAAATCGGATAACGAAGGCAAGTGGGGTCTCATCGATGTCGACGGCGCCATTCTCGGCCGGGCGGCCACCGTTATTGCCTCCCGGCTCCAAGGCAAACACAACCCTCTGTACACACCGCATGTCGATATGGGCGACTGGATCGTTGTGATTAATGCAGACAAGATTCAGTTGACCGGGAACAAATTAAGTCAAAAACGGTACTACCGTCATAGTGGATACATTGGTGGTCTTTCAGAGACGACGGCCAAAGATCTCAAAGAAAAACGTTCTGAAGATTTGATCCGTTTCGCCGTGAAGGGCATGCTGCCGAAAAACAAGTTGGGGAGAAAGCTGTTCAATAAATTAAAGGTATATGCCGGGGACAAGCATCCCCACGAAGCTCAAAACCCGGAGGTTATCGAACTATCACCGTAAATATTAGAATATCGAGGAATTAAATGGAGCAAGAAAACACTTATTATGCGACCGGCAGGCGCAAAACTGCAATTGCCAGGACGTGGATTAAACCAGGCAGTGGTGAGATTGTTATTAACAATCGTCCAGTGGAAGATTATTTTCCAATTGAAATCATACGAGCAGACATGATTCAGCCGTTTAAGATAACCAATACACTCGGTTCTTACGACGTTAAAGCAACGGTTGTCGGCGGTGGTATCGCCGGCCAGGCCGACGCTGTTCGGCACGGTATTACCCGGGCGCTTGTCGCCGTCAATCCGGATTTTAGAATCACACTCAAAAGAGCCGGTTTTATCAAGCGTGATCCCAGGGTTAAGGAGAGGAAAAAGTATGGCCAAAAAGGTGCCCGGGCACGATTTCAGTTTTCGAAACGATAAGTCACCGTTTTGTTACGAACTATTGAGGGAACAGGCTGCCGTCTGTTCCCTTTTTTTGTATTAGAGCTTGTCCAACAACCTCTAAAACGTGCTTTACTACTACTATATATTGTGATAGTAAGGCAAGAGTATGTCTATATATAGGCTGGCTATTCAACTTTTTAGAGGTTGTCGAACAGCCTCTCAAGTTAAGCTGCCAAATTAGGCATACCCAGTATCAGTCATTTGTTTCTTGTTCCGGAGGTAACAGATGCCGCTAAATAAAATTGATTTGAATTCCGATCTGGGGGAAAGTTTCGGAAACTATAAACTTGGACTGGACGAAGAGGTCATACCGCTGATAAGCTCAGCCAACATTGCCTGTGGATATCATGCCGGTGATCCTACCGTGATGCGACACACCATTGCCATTGCAAAAAAAAACGGCGTCGCCATCGGTGCACATCCGGGATTTCCGGATCTGATCGGTTTTGGCCGGCGCAATCTGGATGCTTCTCTGGCAGAAATCAGGGACTATGTGACTTACCAGATCGGCGCCCTTCAGGCATTTGCCGCCGCGGCAGGAATGGTACTACAACATGTCAAACCTCATGGCGCTCTCTATAACATGGCCGTAAAGGATTCAGCTATTTGGGATGCCGTCGCCGCAGCCATCGCTGCCGTTAATGCCCGTCTTATCTTATATGTACTCGCCGGAATGGACCGCGAAAACCTGAAGGCCATCGGTGCCAAGCACGGCCTGCGTATTGCTTTTGAATTTTTTGGTGACCGAGCCTACAACCCCGATGGGTCACTG
>JARFPZ010000024.1 GCA_029288035.1 Desulfosarcina sp.
AACAAAGGCACTGCGTCTCGATTCTCTTCGAATAATACGTCGTTTGGCCTCCTCAGCCGAAACATCGAATCGGCGGGAAATATTTTGAATTCTTACATCCAAAGGAGCCACCATTCGCACGCTGAATCTCTTTTTCGGATGTAGAATAAAATTTGTGCCGCGGCCCACTATCACAGCCCGCCCGTGTTCCGCGATGGTGCATACCACTTTCATCAGGTGCTCGAGATACAGACCAGGATACAAATAGTGCTTGTTGACGAGTGATGAAATGAAATCTTCAACACCTGATAGCCTTTCTTTCTCAAGGGTCTCAATGACCGACGCACTGATTTTGGCACTTTCAGCGATTTCCTTGATGATGTCGCGGTTGAAAAGATCCAGATCCAGACGTTCTGCGACCTGTTGGGCCAAAATATTTCCGCCGGCACCGGGCGCCTTGCTGACGGTTATTACGGGAATTCGCGCTTCTTCTATCTTACCCTTCCCAGCATACAACTTTTCCCATTTTTTTATCTGGTCTTTGACGAATTTCTCAGCTGTTACTTTTTTCTTTTCCATAAATGACGTCTCTTAATTTTTTTTGCCGGATGCACTTGCCAGGAATTGATTGGTAAAATTCTGGTTGTCTTCAGTAGTTATCTCATCCGGAAGTCTTTTCATTGCCAAAGATATGGCTGCATCCACCAACTCTGATTTAAACGCTTTTTGGGCGTCAAGAAGTTGGTTGTCAATTTTTTTCATGGTACTTTCGAGTAGAATTTTGCTTTCCTGTTTCGCATCTTCAATGAGCTTTTGTTTTTTTGTTTTGCCCTCTTGAATGATTCGCTCTTTTACTCTGGCAAAGCGCACTTCGCTTTCATCCAGCATTCTGACGGCATCCTCGATTTTCTTGTTCGCCGCTTCTTTTTTTCCCTCTACCAGTTCAATTTCTCGTGCCACTTCTTCCCTGCGACTCAGCAAGAAATCTTTTATCGGGGTTCTGGCATATTTTACCAGGATAAAGACGATAATCCCAAAATTCAACCATCGCATCACCAGATCGAATGTCGGTCGCCAGTCGTCGGAATTGTTAGCGGCTGAAGCCTCAGTGCCCAGCAATAGAATACCTATAACAACGGCCAATATAAAATAGCAAATTTTGGCTATTTTTTTGATCGCCTTCATGGGTTCAGCCTCCGATTCAGCACCTTTTCCATAACAGATAACATCAGGATTTCAGATTCTTCTTTGATATGTTTTTTAGCTTCAATAAGCTGCGCATCCACCTCTATTTGTGCTCTATCTCTTGCTGCTTCGATTTCTTTTCGGGTGTCGGTAAAAATCTCCTCAGCCCGGCGACCGCCGGCTTCTTCAAGGGATGCCTTTTGGGCAAAGGCCTCCGACCTGACTGCGGATTCATGGGCTCTGATCTGATCTGCAAGAGCGGCAAGTTTATTGTCAGCCGTAACGATATCTTGCTGGATACGCTTAATATGGTTTTCCCGATCAGTCATAACACTTCGCAAGGGTTTAAACATAATCCGATTGATGATGTACAGAAAAATCAGAAAAGAGATGATCTGAACAATGAAAGTTTCATTTATACTGATAAGCGCTATGTTACTGATAATCTGCATGGGTCGTATTCCATAAATCAGCGTCCACCAGCAGAGCTGGGGGTATGAGGATGTTCCCTCGCAGGGAGCGGGGCCACCTCTGCGCCTGGCCGCTAATTTTTAAATTGTCAAACAGTATACTTTCGTTAAACGGTTAAACAACAAATAAAAGCAATAAAGCAATAACCAGCGAATAGATTCCGGTTGATTCTGAAACCGCCTGCCCGACGAGCATTGTCCGGGTCAAAAGGCCTGCCTCTTTGGGATTCTTGCCAATCGCTTCACAAGCTTTGGCTGCAACCATTCCTTCGCCCACACCCGGGCCTATGGCGCCGAGTCCCATGGAAATGCCGGCTCCGATAAACGCTGCTGCTTTTACGATTTCCGCACCTTCGATTGCCATCTTATTACCTCCCTCTTTAGAATGACCAATGTCGATTGACGAATTATTGAGTTCGCTTCGCTCAACCATTGGATTGACTAATATCGATTGACGAATGACAGATTACTGAATTCGCTTCGCTCAATCTTTGAAATTAAACTACACCACAAATATCAATACCAGACTCACCACCATGGCATAAATCGCCGTGGATTGCGATACCGCTTGACCGACTAACATGATCCGCATTAAATCGCCCGCATGTTCTACATTTCGTGCTACCCACCGCACTGCGCCTTCGGCAGTCATGCCGTTGCCCAGCCCTGGTCCAATGCCGCCAAATCCCGTGCAGATGCCGGCCCCTAACAGCGCCATTGAAGCGCTCAGGGCCGTGGACTCGGGAAATGACTTGAACATTAATATAAAACTTACCAATAGCCCAAAGATGGAGGGGGTCTGAGCGACCGCCTGTCCGACCAGCATGATTGTCGTCACGTTTGCGGCCGTTCGCGGTTGTCTGGCGATTCCCTCGCAGCTTGCACCGGCCGCCAAACCACCGCCGTATCCTGAACCGATGGCAGCCAAACCCATACTGATGCCGGCTCCAAGATACGCAGCCCAGGTCGGAAAAAGCGGGGCATTTCCAAAATTGATGAACATCAGCATCAGGGCGACCACCATGGAAAATATGGCCGGCGTTTGACATACCGCCGATCCAATCAGCATATTGGTCGTCAATTGGGAAGCGACGGCCGGCTGTCTCGCTATCCCGGTACAGGCCTGCCCGCCCGGGTATCCCGATCCGATCCCCGACCCGATGGCCCCAAACCCCATACTAATGCCGGCCCCGAAGAGAGCAGCCGCCTTCAAGAGGGTTGGCGTGGGTACGTCCAAAAATAGCAGCAAGATGGCGATGACCAGGGCGAATATGGACGCCGATTCGGCCACGGCCTGTCCCACCAACATGTTCTTGAAAATTTCGCCGGAATTTTTTGGATCCCGCGAGACGGCCACATTGGCCTGAGCGGCCGTATAGCCTTCGCCGATGGCTGCGCCGATAGCACCGAGCCCCATTGCAAGGCCGCCTCCAACATAGGCGGCAAGACTAACGATAGTTTCAACATTCAATGCCATTCTACTTCACCTGTACCGAAATATATACAACCGTTAGCATTGTAAACACGAATGCCTGTATGGTGCCCACGAAAAGGCCGAAAAAAGCATAAAGAAAAGGCGGCAGGATAATACTGTATGTTAAATATGAAACCACCAGAATGATGATGGAGCCGCCCATAATATTGCCGAATAAACGAAAGGAAATCGAAACGATTTTTGCAAGTTCACCAATTACGTTTAGCGGCATCATGAAAAATATCGGTTGGAAATATTCTTTCAGATAAGCCTTAATCCCTTTAGATTTAATCCCGGCATAGTGGGCGATAACAAATCCCATAATTCCCAGACCCAACGTTGTGTTGAGGTCCTTCGTCGGCTCTTCAAGGTGGGGGATTAGCCCCAGCCAGTTGGAAAAAAGCAGAAAAATGAACAATGCACATATGAGGGGTGCATAGGTTTTAGCCAAATCTTCGCCCAGCGCATCTTCGGTAAGCTCATACAGCAGGCTGACAATCAACTCCCCCAGTGACTGGATCGGTCTGGGCAGGATACTTTTTTTGTTGCTGGCACATAAACCGATAATGATCAGCAAGGCGAAAACAATCCAGGTCATTAAGATAACTTCAAGATTGATGGTTATATTGTGCCCCAAAAAAGGAATGATTAACTGATGTAATTTACCCAGTTCATCCATAATTATGCCTCTTTATTCCGGAAAGAGATAATCAGCTTAAAGAAATGATCGGCCAGAATAACATACTGGATCATGAAAAGGCCGACGATTGCAGCCACCAGATCAAACTGATCAAATTTAACTGCCACCACAATCGGAATCGCCATCAAAGCGTATCTGAAAAATATAGAACCCAGGGAAAGAAAAAAGGTCTTTCTTTTAGATCTGGCTAATCGCAGCGGCAGGGTTTGACCGATGAGTATAAAGTTGACAATACTGAAAATGGCGCTCAGAACAAGCCCTTTGCCCACAGGTTTTTGCCCGGCCAAAAAGAAACAAAGTCCGATAATAATCGCCATCCACATCGCCCGGGAACAATATTTTTTCTGTGTCTGTTTAACGGACTCGATCGTCTGGTTTTTTTCGTTCGTTGCTGCTGTCTTCAATTACCTCCATGATTTGACGATATACCGTGACACCGCCGCCGATAACGCCTAGAATAGTAAAAATAGTTACAAATATTCCTCTGGTCCCCAACCATTTGTCCAGATATAATCCCACGAAAAAACAGAAAACGATGCATCCGGCCATGGTTAGGCCGATTTGCATGACAATTGTCAGGTTCTCAGCCCAAGGCCGATTTTTTTTATAATTAAAACGCATCCAGCTGTGTTAGTCGAGAATTATCAAACCGTAATTGCTAACAGATAGCATTGAAGGATGTCAAGTAAAGATTCAGGATTTAGCATTCACCAGGTTACATATCAGTTCCGAGGCTTTTTCAAGGCTGACTTTGCCCATGTTCAGCACTAGATGATAGAGGTTGGGATCATCATAGTCCGTTTTTTGTAATTTTCGATATAGATTGATTCGGCGTTTATCTTCATTTTTTACAACCTGCGCGGCCCGACTGCGTGAAAGATCATAATGTTTCTGCATGAACTGCACCCGGTTTTCGGTCTTATCAATGAGAAGGATATGATAGGCATCCGGATGGTCGTTTAATATATATTGACTCCCGCGACCCAGAATGACCACATCCCCATCATCGGCCAGCTGAGCAATAATCAAGACTAGATAGTCCAGGTAGATCTCTTCATCTATATAACCGCGTTCATCCTTTAAGATACGCCCCACCAGAGGTTTTGAAACCGTTTTTGAAATAAATTTCGAAAATTTACCGCCGGCTTCCTTTTCCACTGTTTCGACAAAATTAGTTGAGACATTGGCCATTTCTGCAACCATCTTGATGATTTCCGTGTCAGCAAATGTATATCCGAATTTTTCTGAAACCATTTTCCCAAGGGTGATCCCACCGGCACCGAATTGTCTTGAAATGGTGATTACCGCCATTGAATCCTCCTGCTAGTGCACTTATCTAATAATCTTCAAATCGCTTTTTTTTTATTTTTTAAAAGGGATTAACAGGGTTGGATAGATTGAATCTTCGGCAATCGTTTGAGGAGTGCTGCCAAGCCACCTTTCCACCCAGGCAGTCTTTCCGGAAGAACCTAAAACAATCATGGATGCCTGATGCTCCCGCGCCCCCTTTTCGATCTCATCTTCAGCGTTGCCGATATAAACATGAGCGTCCGCCTTGACGCCTTCGGCTTCAAAAACATCACAGATGTCGTCCAGCTTTTTTCTTGTTTCTTTGCGTTTTCGCTGCACTTCCATCGCCGAAGCCCCTTTCAACTCCTTTTCAGCGACCACATGAATTACATGTATTTCAGTAATGACATCTTTTAGCACTTTTAAATATTCTACAGCCCTCAGACTGGCCGGAGACCAATCAACTGCCAGCAGAGGCTTTTCAAATGGTTTTTCAATAGAAATAGCTGTCTCCGACAGTTGTTTGTATACCAACACGGGAATCGCTGCTCTGCGAAGTAGCTCGGTAATATCAGATCCCGCATATAATTGCTCGAGAACACCTTTATGCGGACGGCCAATGACGATCAGGTCCGATTCCTCTTTTTGGGCCGCTTTGATTACCTCAGAGACCATGCTGCCGACCACAATGTAGACGCCGACTTCCATTCCCTGCTCAAACAGATCTTCCGCCCAGTCGATAAATCGAATGTTGGCCGTTTCCCTCAGGCGGATTTCTTCTTCTTTCAGATACCCGGCTCCCCGATGCATGGCTACCCGGTCTCGCTCGATGACATTGACAAAGACCACATGGTTTAGGGATGCCTTTCGCAGACTCAGTAGTGACTGTAATGCATCAAAGCCCAGCTCTTCAAACTTTGTCACAAACAGCAATTTTTTTATATCCATGATTTTCGTCGCTTTAGATTTACCATTTTGGTTAAAAGTAAATTTAATCAGCCCAGGAATTTTTTAATCGCCTCAGCCAATTCTTCAGGTTCCACCGGCTTTTCCAGATAAATTTCGGGTTCCGGGACCTCCTTGCCGCCAAATTCGGTCAGTGCTTTCTGGGATCTCAGAAACGTCTTCCTGGCTATTCCGGAGAGGATGATTACCTTGACATTTTTCAAAGATTTGTCGGTCTTCAATTCACGGTACAGCCGGATTCCACTCTGTCGCGGCATGAGAACGTCGAGAATGATCAGATCGGGCTTCTTTTCTTTGATCATCTTGAGGCCTTCTTCGCCATTGGCTGCTTCCAGTGGGGTATACCCATGTTCCTCCAGAACTGTGACACTGAACAATCTGACGTCGGGGTCATCATCTACAACCAGCACTTTTTTGCCCATGACATATCCTCCTTGGGAACAATTTAGATATCTGATAATACCTAATCCGGATAAACCGGAAAAATGGCCACCAAGGCACAACGACACAAAGAAAAACTGTTTATTAATAATTTAACTTCGTGTCTTGGCGCCTTTGTGGCGAAAATATTTTGTTTGATAAATTCTTCGCATTTCTGATGTGATTTCAATAAATAGGTACTAAGGCTAAGTATACGCATACAAAGGTGTGGTGACTTAATATTCTTTGTTATTCCGGCTTATATGCGACTTAGGTTTACCGTATTTACCCAGCTCTGTCCACAGCAATCATTCATCCGCCAAGCATTCCTTGTAGGGCAGTCGGATCGTGAATACGGTTCCCTTGCCAAGCTGAGAATTTACTTCAATCGTCCCACCGTGTTCTTTGATAAGTTTGCGGGTGACCATTAAACCAAGTCCGGTACCGCGGTGTCCTTTGGTACTGAAAAAGGAGGTAAATAGCTGTTTCAAAACCTCTTTGTCCATTCCGGCACCGTTGTCGCTGACCTCAAATTTTATGATATTATTCTCTTCTTTGGTCGATTTAAGCGCCACCTGCCAGGTTTTAGCCATATTTTCATCAAATAAACAGGCATCCACGGCATTGGACATGAGATTTAACAAACTCTCATGAATCGTGTTGGGATCCATGGAGACCTCTCCAATGGCATCATCAAACTTGGTAATAATTTCAACCTTGTTTCTAATGGCCTTGTCCTGCAGCAAATCACAAACCTCCTTTGCAATTTCATTCGGTCTGCAGATTTCATATTCCGGTTCGCGTTCTTTGGAATAGGACAGCAAATCCATCACCAGATTCGACGTCCGGCCGACGTTCCGTTTGATCATATCCCAGCCTTTTTTAAGCTTTTCGGTATCGTTTTTGTTGATCCCGATGTCGACCAGATAGCTGCCCCCTTTTAGTCCGTGCAGGATATTCTTAATTCCATGCGCCAGGCCGGCAATGGTTTGTCCGATGGCGGCCAGTCGCTCGGATTGGACCAGTTCCTTTTCCAGCCGCTTTATTTCTCTCAGGTCCTGAAAAAAGGCCACTGTACCCATGGCCTCGTCTTTTTCCTGCAAGACGGAGCCCGAAAACCGGACCGGGATCGTCTGACCGTCTTTGGATGTTATGGTCGTGTCAATCCAGGGAAAATCCACGGTTTCATCGTCGCCGATGATCGTGTCACGAAATTTGGAAGCGAGTTCGGGTGGATATAAGTCCGCTACAGACATCTTGTAAATCACTTCGGATTGACGGTGTCCGAAGATGTTCTCGGCCCCGGGGTTGAAAATTACGATTTTCAAATTCCGGTCGGTCGCTACAATGCCGTCGTTTGAGCTCCGGATGAGCTTTATTTGAAAATTGGGTTGTCTTCTTAATTCGCTGGTGGCAAAATCGATTTTTTTTTCAAGATCGATGGTATATTCTTTTAATTTGCGTTTGATATCCAGCTTTTCTTTAGCTCTATCTAGCGCAATGGACAGGGCTTCATCTCGGACAGGTTTGTTGATGAAATCGGAAGCACCGTATTTAAGGGCTTCGATGGTATTGTCGATATCGCCGTGGCCGGTGACAATGATGACTTCCGTGTTGGGCTCAATCGCTTTAATTTTTTCTAAAACTTCAATGCCGTCCATCCCCGGCATCTTAATGTCGGTAATAACAATTTCCGGTTTATCCTTTGTGAAGGCCTCCAGGCCCTCGGCGCCGCTAAGGGCCGGGATGACTTCATACCCGTCGGCCTTCAGCGATATCCCGAGAACTCTCACAATATCCGGTTCATCATCAATGAGGAGTATTTTATCCATGAGGTATTAAAAAGACTGCCGTTTAATAGATCTAAAAATAATTCTTTCCAACGCCGAAACAGGTGCCAATTTTAAGGTGGCACAAGGTCTACGGCTAAAGGCGCACGGCAAAGGTAGATCTTTCATATTTGCAAGCCTTGCGCCTTTGGCCTTTAGCCTTTCACCTTCTTTATTTCCACTACCCTATGCCCTTTGCGCCGTGCGCTCTGCCTTAAGCGCTTAACGCCGGAAAGGTCAGCTTAAACGTCGTACCGGTGCCGATCTCGCTGTCGATTTCAATGCTGCCGCTATAGTCTTTCACGATCCCGTAGCTGATGCTGACACCCAATCCGGTGCCTTTGCCGACTTTTTTGGTCGTAAAAAAGGGTTCAACAATTTTATTTTTGACCTCTTCGGACATCCCGGTGCCCGTATCGGCAACCAACACCATGACTTGTTGACCTTCCACAAAGGATTTGATGGTAAGCTGTTTTGTCGAATCCTGGGCATCCGGCTGACTGCTTTTTTCATCCATGGCATCGATGGCATTCGAAACCAGGTTGATAAATACCTGTTCCAGCCGGTTGTGCTCCGCCATAATATCCGGCAGATCCGGGTCCAGATCGAGCTTGACATCGATATCGTGAACTTTCAATTGATGGCCCAGGACCTTAAAAACATCCTTGATGGGATCATTGATATTCACTTTGCTGCGAACCAGTTCCGATTGCCTGGCAAAATCCCGCACGTGTTTGATGACACCGGTGGCCCGTTCGACATTGGACACAATATCATTGGCCATGGTTTTCAGATCTTCGTCGTCAATCTTGGCGCCCCTTTTTAACATCTTCAGGAAAAAGTCGGCACACACCTGAATCACATTTAAGGGTTGATTGATTTCATGGGCCATGCCGGCAGCCATCACGCCCAGCGTTGTCATCTTGCCGGCCTGAATCAGCTGGGTTTCTTTTTCCACCACCTCGGTGATATCGGTGGTGGCAACCATAATAATATTGCGCTCACCGTATTTGGCAAAGCTGATGTTGATATTGACATAGAACGGTTTGCGACCCTTGCGGTAGTGTCGCTTTTTGGTGAATAAAAGGGATTGGTCTTCGGTGAGCGATTTTAATCCCTGGGCCAATTCTTCATCGGACTCATCGCCGATCTCAAGAAACGGCAGACCCAGTAACTCCTCACGGTTATAGCCATAACTGTCCTGGGCTCGCTGATTCATATCCAGAATTTTAAAGGTTTTGCTGTCAAGAATGAATATCGGGTGGGGATCACTGTTAAATAGGGTGCGATATTTTTTCTCCGATTTAATGTACTGTTCCTGCAGCATGGCGTTTTCAATGGCGACACCGATGCGGTTGCCGATCAATTCCAGAACGTCTTTCTGTTCATGACTGAAATACATTGGTTTTCTGCTGCCGATGCGAATGATACCAAATGCCTTTTTTTCCTTACTGCTGATGGGAACATAGGCAATTGAGGCGATCTCGTCGCGTTCCAAGCTGCAGATTTCATCCGGACAATCTTCCGGTAATTCTTCATAGATGGTGTACTCATTGCTGCGGGCAACCCGGTGGATGATACTGTTTTTATCAAGAACGCCGACGTCCTTGCAGGCATCCTCCGATAGTCCCCGTGAGAAGCGCAGGTAGTATTTGCCGTCTTCATCCAGCATATAGATACAAATACCGTCGGCGGACAGGAATTTTAACAGCTCCTCGACGGCCTGGTTGATTCTGGATTCCAGATCTGCGGGGGCATTCAAAGCGCTGTATATGGTACAAAGCGTACTTAGCTCCCTGGTATGGTATTCCCGTTCTTCTTCAGCTTTTTTATCTTCGGTTTTATCCCAAAGGGTTTCAATGGCACCGACGATGGAGCCGTCCTGCCCCTTTATGGGTGCCGCCGTAAACCAGCACCATTTACCGTTTTCCCCCAACCGGGGGAAAAAGACTTCGGCTTCATAGGCCTCTTCAATCAAGGCCGACTTGCGCCATTTTTCACCATATAATTTCTGGATTTCATCCTCACTGATTTGATCCAATATCACATCCGCCATGGTGGGTCGCTCTTCGCCCCAAAATGGTGTCGACTGCCGGGTGGTTCCCACCATCGTCGTCGCCGGTGCGCCCGTGAGCATTTCCATCGCCTTATTCCAATGGGTAACCATATGGTCCTGGTTTAATACAAAGGTTGGTATGGTACTGCCTTCAATAATCTGAGAGAGGGCGATTTCGCTTTCGATCAACTCGCGCTCAATTTCGACATAGCGATTACTTCTGTGGGTAATCACGTCACCCAGGCGGTCAGCGAATTTTTCGAACAGGGCATTGATGTCATCGGTGGTGTCCTTGTGCCGGCCTAGTGCTTTTAGCGCTTTTCTTTTTTCCGCTTCAACCCGGAGCGAGGTCCATATGGTTCTGGACTCGACATGGTCGATCAGTCTCACGTTGGGAGGTTTTGTCATGTTGATTGTCATACTTAACTTATCATCGGCCGTCAGTTCCATTATTATCTGCAAATTTTCCAGCTCAAAAAGCTCTCTGTAATCACTGGTGGTGAATATCCCCTTGCAAGCGGCATACAACAATCCGTTTGCCTGATCATCTTGATCGGCGACGCCTAAAATCGAGGGACGTTGATCCTCAAAATCTTCACTGTGAAGCAACTCAATCATATTTTTACAAAATCTACCACCGCCCACAATGGCAATATTAGATCTTAGCAGCTCATCCATCATCCGAGTTCACCTTTAAAAGAAAACCAGGTTGACCACAACGAAGACCGGGATTAAAAAGATCAGAGAATATCTCAATATATAGCCAAAAAAACTCGGCATCGGTGTGCCGGCCTCTTCGGAAATGGAGCGAACCATGAAATTCGGTGCATTGCCAATGTAGCTGCAGGCCCCGAAAAAAACCGCTCCGGTCGATATCGCCTTGAGGTAGACGGCATTTTCCGTCATCAGCAGGGGCACCGCCTCGACCTCGGCCATGCCGGCATAAAAGCTTCCGAGCGCGGTGTTAAAAAAAGTAAGGTAGGTCGGCGCATTGTCCAAAAAGCCGGATAGTGCACCGGTAACCCAGAAGTAATGGAAGGGCTGGGTCACGCCATTTACCAGAAATGCCAGGGCACCATCGGATCCCGCCTTTAATATCAGCAGACAAGGGATCATGGTGATAAAAATTCCGATAAACAGATAGGCCACTTCAACGATGGGAAACCAGGTGAAATCATTGTCTTCGCGCAGGCTCCTTTTAGTCGTTACCAGGGATAAAACCCCCATGACGATTAAAAGCGTATCCCGCGCCCAGTCCTGCACGGCCCTGTGAACACCCAAGGTATTGACTTCGCCCCATTCGACGATGCCACTCATCAGCACGGAACCGACGATACCTGCCAGAAATATGAAATTGTGGATACCTTCCAATTTTAATGGCTGTTTGACCTCGTCTTCTTCCGGGGCTGAAACGCCCTCCTTGCGATAGTGATAGGTGTCAAGAATAAAATAAATCGCCAGAAGCAGGATGACAACCAACATCATATGGGGCAGGATGTTGAAGGTCCAGAAAAATGATACCCCGTGTAGAAATCCTAAAAATAGCGGCGGATCTCCCAACGGGGTCAGTGAACCGCCGACATTGGCCACCAGAAAAATGAAAAAAACCACCATGAAAGTTCTGTTCTTGCGGTAGTTATTGGCGCGCAGAAAAGGGCGAATCAGTAGCATGGCGGCTCCGGTTGTACCCATCCAGGAAGCCAAAGCCGTTCCGATGATGAGCATGATCATATTGACGACGGGAGTCCCTCGCAGCTTGCCGCGCAATAGAATACCGCCGGAAACCGTATACAGTGACCATAACAAAATTATAAAGGGAACGTAATCTGCCAGGATAATGTGAAGAATCTCGTACAGGGCATCCCCTTTGAATGCGATCAGAAACGGGAGGCCAAGGCTGGCCGCCCAGAATGCGGAAATTTTACCGAAGTGATGATGCCAGAATTCAGCCATGAGCAGCGGACACAGGGCGATGGACAGAAGCATACAAGCAAAGGGGATGCAACTCCAAAGCGGAAGAATTTTACCCAAATTGGCATGGCCTTCGCCGTGATGCCCGCCGGATTGATCGTGGCCTGCGCCGGCGTCGCCATTTTCATGGGGTGCTGTTTTGGCAGGGTCGGTCTCTGCCGGTTGATCCGCTGAAGCCATGTGCAGCAACGGTTGAATCGAGCTCGTCTTATCAGATGCGACTGCTGAAACCGAAAGTGTCAGGACTGTAACAATAATCATTACCACAGCATTTGCTAGACATTTCATGAGGGCACTTCCGTTAATCAAACAAATAATCGGGTGAACGTTCAGTTTAGAATTCTGATAAATTACGCTGAAAAGTCCCACCGCAGGCGGCTGGATTTGTAAGATGCCAGCAAAACGGCTAGCACATTACCAGAGTTTCACGCGCTTTAAAAGCAATTTTTTTCATGCCTCTCTGATCGAATATGGTTTGACCCGCAGCACATATTCCACTATATTTAATCTCTCCTGGGTTTAATTCCCGGTAGCTTGCTGCGATAAAATTTGGAGAGATCCAAAACGTGTGATACCCCGCAGCTTGCCATGAAGAGATTTCACGATCAATTTGA
Organism: Desulfosarcina sp.; assembly: GCA_029288035.1. Taxonomy (GTDB): domain Bacteria; phylum Desulfobacterota; class Desulfobacteria; order Desulfobacterales; family JAFDCJ01; genus JAFDCJ01. The sequence goes on from JARFPZ010000024.1 coordinate 12,955, forward strand.
TTTATAAAGGGCATTAAAAATGAATAAAGTGGTATTTTTCTCTACATCTAAGCGGGTTGTTGATAAAAAAACGGATGCGTATCCAGATATTATTTTAAATTCCATAAAATCCGAATTTCGCGGAATAGATGCGGACGCTGAGGTCAGTTGCGTCACCCAAATTCAGAACAGCACGGCCTATATCGTCGGGAAAATAACAGCGG
>JARFPZ010000282.1 GCA_029288035.1 Desulfosarcina sp.
TAGACGTCATGGTAGAGCGCTTCATAAAGCCGGTGGTTGACTTGATCCGGTTCGTAAATTTCGCCCACATGGGTCATGGCCCCTACCGCTGTCTTAAAATCCGGGTGCAGTTCTAATCCCACGGCCGCATCGATGGCCGCTCCCAGCCCCGAGGTTTCATAGAGATGGGGTTTGGCGGTGGGCAAACCGAATATATCCGCTGTCAATTGCATGGCGTTGCGGCTCTGACTGCCGCCGCCCGACACGCGCAGGCTGGTAATCTGAGTGTGGCTGCGCTTTTCTATGCGTTCCTTGCCTTCCCTTAGGGCGTAAGCCAGACCTTCTAAAATCGAACGGTACAAATGCCCACGGGTATGAACATCCCCGAAGCCGATAACGGCACCTTTGGCCTCTGGTCCGGGTGTTTTCAACCCCGGTGTCCAATACGGCTGGAGCATCAGTCCCATTGAACCTGGTGGGATATCATTGATAAGTTTATCAAAAAGCGCTTCAGGCGTGAACCCCATTTCGAGCGCCTGCCGTTTTTCAAGATGGCCGAACTCTTCCTTGAACCAGTTGACCATCCAATATCCGCGAAATACCTGAACTTCAACGGTGTGATAACCGGGGACAGCCGCCGGATAGGGCGGAATCAATGGAATGGGTTCGACATATTTTTTGTGGGTAACATTGATTGTGGCGGTTGTGCCGTAACTTAAACAACCGATGCTGGATTCAAGACTTCCGGAGCCGATGACCTCACAGGCTTTATCAGCGGCCGCCGCTACCAGGGGCAGGCCTTTCGGAATTCCGGTTTCATTGGCTGCTTCGACGGTTATGCTTCCAAGGATCCGGCCGGGAGCAGTTAGCTCCGGCAAAATTTCGGGGTCAATCCGGGAAAAAATCTTCCATTTCCAGTTCCAGCGGGGGGACCATCGCAGGTGTTTATAGTCAAAGGGAATATAGCCAACCTGGCAACCAACGGAATCGACAAATTTTCCGACCAGCTTATAGGTCAGATATCCGGAGAGCAGCAGGTATTTATGCGTCTTTTGCCAGACTTCCGGTTGATTGGTACTGATCCAGTTGGCTTCTGATTCGGCCTGGATGTAGTCCACCGTCGCACTACGGCCGGCAATACCGAAAATTCCGCCCCACAGGCCGCCCACGGGTGGTAGCCCATAGGTTTTGCGTTGATCCAGCCAGAGTATCGCAGGTCTGAGGGGCTTGCCGTTTTCATCCACATTGATTACGGTACCCCGTTGGGTGGTGATGGCCATACCGGCAATGCGTTCTTTGTAGTTATGATTTTGACGCCAAAGCCCCTGGCAGCCCCGACAAAGCGCCTCCCAGAAGACATCCGGGTCCTGTTCGGCCCAGGCGGGCTGATCTGAAAAATAAGGGATAAACGGTACGACCTCTTTCAAAAGCAGTTGTCCTTCAAGATCGAAGATCAACGCCTTCAGGCTCTGGGTGCCGTTGTCAATAGCCAACAGGAGATCTTTATTGTCCATCGATCACCGTTTCAAATGAGTGAATATTCAAGTTTTAGTAGTCAATTCCCGCTATCAGGGATCAGGTAATCCCCGATGATTTCTTGCGCTTTTTTCCGGACGCAAATCTATAATAGGCGGAACTCAAAACCGCCCCCAGAGTCTTAAATGAGATAATTTTTCGTTGCGCCAAAACTTCGGCGCGTCTGATTGGCAGGGCATGGGCATGATTCCACTGCACCTGGTATAAATTGATTTCTTTTTGCCAGCGCCGTCGATTCCACGGCAAGACTTTTTTACAGAGTTTTTGAATGCGTTTTAAATAGGCTTTTCCGCCGTGTGGTGTCAACAGTCCGATACGAACCCGCCGCAACATCAGATCGCTTAAATGCCTGATTTGCTCATTTTCAGCTACATAGGGCAATTCGGCCCACAGGGTATGGGTGCCTTTAATGGTTTTAAGATCGTCGGCTTTGGCTGTCCTAACGATGGTATCGGCCGCGCTGCCGTAGCGACCATAGAGACGGCGCCGTGTTTTCACTGACAGTCCGTATTCCAGATCGGGTAATTGCTGTACTTTACTGAAAACCGGTGCCGTGCGGTCAGCCATCTTGTCGGAGGGCAGGTAGGTTTTAGCCGCATTAAGGGCGTCAAGGGCCAGGCGGCGGAAAGTTGTGAGTTTACCGCCGGTGACCGTCACCAGACCGTGATCGACCCAGACGACATGTTCGCGGGATTCTTCGGAAGGCTTGAGTTTACCTTCGCTGAGAACCGGCCGAATGCCTGCAAAGGCGCACAGGCAATCGGCCAGTGAGATATCCAGAGATGGAAAGATGGCCTGAATCCCTTCCATCAGGTATGTAACTTCCGCTTCAGCAATGTTCGGTTCTATGGAAAGATCTTGGGGGTGATCAAGATCGGTGGTGCCCGCCAGCACGGCACCTTCCCAGGGAATCATGAAAACCGGGCGGTTATCCCGTGGATGCATGAAACAGAATCCTTCGTTCAATGGTATTGCGGCGGCTTCGAATAGCAGATGGCTGCCCCGCAGGGGCCGCAGATGGCGCTGGGGATCCGGTGAAGGATGCAATTTCTCGGCCCAGGATCCGGTAGCGTTGATCACGGCGGGAGAAGATACATTTTTGATTTCATGGGTTTCAACATCTTCCAATTCTACACCGACTACATGGCGATCATCGTCACGATCGATTTGGCGTACGGCCGTATAATTCAGCGCACAGGCACCGGAGGCCACCGATTCGTGGATGAGGCGCAAAACCAGTCTGGCGTCATCGACCTGGGCATCCAGGAAATGAAATCCCCCTTTGAGGCCATTCGGGTTGATATGGGGGACCATTTGGATGAACGCTTCGGCATCATAATATTGATGCTGTCGCTCTCGGGCCATAATATCATATAGCGACAACCCGACTTGCATCGTTCGTCTGCCTGGGCTCTGGTCTTCGTAAATCGGCAATAAAAATCCCAACGATTCAACCAGCCCGGGAGCCTCCTTGAGCAATCGTTCGCGTTCCGCCACAGCAATTTTGGCCATCAGGAATTGGCCTTCTTTGAGATAGCGCAGGCCACCGTGAACCAATTTGGACGATCGGCTGGAAGTCCCCCAAGCAAAATCCTTTTGCTCGACGAGCAGAACGCTTAAATTCCTTTGTGAAGCTTCCCGGAATATGCCGGCGCCGGTGATGCCGCCGCCGATGATGATCAAATCCCAGGTTTTCGGCAGGTTTTGTAAGCCCATTGACTATTCCTTTGTCCTCTGTCCTCTGACTTCTGCCACTACGGCAGCAATTTCCCCGGATTCATTTGTTTTTTCGGGTCGAGATAGTTAAACATTTGTTCCAAGGTTTGGATTCCAATGGCTCCTTTTTCGGCCGTCATGTATTTTTTGTGATCTGTGCCGACACCATGCTGGTGACTGATGGTACCGCCGGCTGCCGTAATCGTTTGGCTTGCCGACTGTTTTAAGCGTTTCCATACTTCAAGTGTTTCGCTAGGGGTTGCCGCCAGCCGGAAGAGGAACGTCGTATAAATACTGGAACCGCTGGGGTAAACATGCGAAAGATGAGAAAAGACGTGGATTCGCTGATTGTCGGGTTTTAGGGCGTCATGGAGTGATTTTTCAATCGCCTTCATGGCAGGGGTCACTTTGTCCCAGGTGATAGCGGTTTCCAGGGTATCTGCCGCATATCCCAGATCCCAGAGCGTGTTTCGTAAATAGGCGGATTGGAATCGGTTCCTTTTCCAGGCATTACCCATGGGTTTACCGACGCATATACCGTTGTGACGGCGAATGATAGAAAATGCCGCCCGTCGGGCTGCAGCCGTCAGTCGACGAGATCCGGTAAAACCTACCAGGCACATGCAGGCTGTTTTTTCTGATATGCCCCGCAAACGCAAATAACGGATCAGAAGTGCTCTTTGCCGCCCTTTGCCGGACAATGCCAAGTTCGTCATTGTTTCGGCAGGATTGCTCAGCCGCATCATCGAAAACGTAATATCCGTTCCGGCTATGGATTGTACGGCATGGAAAGCCCGCTCCCAGGACGGAAAGAAAACCCCGTAAACATCATCTTTTTCAGGCAACGCAACAATTTTGACGACAACCTTGGTCAACACGCCCATTTTTCCTTCGGATCCGAGCAAAATCTGGCGCAGGTCGGGACCGGCCGCAGATGCAGGAAATGGCGGTAATTTCAGGGCTCCCCGGGGTGTTAAGACTTCCCCTCCCGCAAAAAGCTGCTCGATTCTGCCATAGTGCCTGGACTGTTGCCCACTGGAACGTGTGACCACCCATCCGCCCAGGGAAGAATATTCGAAAGATTGGGGATAATGTCCCAGGATAAACCCCCTGGAATTAAGTTGATATTCAAGCTGGGGACCGCGAATTCCGGACTCAAAGGTTGCCAGTCGACTGTTGCTGTCCAAGTCCGTCAGACGATTGAAACGTTCAAGAGACAAGCTGAGCACCGGCCGACGGGTTTCCGGCACTTCGAGGTGGCCCACCACGCTGGTTCCCCCACCGTATGGGATAACAACGGCATTATTGTCGATGGCAAATTTCAACAGCTCCTGAATCTCCGCCGCCGTGGTCGGCAGCGCCACACCATCCGGAAATCGCCGCAACTTTCCACCGCGTAACCCGATCCAATCCGGAAAGCTCTGGCCATGGGCATGGTCAAGGCGCAACTTCGGATCAAGAGAAATCAAAGGATGCGAATTCAGGCGCGATTCAGGCATTCGTTTGATAAACTTTTCGCGGGGATAATCCGGCCGGCCCTGTCCTTTGCCGATTAAATCGTGCATCATCCGAAGTGCCCGGGTCGGCAACTCCAAATAGATGTTCTCATCACCCCAGCCGTTCCAGCGTTGCATGGATCTGCCTCATCTCTTTTCACTGAAACTGATCGGTTCCAGGTTCAGGGTTAAGGACAAAGAAGGAATTAAAGACCTGAAGTCCTGGTTAATAATACGCATTTTTTCTAATAATTGCCAATTCGACTAGAAATTTTTAGATTTGACCTGACGAAGCTGACGCTTTTGTCGCAAAAATGCATCCTAAATGCAGCCCAGGATGAGGATGGAACCTCTGGCCCAGACCTAGTGTCAAGTTGTGGTTATGGGAAGCCAATCCCATAGAATGTGAAAGCAATTTCACAGCCACATCACATCGCGCTCTCCGAGGCGTAGGCTACGAGTCGGAGGTCAGGGCGGGCTTGAACCTTGAACCTTTGAATCCCTCGATCACCACCATATTTTAAGGAATTTAGATCCTTTACAACGAATAAAGCGTGATTAGTTTTATCGTTTAAATCGGATCCGCCACAAGACGGTGAATCGAAAAGTGAACATTTATACCCATGAGAGGTGCTATGACTGACCCATTAACGCTGGTGATCGCCTCCACCAATTCAGGGAAAATAGTTGAAATTAAAGGCTTGCTGACCGATTATCCAATTTCCATAAAAAGTTTGGATGATTTCGGTCCGATCCCACCCGTTGTGGAGGACGGCGAAACCTTTGATGAAAATGCCTATAAAAAAGCCAGTTTTGTCTCGCGGGTATTGGGTCTGCCTGCTCTGGCGGATGATTCCGGGCTGGTGGTGGAAGCGCTTGACGGGGCGCCAGGGGTATATTCGGCCCGCTATGCAGGCGAAAACGCCAGCGACGCACAACGATGTGCCAAACTGCTGGCCGCGATGAAAGGCAAAACCAACCGCCGGGCGGCCTTTAATTGTGTCATTTCGATAGCGGTACCCACCGGGCCGGCCTTGACATATGAAGCCGGCTGCGAAGGATTAATTTTAGAAACGCCTGTCGGAGAAAACGGGTTCGGCTACGATCCAATTTTCTATTACCCACCGCTTAAAAAGACATTTGCTGAGCTGACGCGACAGCAAAAGAGCCGGGTAAGCCACCGGGGCAAGGCGTTACGGGAATTAAAAGACGAATTTGACAAGGTTGCAATCTGGATTCGACAACACATGCCGCGTCCAGAAAAATTCAATTGCCATGAGGAAAACTAAAGAGAGAAGGGAGTACCGGAGACTGTTGGTCCGGACAGAGGCATCCGGAAATGGCGGGATAATGAACGCTTATGTAAAGATTAAATTTTGACCCCGACCATTTATAGTGATACCTTAAATGTAGGGCAAAACTAACAACCACTAAACTACCAAGACACAAAGGCACAAAAAGAAATAAATGTTCTATAAACTTTGTGGCTTTGTGCCTTGGTGGCAGAGCCATCACAAAAATTATAGACATCAGCTTAATCGACAAATTATATCAAAGGGAGAGACTTAAATGGGACCGAAAAAAGACGTCATCGACATCGTTACGGAATTGGGGGGAATTAAGACAATCGAATCTGCTCAAAAATTGATTGAAAAAAGGCTCGATGCCACCAACCTTTCGAAGCTTAGCCTGATTAAAAACCAGTCGGTATTGCAAAAAATAGCCAACGCCATCGTGCTCTGCGATCCGGACGGTGTCTTCATCAATACGGCATCCGATGCGGACAGGCAGTTTATCAGAGATCTTTCCATCGAGAAAGGCGAGGAGTCGAAGCTGCCCATGGAGGGCCATACCATCCATTTTGACCTCAAAGACGAACAAGGGCGAATCATCGATCGCACCTTTTATGTTTATAATGAGGGTGAAGAGGTTAATTCTCTGGCCAAACTGAAGGACCGCAGTGAGGTTTTCAAAGATGTGCAAGATAAAATGACCGGTATCATGCGGGGGAAAATCATGATGATCGGGTTTTATTTACGCGGTCCCGTGGGGGCGCCGGCATCCAATCCGGCAGTTGAAATATCCAGCTCAACCTATGTTTTACATAGTGCCGATATTTTGTATCGAAATGTCTATTCGGATTTTGATCAGGAAGTCGAAAAGTTAGGACATTTCTATACTAATATTCACAGCGAAGGATTGAACCGCCCGGAAGATTTACCAAATGCCAGGGTATTTATGGATCGAAGCCATCTGACGACTTACAGTTTCAATTGCACCTATGCCGGCAACACCCTATTGATGAAAAAAGGGAACCATCGTTTCTCTGTCGACCGCTCCGTTTATGAAAAAGAAGGGCAGCAGTTGGCCGAGCACATGTTTATCACCGGTATAGAAGGACCTGGCAAGCGGGTAACCTGGATGATCGGTGCCGCCCCGAGCGGATGCGGCAAGACCACCTCCGCCATGGCCGGCGATCATTTTGTCGGCGATGACCTGGCCCAGTGTTGGATTGCCGATGACGGCACCGTTCGTTCCATCAATCCGGAAGTCGGTATTTTCGGAATCGTGGAAGATGTGAACTGGGATGGCGATCCGTTGTTGATGGAATGCCTCAGAAATCCGGGTACGGAGGTCATCTGGTCGAATGTTCTGATCGATGAAAAGGGTGTGCCGCAGTGGGTGGGCAATGGAGAGGAGCCGCCACCGCAAAAAGGAAAAAATTTTCAAGGATCCTGGGAGCAGGGAAAGGTTGACGAAAACGGTAAAGAAATACCCATGTCCCATCCCAATTCACGCTGTACCCTGTCAAATGCAGCACTGGGCAATTATTCCGCAATGAATGAAGCCTCCAGTGGCGTTGAAACGCTGATTGTTACCTACAGCGGCCGTGACAGCGACACCATGCCTCCGGTTTGGGTCGCAAAAGACTCCGATCGCGGGGTTGTCATCGGCGCCAGCATTGTCTCCGCTGCTACGGCTACTGAAGTGGGCGCTACCGGGGTTCGGCGTCAGCCGTGGGCTAACGCCCCGTTTATTCCGGGTTCCCTGGGAGATTATATGGAGGCCCAGTTCAAATTTTTCGGTAGCAAGAAAATCGCAGACGATAAGCGACCTATTCTGGCCGGCCTAAATTACTTCTTAACCCATGAGGCCAGGGGCGGAACTTCCAAAAAACTGCTCGGTGAGAAACGGGATGTCAAAGCCTGGATGGCCTGGCTGGAAAGACGAGCCCATGGAGAAGTCGATGCGATTGACACACCCATCGGTTTTTTACCGAAATATGAGGACCTGAAGGATTTGTTTAAGGCCAAGATCGACAAAGACTATCCCCAAGACCTTTATATTAAGCAATTTTCACTTTATCTCGACAATATCATTGCTAGAATAGATCTGCAGATTGAAGCCTATGGCAAGGAAAAGAACATTCCACAAAAACTGTTCGATATTTATAAAGAACAACGACAGGAGTTGGTGACGTTAAAAGATAAATATGGTGCCGTTGTCACTCCCAAGCAGCTATCAGAGGCAAATGCCTGAAAAGCTTGGGGGCCAGGAAGCCGGAAAGCCGGGAGGCTGGAAAGCTATGAGGCTATGAAGCGGGGAAGTCTAACGCCCTATCGTTTGCCGGCATTCTGCCGCGAACTGCCAGCTATTAACTGGCAGTTTAGGGCCATAGCCTCCAGGCTTTTAAGCCTCCCAGCGTTTGCAATCATACTTCCTTGAATAGATAGAAAGACGATATCCCTTCAATCACCCCCACGTCCATGTGAGGATTTTTTGTTACCTGAACACCGTAAGCCCGTTATCCGCGTACTTTTCAGCCGCCGAATGCTGGTGGCTTTTGTAATGGGCTTTGTCTGCGGTCTTCCACTTTTGTTAACGATGAGTGTCCTTCAGGCTTGGATGAAGGACCAGGGGGTTGATCTTACCGTCATCGGAATGATGGCTTTGGTGGGATTGCCTTACACCCTGAAGTTTCTGTGGGCACCAGTGGTTGACCGTTTTACACTGCCGTTTTTAGGGCGGAGGCGCGGATGGATGCTGGTCGCACAGCTTGCTCTGATAGTATCCATCGTCGGGCTGGGCCAGTCAGATCCGGGCAATAATCCATGGATGGTCGCTTTTGCCGCATTCCTGGTTACCTTCTTCAGTGCATCTCAGGATATCGTGGTGGACGCCTACCGGCGTGAGGACCTTTCCGATGAAGAGCTCGGCCTCGGTTCATCTTTATATATAAACGGCTACCGGGTAGGTATGCTGCTGGCCTCAGGCGGCGGCTTGATCATGGCGGATTACATTCCGTTTTCGACGGTTTATCTCATTTTAGCGATCTGTATGCTGCCGGGTGTTTTAACAACCCTGCTGACACCGGAACCCGAAAATCCTGCAGGAAAGCCAAAGGATATGAAGGAAGCGATAATCGATCCACTTGTGGAATATTTCAGCCGCAGCGGAGCCTTGTGGATCCTAACGTTTATCCTGCTGTATAAAGTAGGGGATACCATGGCAAGTGCCATGACGACTCCTTTTTATCTTGATATCGGTTTTTCAAAATCAGAGATCGGGGCTGTCGTGAAGCTCTTTGGTTTCTGGGCCACGATCGCCGGTGGACTGGCGGGCGGAGTTATGATGATTCGCCTGGGTATCAACCGCAGTCTATGGGTTTTCGGTTTTTTGCAGGCAGCCTCGACAGCCTGTTTTGCACTACTGGCAAATGCGGGCTATAGTATTCCTTTGCTGTCTTTCGTCATCGCTTTTGAGAATCTCAGCAGCGGGATGGGAACGGCGGCTTATGCCGCATTTATGGCCAGCATTACAAATAAAAAATTTACCGCTACTCAGTATGCACTGTTGACAAGCCTGATGGGGGTCCCGCGAGTCCTTGCATCGGCACCGACAGGGTTTCTCGCAAAAAATGTCGGCTGGGAAATTTTTTTTATTGCCTGCGCACTGGTGGCGATCCCGGGAATGCTACTCTTGTTGAAATTTGCTCCCTGGAATTCGGACGTCGGGGTTAAAGCCGAAGCTGTTTAATTTTTTGGAAACGGATTTTCACGGATCGACACTGATTATGATCGTTTTATCCGCGGGATAAATGCTTTTTTCAGACAAATACAATACGTTATATACCGATGACCGACGACCAAACAGATAAAAAGGCCCTGGAGCGCTTCGAAAAACTGCGCGTGAAACGGCTGCAAATCCTGGCGCTGCCGCCAAAGAAGGCAATGGAGACAATATTGGAGGATCCTCAGCCGGTTGCCCTGGTGCATTCTTTTCCCGAACAGGATTTTTATTTTTTGATTCATGATATCGGAACGGGGGATTCATTGCCCCTGCTGTCTCTGGCATCGAACAGGCAGTGGGAACATATCATCGATCTGGAGGTCTGGCGCAAAGATCAAATCGACGTTGAATCCGTATCGCGCTGGCTCAGCTTATTGTTGCAAGCCGACTCAAAACGCTTTATCCGCTGGTTTGTGGAAGAAAAGTTAGAACTGATTGAATTTTACCTGTTTAGAAGTATTGAAGTCAGGGTAAAAGAGCACGATCAAGATCCCTCCGATTTCGGGGAAGGTTTTTTCACCCTGGACAATGTCTATTATATACGAATCCTGGAACGACCAATTGCAGAAGATCAGGACGATTTTACCGAGGCCCAGCGTAAAAAATTTATTACGAAGTTCTGCGAGCATCTGGCGGACTATGACCACCAACTGCATCAGAGTGTCCTGCTTGAAGCCACTCACGTAATCCCTGCTGAAACCGAAGAAGACTGTTATCACCGGCGCAATGTGCGTCTGGCTGAAAAGGGATTTTTGCCCTTTGACGAGGCGATCGGCATTTATCAGCCGATTAAACCACAAGATCTCGCCAACCAGAGCGCCAAGCTTGTTGTGCGCCCCGCTGACCGGCGATCACCGGTGCCGGTGTCCCAATACCCCATCCGGATGCTGAAAGAAGACAATCACTTCACCGTTGCTCTGACGGCCATTGATTCCCGCGACGTTGAGTCCCAAATTCAGGCGGAGTTTGCCAATCTGTGCAACCAGATCATTGTTGCCGATCATAAAACGATTCGCGAGCGGGAAGCACTGCGTGACATTGTCAAGAAAACCTGCGGTTATATCAGCATCGGGCTGGAGCGTTTGGCTGAAGATAAAACGACGGTTGACCCCCGTAAATCCGCTGCACTGATTACCAGATACCCGCTTTCACAAATTTTCAAAGTAGGATACGGCGGCGCATTGACTCTGAAATGGCGGGCCGAGAACTGGCTTTCCCAATGCTGGTTTGCCCGCAACGGATTGCGTCTGACCTTCTGGGGCGAGCAATGGCTGGGGGTGCTGGGTGGGCTGCTACTTAAAAAACCCCTGTTTTACGATAACTACAAGACCGGGGTTCTCTATCGGGAATTTACTTCCCTGAAAGACATCGGGGTCATGGAAAATATCTTCAACCAGGTGATCGCCGTTGATGACCTGCTGTCTTTGATGCCTATCGATCTCGAACGTCCCTCCTCTTACGGATTTCTGACATTCAAGAATCTGATTCTGACCCTTTGGACCAGACGTTATCTTAAGTTATCTACAGAAAAGCTAAAGCCTCTGACACTTAATGAATTCAAGCCGTTTTTAGAAGAACTGTTGCCGGGGCAGCCAACTAAAGGCTCCGATCAAATACGAAAAATTCCCCAGGAGATGAAGCTAAACTTCCTGGACTGGCTGGCAACCGACACCGGTCTAAAAGATTTCGAGATCACCGGGCGCCTGGGACAAACTCTAGAAAATCTTTTTGAAGAAATCGAAAGTGAATTAGGCCGGGTGGCTATCAAAGACCTTGATCCCAGATATATTCAGCTGTTTTTGTTAGAAGTTACCTAAAATAAATGAGCCTATCATGATCAACGCATCTGCGAATCGACCTGAACGAATTGAAATTGCCAGGAACTGGCTGCCCCGGTATACCGGCATGCCGTTGGACAAATTCGGTGATTATATTCTTTTGACTAATTTTCACTATTATTTGCAGAAATTCGCCGAAAAGTTTAACAGCAAGATTTATGGTAAAGACAAGCCGATGCAGACCGTGACAAACAAAGAAGGGCTAACGATCATTAACTTTGGAATCGGCTCAGCGAATGTGGCGACCATTATGGATTTGCTCAGTGCCTGTCGGCCTAAGGGCGCTCTTTTTTTAGGAAAATGCGGAGGATTGAAGAAATCCGCTGAGATTGGAAATTTCATCCTACCTGTAGCCGCCATCCGGGGTGAGGGTACCAGCAACGACTATTTTCCACCTGAAGTTCCTGCGCTGCCTTCATTCAAATTGCACAAATTTGTTTCCCAAAAGATCGTGGACCACGGACATGAATACCGAACCGGTGTGGTTTACACTACAAACCGGCGCTTATGGGAACACGATACCAATTTCCTCGACCGACTCAAGCAGATGACCTGCATTGCCATCGATATGGAAACAGCGACTATTTTCGTCGTCGGTCACTACAACGAGATTGCGCGGGGAGCGCTACTGCTTGTTTCTGACATTCCGATCACACCTGAAGGGGTTAAAACAGAAGAGTCAGACATGCAGGTGACCGAGAACTGGACCGAACTTCACCTACAGATCGGAATTGAGGCCATGACCGAAATCGGGGATAAGGGGGAAAGGATTAAACATTTTAGGTACTGAACATATACCGCCGATCATAGATCCTGTGGCAGCGGTTTTTCAGCCGTGCGAGGAATTCAATAAAATCCAGAAATACTATCAGGATCTTTTAACAGCGTCACTGATCACTTGAACCGCTCTATCGATATCATCTGCGGTGGTATGCCTGCCGGTAGTCAGTCTTAAAGTCCCTTTGGCCCAGTCTAATGGCGTTCCCATGGCTTTGAGAACATGCGACACTTCTACCGTATCTGAGTGGCAAGCCGCGCCGGCTGAGGCGACTACCTCTGACCCGATTTTTTCCAGGATGCGGTTGGCCTCATAATTATGAAAAGAGATACTGAGAGTGTTGGGCAAGCGTTTTTCCGGGTGACCGTTTAAGCGCACCTGATGGCACTCCGTTTTAATCCCATCATAAAGCCGATCACGCATGGCTAGCATGTGATTCATGTTCTTTTCAAGATCTCGCCTGGCGATTTCACAGGCCTTCCCGAGGCCCACTATTTCCAGCACGTTTTCGGTTCCGGCCCGCCATCCGGATTCCTGCCCGGCGCCATGCATAAATTGAGTCAGTATCAATCCACTGCGAATATAAAGGGCGCCCACGCCCTTGGTAGCATACAGCTTGTGACCGGCCACCGATAATAAATCAACGCCCAGGGTACCGACGTCGGTGGATATTTTTCCCAATGACTGGGCGGCATCCGTGTGAAGCAGTATGCCGTGTTTCTTGGCAAGTTCAGAGATTTCTGCAATGGGCTGAATGGTACCGACTTCATTGTTGGCATGCATAATGGTGATCAAAATGGTTTTGGACGTGATGGCATCCGACACATCCGATACCCTCACCATGCCGTGCTCATCAACCGGAAGATAGGTGACTTCGTAGCCGATTTTTTCAAGATATGCACATACCTCCAGTATCGCCGGATGCTCGATTTGACTGGTAATGATGTGATTGCCTTTTTCCCGACAGGCCATTGCTACACCTTTGACGGCGTGGTTGTTGGATTCGGTCCCGCCGCTGGTAAAGACGATTTCTTCGGCCTCGCAATTGATCAGGGAGGCGACCCGGCGGCGGGCTTCCATAACGGCTTTTTTCGGCCGAGTGCCGTACCAATGCGAACTTGAAGGGTTGCCGAATTCTTTTTCCAAAAACGGCCGCATGGCGTCGATGACTTCAGGATCGTGGGGCGTTGTCGCATTATAATCTAAATATATTGGCTTTCCCATTTTACTTCTGCTCCTTCACCCAATTGTTTTTCTCATGAGCTATATCTATGATTCAAAATTCAGGTACTAACCGGGCATTATAGATGGGATCACTTGACGTCCATTTTTTCGATATAGGTTAAAATCGCTGTCCAGGGTGAATACAGAGCTATTCGAATGGAGTTCGCTCATCCTGACCAGACAAGCATCAGCCAATGACATGGGAACTGATTGATATTTTATTAGTAGTTTATTTACCGGGTCAATATGTTCCTCCAGGTGAAAAGATATCCTTAAAATCTTTCTCTGGATCAGTTGGATGACCCGATTGCTGCCGCTTTTTATCCCGGACAACAAGAAGCAGGTCTCGGAAACGACAGCCTCACAGGTCAACATGGGCGCTGCAATTTGATTCCATTGAGCAGCCGTCCAGTCATGAAACCGATCCCTCTTATTTAAAAAAGCAACCAGCGGACCGGTGTCAACCAATACACCCTGTTTCACTTTCCGTATCCTTTTAAATGCCTTTTATTGAAAGATAGATCCGAAGGGCCTTCAACCGAACCAACCAGGTCTTTGGCCATATCGAGGCAGGAATTAGGGATAACTGCTTTATTTTCTTTTAGAATCGAAATAATCGCCGTACGAATCAAATTTGATTTGCTCTCCCCTCTTTTGGCCGCTACAGCTGCCAATTTAAGATCCAGCTCTTCAGGCACTTTTACGGTCAGGGTTTTCATTTTTGCTCCTTTGGGCATAAAGGTATTATTATTATGTCACTACTGTAATACGAGTTAAATGGCCTGTCAAGTTAGGTAAATATGTAGTCTCTATTCTTTACCTATGCAGAATCAATCAAATAATCGGTTCAGGTTTCAAAGTTCAGGGTTGAAAAATTTTCAACCAGCTCCTAACACGGATAAATCCCGGTGAAATATGCGACGCATATAACTGGGCAGGCACGGATTAAAAAATATGTTAATAGATTGATTCGGCATCAGATACTGGCATCAAAATTGCCTTACATTGTGGTACATGAAATTAGGTAAAGATTCTGTCAGACTAGCAGGATAACCTTATTATAAAATTCTTATTTCCGATGTTAACAAGGGGGTAATCATGGGAAAAAAAGAAGCAATGATACAAGAACCGGAGAACCAGCATGACGTATCGGGGTTTATCGACGAGCTGGCTGAAAAAGGTGTTAAATATGTGGATGATTTTAGGGACCGATTGCTCCCTGTGTTTGACAAGACAAACGATCAAAAGGTGCAAGTGAGAAAGCTTTTTCCTGAATTTAAGAAAAAGAGCAAAGAACACGAGTTTTAAGTG
Source organism: Desulfosarcina sp. (assembly GCA_029288035.1). Lineage (GTDB taxonomy): Bacteria > Desulfobacterota > Desulfobacteria > Desulfobacterales > JAFDCJ01 > JAFDCJ01. The sequence continues at coordinate 14,949 of JARFPZ010000282.1, forward strand.
TCTATCTAATGCGAATATAATTCAACCAGTTGGCTGCGGAAGTTGGGGAGTAAATTCAACAGCGAGAATGACCGCTGAAGGCCGAAAACTAGCACGGAACCACAATATTCCTGTGACGCCGCTGGTATTCGTTAGTTACGCCCACGAAGATGAAGAGTGGAAAAATTTGATGATGAGACATTTGGGAGTGCTTTCTAAATCCGCTCACCTGGAAACCTGGGATGATGACAAAATAGGCATCGGGCAAGATTTTAAGGCTGAAATTGTAGACGCCCTGGAATTAGCGGATGCCGCAGTAATTCTCATTTCTGCGGACTTCTTTAACTCTCGATTTATCCACAAGGAAGAAATCCCCCTTATTCTTGAGAATAAGGGGAAGGACGTTTTTCCAATACTTCTTCGACCTCGTGCATGGGATACAGTTAAATGGCTAAGAAAGATAATTGACCGGTTTTCGCAGCCGCCCTTTTTGTTTTAAAACGCTGCTCAATAGCCTACAAATTTGAAGAATCAGTCCAGCAAATCGTCAAAGCAAATCATTTTTACGCTCTTTTTCCAATAGCTTCTCTCCAATGACCTGCCATTGACCGATTTGCGGGCGGTCCACCGCACGGGTTCATAAAGCTAGCAGCGATATCTTCGCAGCCATCCCTTCGCAAAAAAAGTTGGATCTCACTTCCATTAAACTATCCAAAAAGGTTGGCGTCTCGCATCCAGCGGTGTGTATTTCGGTAAAGCGAGGGGAGAGGATAGTCAAAATTGAGCAGTTTGAGCTTATTGAAGGTCAAAAAGTTATAATTTTATGGGCGTACCCGATATTCTCACGATAAATTTCCTCAATCCGTAACCCCCCTAAAACGTGAATCCGAGTGAGCACCCGTTGTGGAATAACAATTAGGATTCCTTGCTCCGATTTTTTCCCCACACTATTACGGATGGAAACAATGATGCATTCGTATGCGGCAGAAACTTGGCGGCACTGAAGCGGTTCATAAATTCCTGGTTGACGTTTAACTCCAGATAGGTGATACGGTCGCGGATGCCGTCGATTTCTTCAAGAAAATCAACCGAGGTGAGTGCCAGGGCCGCACCACCCAGGGAACTATTTCCCAGCGGCTTGTAGCTGGCCAGGGACAGGTCCGGCAGCATGCCGATGGCGATGGCGGCGCTGGGGTCGATGAAAGCGCCGAAGGTTCCACCGATAAAAAATGAGGTCAACTCCTTCAGGCTTATCCCCACCGAGGTAGTAATTGTCTCCAAAATCGTGTACATGGCAGCCTTGGATCGAATGAGGCTGTCAAGATCCGCCTGGCTGATGGTCAGTTCCGATCCGGTGGCGGATTTATCGGCCGGGACGACCACCAGGTGGGCCAGGCCGTCCATTATTTTGAGATGTTTGCCGCAGGCGGCAGGAACGAATTTCCCGCGAATGTCGATCATCTCCGACAGAAAAAGCGCGGCGGCCAGATCGATGATACCGGAGCCGCAGATACCTTTCGGCGGCTCCCCGTCGATGGTATGCAGGTCGAACTCATGGGTATCCGGATCAATCGCAATCCGATCCACCACGCCCGGTCCCGCCACCATGCCCATTTTGGTCATCCCGCCTTCCAAGGCCGGGCCGGCGGCGCCGGCACAGGCGATCAGCCAGTTTTCGTTGCCCACAACCACCTCGGCGTTTGTTCCCACATCAACCAAAATGGCCGTTTCCGACTGCCGGTGAAGATTCGCAAAGAATATGCCGGCAATCAGGTCACCGCCGAAATAACTGCCGACATTCGGAAAAATAAATACCCTGGCGCCGTCGTTCACCCGGATGCCGAGATCGGCGGCCTTTAAAACCCCGGGTTTGTTGACGACCGGTATATAAGGCTCCCGAATGATCCAGTGGGGATCTATCCCCATTAACAAATGGGTCATGGCCGTGTTTCCGGCCACGGTGACGGCATGGATGTCCTGCGGTTCAAGCCGGCAGGACCGGCACAGATCCCGAACGGTTTGATTTAGCCCGGTGATGATCAGCTCATTGAGCCGTTCCAACCCGCCGGCGGTCTCTGCAAAATGAATGCGTGCCAGAATATCCGGCCCGACAACCAGTTGGGGATTGTCAAACCCGGACTCGCCCAATGTCCGGCCATCGGACAAGTCCAACAATCGCAAGACAACTTTGGTCGTGCCCAAATCGACTGCCAGCCCGGCAAACGTACGGGCGTCATTGACCCCGGCCACGCCGGTCACCAGCCAACGGCGACGATCTTTAAAAAGAATGCAGCGAAGGTTATATTCCCATTTCCGCAGGCGATCCGGCAGTTTTTTTATCAGATCAAGGTCAATATGAACGGCATCGGTTTGAAGGTCGGTTTTTAGGGCTGAAATAAGACGGTCGCTGTCAGCCGTGTTGTCCTGAAGTGTTGGTTTTGCAAGCCTAACCGTGCGAACCCAGGAAGAATCAGTATTGTTCATTTATTTTTTTATTCGTGAATTTCGCAATAGGTCAACCACTAAGTGAATAAATTCATAAATACAGTAACGTAAAATCTGAGGAATGGGTTCTAATTAAGACAAATATCAGACAGGATTTACAGAATCACCTGGATAGAAGGGCCTTCGGCCTAAGGGTATCTCGCCGCAGGCGAAAAAAATCCCATTAATCCTGTAAATCCTGTCAAATAAAAGAAACTAAAAATCGAATCCATTCAACACTCGATGTCCTAGTGGGGAAAATGATCTAATTTCTAAATTTTTTCCATCGCTTCCAGAATTCGATTCATCACTTCTCCGGCCTCGCCCATGATGAGGTAGTCACTGATCTCAAAGGTTAACGGGGTTTTTTCCGGATTGATTTCGACGATTTTGGCACCATTTTCTTTGGCGATGACGGGAATCATGGCTGCCGGCTGTACCACGGCGGAGGTGCCGACAACCAGCATCAGATCACAGTCGGTGGCTGCCTGTCTTGAGCGCCACATCGCTTCGGCAGGGATCATCTCACCAAAAAAGACGGCATCCGGCCGCAGGATTCCACCGCAGTCACAGCGGGGCGGAATTTTGGAGACATCGACTTCGCGATTTTCATATTTTTTGCCACAGTCCATACATCGCTGCCAGGCAAACGTACCGTGATATTCGATCACATCGGTGTTGCCGGCGGCCTGGTGGAGTCCGTCGACATTCTGGGTGATGATGGTTTTTAATTTATCGCGGGCTTCCAGCTTGGCCAGCCCTTTGTGCCCGTTGTTCGGTTCGGCCCGATCCAGGATTTCTTTCATTTCCTTGATAAGGACTTTCCAGACTTTGGTAGGGTCTCGCATGAGGGCATCAATATGGGCGAATTCCATGGGATCAAATCGTTCCCAGAGCCCTCCCTTGCCCCGGAAAGGCGGAATTCCGCTTTCAATGGAAATACCGGCACCTGTCAGTGCCGCCACATTCCCGGCGGCCGCCAGATCTTTGGCAGCCCGTCTGATTAAATCATCCATGGGTCCTCATCCAGAAGACAGAAAACAGAGGTCAGATGATGAAAAAAAATATGTTCCCTATCCCCTCCGCACTTAATTGTCTGCCATCTGTCTCCCGTACTCTGTCATCAACCCTAACTCGCAACGCGAAACCCGCAACTCGACTCCCGAAACCCAGTTCTATATTTCAAACACCATATCACTCGTCACCCCGACGCACTCGAGGTTTTGACCCTTTGCAGCGATTCGATCTCGGCAATCTTTAACGATTTTATCCATTTGCCGGTCGGTACGTTCCTGGTTTAAATGAAACAAACCCAATTTTTTTGCGCCGGCCTTCTGGGCCAGATCGAGCGCATCGGTGTAAACGGAATGTCCCCAATCGATGAAGGTTTTGTATTCCTGCTGGGTGTATTCAGCATCATGGATCAGGAGATCTGCACCGCGGACAAATTTGAGATAATCATCGAAAGCCAGCCCTCCTGGATGAATATGTCTCAGTTCGTTGTCGGTCAAAAACACGAAGCACTTGCCGTCTTCAATAAATTTATAGCCACTGCCGCCGTTTGGATGACTCAGCGCAACCGGCACCACGCTGACCGAGCCGATTTCAAACGTCGACGGAAATGCAACCGGATAGGATAGTTGCGCGGTGATATCCGCATATTTGACCGGGAAGTTGGGAGGCGCCATGAGCTTGGACAGGATCGTTTCCACAAATTTACTATGATAGGGGCAGCGGTGCAATTGGATGTGGGTGCTTTTATAATATAGTGGTTTGAAAAACGGAAAGCCCATGACATGGTCCCAGTGGGCATGGGTAAAAATAAAATTGAGATCGCGGCGTTTCTCCTTGGCCAGTTGGTTGCCTAGTCTGCGGATACCCGTGCCGGCGTCAACTATAATAATGTCATCGCTTTTCGTTCGGATTTCCAAACAGGTTGTATCTCCGCCGTATTTTAAATACTCTTTGCCTGAAACCGGTATGGATCCTCTGGAGCCCCAGATCTTTATTATCATGTTTGTTGCTCAGTCTTCCCGTAAAACGTGTGCCAGATGCCGTCACGGGTCCACTGCTTTAAAATTTGGACCGGATGCCGCACAAGTCGGTCGGCAACCTCTTTTGCTTCACTGCGAAGGAGACCCGAGAGTATGAATCTCTTTTTTTCGACAAATCCCTCGGCGTTTATCAAGTGTCGCATGACATCATAATGAATGTTGGCAATCACAAGATCCGCCGGATAGTCGATGATGTCTTCAGCGTTACCCTGCACCACAACCACCCGATCTTGCAGTTGGTTTAGCTGCACGTTTTTTACGGCGGTCTTTGCCGCTAGTAAATTGAGATCGACCGCAACCACCCGTCTGCTGCCCAGCCGGGCGGCGGCCAGTGACAGCAGGCCGGTTCCGGTTCCAAGATCCAGCACCGTTTTGAATTCTTTTGAACAGGCTGCTGCCTCGAGGGCTTCGAGACAATCACGAGTCGTTGGATGGGTTCCCGTGCCGAATACCAGACCTGGATCCAGTAAAATTTCTACTTTTTCGTCACCACTCTGGCCCTTGCCGGACTCCCAGATGGGTGTTATACGGAATTTTCCGTGATCAAAGGTGCCGAAAATTTCTCCCAGCCATTGATCGTAAGACATTTCATAGCTGTCAACATAACTCAATTGATGCTGATGGTCTAGTATGTTTTGAATTTGCCGCGAAGCCGGACTCGAAAAAAATAAAAAGGAATCATCTTCTTCTTGCCAGTTGCCAAGAAAGTTATTTTGAAACATCCCGTTTGCAGTCTTCAGACGTCCCTTGAGGTAGTAAATAAACAGATCCTGGAAGGGCATGGCGTTGATCTTTTGCGGATTAATCTGACGTCTCCGGATGCGATTCATTTTTTGGCAACTGGTCAAGATACCATTCCATGGGGTCCAGCAAGGTAAATCCCAGGTCTTTCAGTTTTTTCTTCACATGGGCGACCCGCTGGGTCAAAAGGTAGATAAAGACGGCGCGCTTATTTTCATCCCAATACCTGGCAACCAGAACACTGCCAAAGGAGATGCTTTCTGCGGTGATCGCATCCACAATTTTTTTCAGTTGACCGATCCTCTCTTCCACCAGAATACACACTAGGGTACCTGGCTCCCCGATTCCCAGTACATTGATGAATGCCCCCAGTAGATCGCGAACCGAGATAATACCCTTAAGTTTCTGGTCGTCATCGACCACCGGCAGTGCGCCGACTTTTAAATTTTGGATCAACAACAGTGCATCCTGAATCGTGTAGGCCGGCGTAATCGATGTGGGATCTTTCGTCATAACATCTTTGACGTTTAATTTGAGGACGCTTTCCATTTCGCTGCCGGGCTCCCTATGCGGATTGTAAGGCAGTGCACTCCTGATATCTCTGTCTGTGATAATGCCGATGAGCCGCCGGTCTTTGTCGATAATCGGAAGATGACGAATCTTGTTTTTCGCCATCAGTTCCTGGGCGTCTAAAATCGATGAGTCCTGATCTAAAGTGATGACTTTGCGGGTCATGGTTCTGGAGACGAACATAATTTCCCCCTATCCCGGACAAGCCGGAATTGAAAATTGAAGATTGAAAATTGAAAATTTATGGAGGTCGCTTCGCTCCGTCTTTTTTAATCGATCCGCCGATGCCAGACCTTTATATTCAATATTAAATCTCTATAAAATATTGAAAAAATGTAAAATTTATTTTTTTGTAAAAAGCAATCAGAAAAATTTTAAGGATCCGATTGGTTGCCAATTCAACCAGGATTACGCATTCAGCAATATCTCCACGTGGTTCTTGGCTAGTTCCGGAAGCCTTTTTAACGAATAGCCTCCTTCAAGGATGGATATGACTCTTCCATTTGAATAAAGTTTGCCCATTTCTACGATTTTTTGCATAATCCAGGAGAAACCTTCAGTGGACAATTGCATATCGGCCATTTCATCGTCAATGTGGGCATCAAAGCCGGCGGAAACAAGAATCACTTCCGGCCTGAATTCGTCAAATACCGGAAGTAGGTCTTTTTGGATCAGACGTCTGTACTCGTCGTCCCCCCGGCCTGGCAAAACCGGTGAATTTTTGGTGTAGCCATGGCCGATATCCTTTCCGTTTTCAAATTCCCGACCGGTGCCGGGGTAAGCAAAAGAGGGATGCTCGTGGATAGAATAATAGAAAACCGTCGGGTCATTTTCGAAGATGTGCTGGGTTCCATTGCCGTGATGAACATCGAAATCAATAATGCCGACGCGATGGATGCCCCACTGGTTTTGCAAGTAACGGGCAGCGATGGCCACGTTGTTGAAGTAACAAAATCCCATGGCATTGTCGACCTCCGCATGGTGCCCCGGGGGTCTGACCGCACAAAAGGCGTTGTCCAATTCGCCTTGCATTACCCGGCTGACAACATCGAGAATACCGCCGACCGCGAGCAATGAGATTTCATACGTGTCACAACACATTTGGTTGTCCGGACTGTCAAAAGTACGTTTTCCGGAACTGCAGGCTGCTTCAAAACGCCGGATGTACGATCCGCTATGGACCAATTGGATCCATTTCATATCCGCCGGGCTGGCCTCAAACAAAATGAGCTTGGGAAGCAGTCCGGCGTCCTTGATGCCGCGATAGATACAGGCAAGCCTGTCCGGAACTTCCGGATGATAGTGGCCGGTCTTGTGTAACTGATACCTTTCATCATATAAAAAGCCTGTTTTTTTCATGATATCGTAACTCGCAGTCCTTCAACACAGCGCATAGTGCATAGTGCATAGCGCTGTTGAGGCGTTTCTTTGTGCTATTCCGAAATTTAAACGCTATGCACCGCCCCTAAGCCACAATCTTATCGAAGATATTAAATGCGGCCTGAACAGACGGGCAGTCTTCCGGCATTTCGATCGTTGGACGACCATTAAAGTCGAATTGATATATGGTTTGGTCTTCGGGTACCGTGCCCGCCAATTCGAGCCCGCCCGCTTTGATCATCTCCAAGGCCTGACCGGAGGGTGCTTCTTTGATCTGATTGATCACCGCATAGCTTTTACCGACACCAATGTTTAGTCGTCTGGCGAGATCATCAATCCGTATGGCGGCCTGAAGTCCACGGCGGGAAGAATCCGAAACGATTAAAAGAACATCCACGTTCTTCGTGGTCAATCGGCTGATATGTTCCATGCCGGCTTCGTTGTCCATGACGATAAACGGATAATTACCGGCAAGCCGATCCATAAATCCGGCCAACAAGGTATTGGCGGCACAATAGCAACCGGCTCCCTCGGGCTGGCCCATAACCACCAGGTCAAATCCCGGTGCTTCCACCATGGACTCTTCCAGCTTCATTTCCATAAATATGTCTTTGGTCATGCCGCCGGGGACGACGCCTTTTTTCATTTCTTCGCGGGCATTGCCCAGGGTGTCCTTGATTTCAAGACCGAGGACTTCATTCAGATTCGCATTACAGTCGGCATCAACTGCCAGAATCGGAGTTTTGTTTTCCCTTACCAGGTATTTGATAAGAAGACCTGCCATGGTGGTTTTCCCGCTGCCACCCTTGCCGGCCAGAGCGATTGTATATGGCATGGTTGTCATTTTCCTTTCTATTCGAGCCTTAATGCTCAATTTAATATACTAATTCAGATCCCGCCTGTCCAGTCCACAAATGTTCCCGTCTCGATAATTCTACAATTCACTGAAATTAATAATCTTTTCTTAGCTTCTGGTTTATGCCACTTCCATGGAATGATGGCACAATGGAAAAATGTGCTAAAAATTGATGTTTTTTTAGACCCAGATGGGCTTACCCGCCTGCCACGCCGGTTGATGTTAGTACCTATTTATTAAAATCGCATCATATTTTCGAAGGATTTATATAGTAAAATATTTTCGCCACCAAGGCACCAAGACACGAAGTTAAATAATAATAAACAGTTATTGTTTGTGTCTTTGTGCCTTGGTGGCTATTCTATCCGGCTTGGCCGGGTTGGGTTATACTAAGAACTTCTGAAAAAAACAACAATGCCCGAATTAATGATGGGGTTTCAATGGCAATGGCGGGCAGGTCTCATAAATCATTTTTTTTTTCAATGCGATGCAAAAATTGATATTCATTTCTTTGTGCCATGCTTCCTCAGTGGCGGAACAATTATCAGGCAATGAGTTTCGCCTGCAAATCCCTTGCATTGGTCGAAGTCATGTGTTAATCCCAACATAAAAATCAAGGCTGGATACAATAATTTTTGTGGAGGAACGAGAATGGATTTTGAACTCACGAAATCGCAAAAAGATATTCTGAAAGCTGCAAAGGAATTCGCCAAAGGTGAATTTGACAAAGAACTTGCCATTGAACTGGACAGAAAACATGAGTTTCCGAAGAAAATCTGGAAAAAAGCTGCCGATCTTGGATTCATCGGCATTCATTATCCGGAAGAATATTCCGGCCAGGGGCTTGGGGTTTTGGAAAACATCATAATTGCCGATGCCTTTTGCGCCCAGGATTCCGGCATCGGCAGTGCCGTCATCCTTTCCAGTTTTGCGACAGAATGTGTTTTGCGTTTTGGCAGCGAAGAATTAAAACAAAAATATTTGCCCGCGGTTGCCGAGGGAAAAATGCTATCGTCCGGCGCATTTACCGAACCGGGCCGTGGCTCGGACATCACCTCGCTGGAGACCACGGCCGTGAGAGAGGGGGATGAATGGATCATTAACGGCACGAAGACCTTTATCACCAACGGCGGGATGGCCGGTTTTTACTGTACCATGTGCCAGACGGACAGTGACGTTGAGCCGTCTTACAGGGGTATCAGTTTAATTCTAGTGGAGGACGATCGAGACGGCCTCACCACCACCGATCTGGGCTCAAAAATGGGTATTCACATGATGTCCACCGCCGAGGTTCATTATAAAGATGTCCGCGTGCCGGCCGCTAATTTGATCGGCAAAGAAGGTAAGGGATTTTATCAGGTGCTCGAATTTTTTGATGAAAGCCGGATTTTGGTGGCCGCCCAAGCCTTGGGAACGGCCCAGGGTGCCTATGACCGCGCCCTGGCTTACGTCAAGGAACGGGAACAGTTCGGCCGCAAGATTGCCCAATTTCAGGTCACCCAGCATAAACTCGCCGATATGGCGACCAAGATAGAGCTTGCCCGTTTGATCACTTACAAGGCCGCCTGGAATTTCGATCAGGGCCGTATCGATCCGAAACTGACCTCGATGGCCAAAATGTATGCCGCTCGCACGGCCGTTGAAGTGGCCGACGAGGCCATCCAACTCCTGGGCGGATACGGCTATATAACCGAATACGAAGTCGAACGATTTTATCGTGACGCCAAGATTTGCGAAATTTATGAAGGTACCAAAGAAATTCAGAAAAATACAATTGCCAGTGCGCTCATCGGTAAACTTAAATAGCATAAGGCAAAGGGCGAAGGGCATGGAGCAGAGGGCATGGAGCAGAGGGCAGAGAGCATAGAGCCGCATAAAGCTGATAGGAGGCGACAGCCACAACTTAACCCGGATACTTCGAAAATAACAAATTACAAGCCCTAAATTACAAATAAATTCTTAACTCCTGAACACTGGAACCGACACCTTCTGTGTTTTACAACATGATGTCAGATAAACCTCGAATTGGGCCTAACCAAGAAGGGAGCATGAAATGCCTGACTTAATTAAAAAGACCTTGCTGGCCGGGGTCGGTCTTGCGCTGAAAACCTGGGATGAAGTCGAAGACCTGACCAAAGAACTGGTGGATAAAGGCAAGATGACCGAAAAAGAAGGCAGCAAGTTTCTTCAAGACTTGCAAAAGCGGTATGAAGAAACCCAGAAAAAGCTGGAAGCCCGGGTGGAAAAAACCGTGAAGGATTTTTTAAAGAAAGCCGATGTGGTCACCGGTGATGAACTAAAGGCCGTAAAGAAAGAAGTCCGGGAATTGAAAAAGATGATCAGCAGCGAAAAAGAGAAATCCTAATTTATGCTGAGCATAAGAAAAATAGGTGTCATTGGTCGAACCTATCGACATCTCAATCGCTATCGCCAGATTCTGACTGTATTGATTAAATACGGTTTTGGAGATTTGCTGGAAATGCTGAAGATCGATCAGTACATTGAAGTCGGTCTTCAAATGATATCCAGGAATCGTGGCGCGCGGCTTGAACCCCTGACCCGTCCCCAACGGTTGAGAATGGCCTTTGAAGAGCTTGGACCCACCTACATAAAGCTCGGACAAGTTCTTTCCGCCCGGCCGGATCTTATCCCCATGGATTTTATTCAGGAGCTTTCAAAGCTGCAGGATGCCGTACCGGCCTTTCCGTTTGAACAAGTCTGCAAGGTTATCGAATCCGAGTTCGGCCGCAAACCGGAAGACGTTTTTGACAGTCTCGAGGAAACGCCGCAGGCCTCCGCCTCCATCGGTCAGGTTCACCGAGCAGTATTGAAAGACGGTGAGGCTGTCGCCGTTAAATTTCAGCGACCCGGCATTCGTAAGATTATCGAGGTCGACCTTGAAATCATGCTGCATCTGGCGACTTTGGCGGAACATCATATCGAGGAGCTGGCCCTTCACCGGCCGGTAAAGATTGTTGACGAATTTGCCCGTACGCTGGAAAAAGAGATCGATTACAAAATTGAAGCCACCAGCATGGAGCGCTGCGCCCGGCAATTCCTGGATGATCCCCATGTTTACATTCCCAAGATTTATCGGGACGTCACGACCTCGCGCATACTAACCGCCGAATTTATCGAGGGGATCAAAATCTCCGATTTCGACCGGCTGGAATCGGCAGGGCTTGACAGAAAGGTGATTACCGCGCGCGGCGCGGATCTGGTGCTCAAGCAGGTCTTTGAACACGGTTTTTTCCATGCCGACCCGCATCCGGGTAATATTTTTGCGCTGTCAAACAACGTCATCTGCCTGATTGATTTTGGGATGGTCGGCGTGGTGGATCGGCAGACACGGGATGATTTTGTCGATTTGCTCGACAGTATTGCCCAGCAGAATGAAACTCAGGTCTCTGAAGTGCTGCTCAAATTAACCTATTGGGATGAAGAGCCGGACAGACGGTTGCTCGAGCGCGAGGTTGCGGATTTTATGGGTCGCCACCTATACAAACCGCTAAAGGAGATTGAGCTCGGCAAATTGCTTCAACAAATGCTGGAGGTAGCCGCCGAATTTCAGCTGCGTATTCCGCCGGATCTTTTTCTAATGATTAAGGCCCTGGGCACGGTCGAAGGTGTGGGCCATATGCTGGATCCGGACTTTGATATGATTGCCCGGGCGACCCCTTTCATCGAAAAAGTCAAGCTGGAAAGATATAAGCCCGAGCGTGTTGCCGAAGATATATTCGATCTATCCACCAAATTATTACGATTTCTGCGGCAATTTCCAAAAGAGTTGCTCGATATCACCCAGATAATCCGGCAGCGAAAGCTCAGTCTTCAATTTGAGCACCGGGGTCTCGAAACCATGCTGGCCACCCATGATCGGATTTCCAACCGCATTTCTTTTTCCATCCTCATTGCGGCGCTGATTGTTGGATCCGCACTGATTGTGAGATCGGAAACCCCGCCGCTTATTTATGGAATTTCCCTTATCGGGATCATTCTCTTTTTGGCCGCTTCCATTATGGGGATCTGGTTGCTGGTGGCGATACTTAAAAAGGGTAGACTATGAATATGTAATTATACAATTGATTGGAGAGAAAAAAATTCGAGTTCAGTCCCATACAACCGGGAAAAGTGGGTCTTTATACGTGTGGGCCATAGGTTTACAATTTTTCGCATATTGGGAACCTGCG
>JARFPZ010000093.1 GCA_029288035.1 Desulfosarcina sp.
GCCTTTATCGGTGTCATCGTTTTAACCGCCTTGCAGCAGATCGGATGGGTGGAAACCCATTTTGTACTGACCTTGATCATTGTGTTCGGCATGGCCATGGCCTATGTGGCGGTTCTGGGCGTGGCCGTTGAACATGTGGCCTATAAGCCGTTGCGGGGTTCCTCCCGTCTGGCGGCGCTTTTAAGCGCCTTGGGCATGTCGATTTTTTTGTCCAACGGGATGATGCTCAGCCAGGGCGTTTCCGATCGACCCTATCCCCAGGTCTTCGGCGTTGAAGGTTTCGAAATCTTGGGCGCCCGGATTACCAACGGCCAGATATTCATCATTCTGCTGGCCGTCGCTCTGATGATCGGGCTGCAGCTGTTCGTTCACCGCACCCGCCTGGGCAAGGCCATGCGGGCGACAGCCCAAAACAAAACCATGGCCCGCATATTGGGTATCGATATTGATCTGACCATCCGCATTACCTTTATGATCGGTCCGGCCCTGGGTGCCGCCGCCGGCGTGATGGTGGGGCTGTATTACGGCGCCGTGCGATTTGATATGGGATTTATTTTCATGATCAAGGCCTTTGCGGCTGCCATTTTAGGCGGCATCGGCTCGATTCCCGGTGCCATGATCGGCGGGTTGATCATCGGCGGCATCGAGGTGTTCTGGGCGGCATTTCTTCCCAGTGCCTGGAAAGATGTCACCACCTTTACCGTTCTGATCCTGGTTTTGTATCTCAAGCCAAGTGGTCTTTTGGGTGAAGGTACTGCGGAGGTGCGCGTCTGATGGTACGGCAAGAACTCAAAAAACTGGTGGTGTATTCATTTTTTCTGGCTATTCTATTGATCCCCATGCTCGGATTCAAGACCACTACCTTTGAACCCGGCCGGGCATTTAAGACCCTTGGTGTTTTTGTGGCCATTCTCATTTTTAACTTTATCGTCAAGATGATCCGCAGCCACCGCGAACCCGCGGATGCACAAAAAACACCCTTCACCGAGCGGATGCAGGAGCAGATCAACCGGCTCCCTAAAACCTACACTTTAGGCGGGCTGATTGCCCTGGCGGTTATATTCCCCCTGTTGGCTGACAACTATATGATCGATGTCGGAATTACCTGCCTGATCTATGTCTGCCTGGGGCTGGGATTAAATATTGTGGTGGGACTCTGCGGGCTACTGGATTTAGGGTATATTGCCTTTTATGCTGTCGGGGCTTACACCTATTCCCTGTTGAATCTCACCTTCGGGCTGTCCTTCTGGTCCGCCCTGCCCATTGGTGTGGTCCTGGGAATGATCGTCGGCTGTATCATCGGATATCCGACCTTGAAAATGCGCGGTGACTATCTGGCCATTGTGACCCTGGGCTTTGGTGAGATTGTTCGTCTGGTGCTCAACAACTGGGATTCTCTGACCGCCGGCCCCAACGGCCTTTTCGGCATGAAACGGCCGGTTTTGTATTATCCAAGTTTTGCCGAAGATGGTTTCGCATGGGCATCTTATTATTTAAAATCCTTGCCTGCCTTGTATTATCTCATATTTATCATTGCCATTCTAGTCATCATCGGGGTCCGCCGACTGGACAATTCCCGGATCGGTCGCGCCTGGATCGCTATTCGCGAGGATGAGGTCGCGGCTGAGTTATCCGGGGTGCCGACCACCTGGATCAAACTGTTGGCCTATGCCCTGGGTGCGGCCTTTGCTTCAGTGGCCGGTGCTTTTTTTGCGGCCAAGTTGAGTTACACCAACCCCAACTTTTTTCTGTTCATGGAGTCATGTATCGTGCTGTGTATCGTAGTGCTCGGTGGGGTCGGCAGCATCCCCGGTATCGTTGTTGCCGCTTTCGTCCTCATTGCGGCCCCGGAAGTTTTCCGGCAGTTGGAAGGCTATCGCATGCTGGCTTTTGGTGCGATTATGACGATTATGATGATCATAAAGCCTGAAGGATTGATTCCGGCGTCACGCCGTAGACGTGAGTTGCATGAAACCAATGAGATAAAGCCCACGGATTAATTAGATGTCAGACCCACAGCCAATTTTAGAACTCTCCGACATCCATACATATTACGGCAATATCCACGCTTTAAAAGGCGTTTCCTGCGCCATCCTGCCAGGTGAAATTGCCTGTTTGATCGGAGCCAACGGTGCCGGCAAGTCAACTACGCTGATGACGATTTTCGGCGTCGAGCGGGCCGCTAAAGGAGAAATTCAATTCAAGGGCGAGCCGATCCACCACCTGAGGCCCGAACAGGTGGCTGCCAGAGGCGTGTCGCAGTCGCCGGAGGGGCGCCAGATCTTTCCCAAAATGAGCACCCTGGAAAACCTCGAGATGGGCGCTTTTTTGCGCAAGGATAAAGCCGAGGTGGCCAACGATCTGGAGGAAGTCTTCAATCTCTTCCCGGTATTAAAGGATCGCACGAATCAATTGGGCGGTACCCTGAGCGGGGGCGAACAGCAAATGCTGGCGATCGGTCGTGCGCTGATGTCAAAACCGGAATTGTTGCTGCTGGACGAGCCTTCCCTGGGTCTGGCACCCAAATTGGTGGAAAAGATATTTGAAACCATTTTGGAAATAAATAAACGCGGGGTCACCATTTTTCTGGTCGAGCAAAACGCACACATGGCCCTGACCATTTCAGGCACCGGATATGTCATGGAGACCGGCCGAATTGTTTTAACCGATAAAGCGTCGGCCCTGCTTGAAAATGAGCAGGTCAAAAAGGCCTACCTGGGGGAATAAATAGGGATAGAAGACAGATTTCAGAAATCAGAAAACGGAGGATAGAGAGCATAGCGCACAGAGCATAGGGCATAGGGGAAAAAATCGGAAGGCGGAAACGGAAGACAGATTTCAACCCATTCACTGGAGCTTCTATGAAACTACGTATGAGATTCCGGCTGGCTGGAACAGTGAATCCTCCAGAGGCGGACTAAAAGCCTTGAACTTCGAACATCGAACGTCGGATATTGATGAACTCCTAAAAAGTCAGAATTTCGATTTTTTTTCATTGTATTCCATTGACATTGCAGGCCCTGAAATTTAATTTTTGTGCCTTTTTGCGGCCATATCCATATTGAGCGCTGTATCCATCAGTTCTAACCTTTGATCTCTGAACCGGGAACAGCTCAGGTATCGACATCGTCGCTAGTTTCGATTGCTTTCGAATACATCTTTGAACCGGAGATGATGTTTTTCGAACACGCCCCAGATATCCTCACCATACCAATCGTAACCGCTGATTCCCGAACGGTCGTCATCTGTCATCACGGCCAGGGTCTTCTCATGGCTATACGCTTCTTTGTAAGGCCACCGGCTTCTCAATGCATCGTAGCGATCCGCCAGCCCTACAATCAAAGCCTCGGTGGGAATGTCCGTCTCTGATAAAGGGGTATTATTCAGGTACCCCGCATAATCTTTGTTCAAAGGGGCCTGGATGGTTCCGTTTCGTTTTAGACAGGGATCGCCTTTCCCGTTGAATGTCTGATAAGGTTCATTCGTGACAAATAGTAAAGTCTGCATTAAATTGGGTAATCAATGAAAAATCCAAAAAAATATATTGATCAATAATTACAATTCAATAGAACATAGCTCCCATGGACGATACCAACCAAATCACGGAAGAAGCGATCGAGCTGGCGCGAAAATGGCAAAACAGGGCCAATGAATTGCAGACCCGTCAGGATCGGGCGCAACGACGCAAGTTCGCACGCCTGTTTGAAAGTCCCACTGATAAAATAATTCTGACAAAACTGATCGATCAGGGGTTTCGATGCGCTGACACCCGGCGCACCGCTGAACAAATACATTATTTACTGACCGAGTATGGCATTCCCGGTTTTTTTTCATCGGTCGAGAAGTTACTAATGAAAGGGTTCATTTACGCCGGACGGTTTTTGCCCGGTCTGACGGTGCCGGCGATCATCGAAAAGATGAGACGGGACAGCGACCATTTGATCATCCCGGGTGAATCAAACCCGCTTAATACTTTCTTGCAAAAGAGACGGGATCAGGGACTGCGGGTCAACATCAATTACATCGGCGAAGAGGTGATTGGAGAGCAGGAGGCCTCATCTCGCCTTGCCATGAATCTCAAGGCCCTCGAAAACCCGGCAATCGAATACATTTCAGTGAAAATATCGACAATATTTTCCCAGATTCAACCCCTGGCGTTCGAGCATACCGTCGACATTTTGAAGAAACGACTTTCCGAACTCTATCGATCTGCGGCCAGGCACCAATTTGTGCGTCAGAATGGCAGCAGAGTAGACAAGTTTGTCAATCTCGACATGGAAGCGTATCGTGATTTGGCGATTACATCTCAGGCCTTCATCCGTACCCTCGATCAGGAAGAATTTAAAGACCATCACGCCGGCATGGCCCTGCAAGCGTATTTACCGGATTCTTACCATATCCTGCAGGAAATCACCCACTGGGCCCGCAAGAGGGTGGCCGCCGGCGGCAGCCCTGTTAAAATTCGAATTGTCAAAGGCGCCAATTTGGAGATGGAACAATTAGAATCCGCCATTTTCGGCTGGCCCCTGGCACCGTTTGACAATAAACTGGAAGTCGATGCCAACTGGAAGCGGATGGTTGATTTCGGCATGCAGCCGGAGAATATCCAGGCCGTGCGGTTGGGAATCGCATCCCACAATCTGTTTGATCAGGCCTATGCCTATCTGACGGCCCGCAGAAACCAGGTCTTGGATCTATTTTCATTTGAAATGATCGAAGGTATGGCCAATTATTTACGCCGGGCAATCCAGGAAACCGGACAAGAAATGGTCACGTATGTACCCGTCGCCACCCGGGATCAGTTCATCAATGCCATCGGATATTTAATCCGTCGTCTGGATGAAAATACGGGTGAAAAAAATTTTTTGCGTCAATTAAATCGGCTGGATCCAAATTCCAATGCCTGGCAGTTCTTGACAGATCACTTCAAGGCCTCCGTTCGGCAAAAAAACCAGCCGGCCAAGACACCACACCGGGTTCAGAACAGACTCACGGAAAAATTTCCCCAAAAAATGGGCGCCTATCTCCGAGGTAAGTTTGAAAACGAACCCAACACGGATTGGTCTTTGCCCGCCAATCGAGATTGGGCCGCAAAAATCAGAAAAAAATGGCAAAAAAAACCTGATGACAATCCCCTTGCAATACCTCTGGTAATTGCCGCAGAAGAAATATTTGACGACCGCGAAATAAGGGAAACCGGTGATCCGTCTCAATTCGATTCCAGAGTGGTTGTCGCCCGTACTGCCATGGCGAATGCTGCAGATATTGACAGAGCCGTCGCCACTGCCGCAGAAGATCCGGATGGCTGGCGCCGAATGACCTCGTGGCAACGGCACCGGATTCTTACCCGGGTTGCGGCCGAACTTCACTGCAGCCGGGGAGATCTCATCGGCGCGGCCGCCGCCAATACCGGCAAAGTGTTTACCGAAGCCGACCCGGAAGTGTCTGAGGCCATTGACTTTGCTGAATATTACCCTTTTTCCACCACAGCCTTTAGCGACATCGACCCGCTGCGGTGTCGGGGCAAAGGCGTCGGGGTCGTCATCTCGCCCTGGAATTTTCCCATCGCCATTCCCTGCGGAGGAATCGTCGCCGCGCTTGCAGCCGGCAACACCGTCATCTTTAAGCCCTCCTCCGACGCGCTCCTGGTGGCCTGGGTGCTTTGCCAATGCTTCTGGCGCGCCGGTGTTTCGCAAAACACGCTACAATTGTTGCCTTGCTCCGGTGCCACCACCGCAGCAAAGCTGACCAACAATCCCGCGGTTGATTTCATTATCCTGACCGGAGGCACCGCCACCGGCCTGTCCATTTTAAAGCAACGTCCGGGCATCCTGCTGGCAGCCGAGACCGGCGGCAAAAACGCCACCATTGTCACTGCCATGTCGGATCGGGATCAGGCCATCAGCAATGTCATTTACTCGGCCTTTGGCAACAGCGGTCAAAAGTGCTCGGCCACCTCACTGCTCATCCTGGAACCGGAGGTGTATGAAGATACCCATTTTAAAAGACAGCTGGTAGATGCCGCCCACAGCATCAGCACAGGATCTGCCTGGGATTTTTTCAATAAAATGGGCCCCCTGATTAAACCACCGCAAGGAGATTTAAAAAAGGCCCTGACCGAGTTGGAACCCGGAGAATCCTGGGCCCTGCAGCCTCAAAATGTGAACGGTAATCCCTATTTATGGACGCCCGGTATCAAATGGGGGGTTCGGCCACGAAGTTTCACCCACATGACTGAATTCTTCGGCCCGCTGTTGGGCGTCATGCGCGCAGACCACCTCGATCATGCCATCGAACTCGTCAATGCAACCGGATACGGTTTAACCTCCGGCCTGGAGAGTCTAGACCCTCGTGAAACGAAATACTGGCAGGAACGCATCAAGGCCGGTAATCTGTATATCAACCGTGGTACCACCGGGGCCGTCACTCTGCGTCAGCCTTTTGGCGGAATGGGTAAGTCAGCTCTGGGTGCCGGAATGAAGACCGGTGGTCCCAAATATGTGTCCCGGTTTATGAAATTTGAAGAGACCGGTCCGCCAATCGACAGTCCGGTTCAAACTCACCATCCCATGCTGAACCTGGCCCGAGAATGGCAGCGAATATTGGAAGGGAGCGGATTCAAGGGAATCGAATCGGATATACAAAAGACCATCGCGGCAATTCACAGTTACCTCTACCACGTCGAAAGGGAATTTTCCCGTCGGCTGGATTACTTTCACCTTCGCGGGCAGGACAATATCCTGCGTTATCTGCCGTTGGGCACCGTGGCGATTAGACTGCACCAAGATGACAGCCTGTTCGAAACCCTGGCCAGGGTGGCGGCTGCAAAAATCACCGGCTGCCTATCTCGGATCAGCAGCCCGAATGATTTGGATACACCGGTTACCCGCTTTCTTCAATCAGAAGCGGGCCGACGATTCATCGGAGGACATCCTGTTTTTTTCGAGCTTGACAAGGAACTGATAAAAAGCATGCCAATCATCGATCGCATTCGTTATGCTGCGCCTGAGCGGGTACCCCGGGACGTTCTGCATGCAGCGGCTGAAATCGGATTTTACATCGCCCGCACCCCGGTCATGATGGACGGCCGCGTCGAGCTTTTGCAGTACTACCGTCAGCAAAGTATCTGCGATAATTATCACCGATATGGCAATCTCGGTGAGCGGGTGCCCGAATTTGGGTCATATTAAAGGTTCCTGGCCGGCTTTCCAGCTCGTAAGGCTGAAAGGGATTAAAAGACATTGACTTTTCTCCGAGGTCGTGCTTACTCTTATTATTGAGTATGAAAAGCGGGTAATGTCCTGTTGACCGCCTCTGGATAAAGGCTGCTCTCCTTTCGCCCCCACATTACCACGCTAAAGCGTCTCCTCATATACAATCTAAAAGCAATTGACTATGGCAACGTCGACTATATTTGACCTGGATCTAGAAATCGAAGACGCATAGGACCCGGTTTCCATGGTTGGAACAAGGAGTTCGCCATGCAAAAAGATAAGGCCCAATTAAAATTACAGGCCCAGGAATTCATCAGTAAAAACCCTTCGGCCCTTGACAAAATCCCCCCCAAGGATATCCAGCAACTGATTGAAGATCTTCAGGTTCACCAGATAGAATTGGAGATGCAGAATGACGAGTTGCGCCGGCTTCAGCAGGACTTGGAAAACGAACGAGATAAGTACTCTGATTTATACGACTTTTCCCCGGTATCTTATTTTACGATAAATGCGAAGGGAATCATTCTGGAGGCAAATTTGACCGCCGCTGCCATGCTAGGCGTGGAAAGAGGATTGCTGATAGGCCGCCCCTTCTCTGATTTCATTGTCGGGGATGATCAGGATATTTTCTGGGTTCACCGCAAAAAGCTTTTTGAGACAAAGACCAGGCAAACCAGCGAACTGCGACTCAGTCCAAAGAAGGATTCTGGGTTCTATGCTCTTATGGAGTCCATCGTGGTGCAGGAGGACCACAAGAACGGCAACCTGATGCGAACTGCTGTCACCGATATACACGCACGCCATCAGGCCGAGGATGCCCTGCAAAAATCTGAAAAAAAATATCGCCTTTTGGTGGAAAATGCCGGTGATGCCATTTTTATCGTTCAAGACGGACAGATCAAATTTGCCAATCGGAAAGCAAATCAAATGGGCAATGATTTAGGCGTTGCGTTGGACCGGATTTCGTTTGTACAGTATATTCATCCGGATGACCGGGATATGTTTCTTGACCGGCACGCGCAACGAGTAAAAGGAGAAAAATTGCCGGAGAACTTCCCATTCAGATTGGTCGGCCAGGACGGTCAGGAGATATGGGTCGAACTCAAGGTGGTTCTAATCACTTGGCAAGACAAGCCCGCGAATCTGAGTTTTTTAAGGGATATAACCTTGCAGCGAAAATTGGGAATGCAACTTCAATTATCCCAAAAAATGGAAGCCGTCGGCACTTTGGCAGGCGGGGTTGCCCATGACTTTAACAATCTTTTGATGGGCATCCAGGGCAGGACGTCGCTGATGTTGTTGGAAGCAGATCCCGTCCACCGTCAATTTGAACACCTAAAGGAGATAGAGACTTATATTCAAAGGGCGACCAAGCTAACCAAACAATTGTTGGGATTTGCCAGAGGCGGAAAATATGATGTCAAACCCACGGATCTAAATGACTTGATAGAAAAAAGCGCCCAGATGTTTGGCCGCACAAAAAAAGAAATCACCATTCATAAAAAGTATCACGATCAGATTTGGTCGGTTGAGATCGATCGAAGCCAGATCGATCAGGTATTGTTGAACATCTTTGTCAATGCCTGGCAGGCCATGGCCGCAGGCGGCCATCTCTATATTCAAACGAACAATGAAATACTTGGTGAAGACATTACCGAAGCGCATGGTGTCCGACCCGGAAAATATGTGGCGATCTCCATTGCGGATACCGGTATCGGGATGGATGAAAAAACGTTGAAAAGAGTATTCGATCCTTTTTTTAGCACCAAGGAAAAAGAACGGGGAAGCGGGTTAGGTCTGGCATCTGCTTATGGCATCATACAAAATCACGATGGAATGATACTCGCAGAGAGTGAAACGGGACAGGGAACGACCTTTCGAATATATTTGCCGGTAACTGAAAAACCGGTAATCGACGATCTGCAGGCTAATCAGAATATCCTGGTAGGAACGGAAACGATTCTGCTGATAGATGATGAAGAGATGATCCTTGACGTCGGTGTCCAGGTATTGAAAAAATTGGGCTATGAGGTGTTGACGGCAAGTAACGGGATTGAGGGCATCGAGGTCTACCAGCAAAACAGGCAAGAAGTAGCGATGGTAATCCTGGATCTGATTATGCCGGAGATGGGCGGCGGAGAAACATATGACAGACTCAAGGAGATAGACCCGCAGGTGAAGGTCCTACTTTCCAGCGGGTACAGCATCGATGGTCAGGCAACGGAGATCCTGAACCGCGGCTGCGACGGCTTTATCCAGAAGCCCTTTAGCATGGAAGATCTATCGGTAAAATTGAGGCAAATTATTACCAAATACGGTTAATTTCGTATGCGGAAAGACGGCCGTCACGGCTTAGCAGTTGCAAATCTGCGACCATGGCCTGAGCAATAAGCATCCGATCAAAAGGATCCCGGTGATGAAAAGGCAGTTTTGTCAATTCAACGCAATGCCGCATTTCAACAGGCAGCCACTGGACAGCATTGATCCTCATTTCCTCTTGAATCGTTTTAAACCATCCGCGTTTTAGAGAAAGCTTTCCCAAATTCATTTTTATACAGATCTCCCAAAAACTGGCGGCACTGAAAAACAAATTATTGTCTGGGTCCAAAAAGATTTCTTCGGCAGTTTTGCTGAGCCGGTCGTCGCCGGTAATTGACCACAGAAATGCATGGGTGTCCAGCAGCACTTTCATTCCATGTATTCCCTGAAATCGTCAAGGGGCTCATCGAAGTCATCGGCCATGGATAAGATTAATCCTTTTGCGTTGCCTATTTTTCTATGGCTGCGGGCTTCCGGCAACACCTCCAATCGGACAATCGGCTTGTTGCCCCGGGCGATGATGACCTGTTTGCCGTTGACGGCCGCCTGAATCAATTTCGACAGCTGCGTCTTTGCTTCATGAATATTTACCTGCAGGGTGTCCACTGCAACCTCCAACTTTAGCGGATTGATTTACTTAGCTAATATAGTTAGCTAAAAATGATCTGTCAAGCAAAATCAGGATTCAAAGATCTTCTTCCATCTTGACATAATATTCGGTATTCGACATACTCGCGTTAAACTAACGATACCATTCAATAGTTCAAATTGTGTATGATCATGATGCTGGATTCTGTATCCAGCATCTTGTTGCACTTCAGACAAAATGCTTATGTCCAAAATGACGGCCTTTTCTTGCCGAAAGATAACGAGATCTGAACCTTTGAACCTTTAATGAAAAAGGAAATCCGACATGCCCAAACATCTGGATGCCCACGTCTTTGATCTACCCGTCCAGGAATTACGCCGTGGCTACCGTAGCGACATCTATTTCTGGCGGGAAAAGATCGCTCTCGAAAGCCACGACCTGCACCCTGACGTCACCATGCAGGTGTTTCAAAAAAAAGACGCCGTGCTGTGTGGCATCGACGAGGTCCTGGCGGTGCTAAAGGTGGCGACCGGCAGGTACACGGATTACGATAAAGCGTATAAATTGTTCGACAAGATGATCGATCTTAAGAGTAAAGCCCGCCAGCAATTTATCGGCAACCACAGAGCCTATCTGGAGGCCATCGAACAGAAGATGGAAGTCTCCAGGCAATTGGACGAGCTGTGGGAAAACGGCTTTCAGCAACTAAAAATTGAGACTTTGTATGACGGCGATCATATCGCCCCCTGGGAGACAGTGATGCACATCAGCGGTGACGCCAGCCTTTTTGCCCATCTGGAAACCGTCTATTTGGGCATTCTCGCCCGTCGCACGAAGATTGCCAGCAATGTCCGCGGCGTGGTCGATGCGGCCAACGGTAAAATTGTTCTCTATTTTCCGGCCCGCTTCGATCATTGGGCCGTCCAGGGCGGTGACGGATATGCAGCCCACATCGGCGGTGCCACCGGAGTCTCCACGGATGCACAGGCTCAGTGGTGGGGTGCCAAGGCATCCGGCACGGTACCCCATGCGCTGATTGCAGCGGTTGGCGGGGATACGGTAAAAGCGGTAACCCTTTTCGGTGAAACCTACCCCGATGTCGATCTGGTAGCATTGGTGGATTTTGACAATGACAGTGTCGGGACGTCATTGAAATGCTGTGAGGCACTGGGCGAAAGACTTTGGGGAGTCAGGCTGGATACATCCGAAACCCTCGTCGACAAATCCATCATCCCTGTCATGCAGAATTTCAAACCGATCGGCGTCACCCCCAGACTGGTGGAGATGACCCGCCAAGCCTTGGACAAACACGGTTTCGGTCACGTCAAAATTATCGTCTCGGGCGGATTTACTCCGGACAGAATCGTAGAGTTCGAGCGGCGCCAGGTGCCCGTGGATGCCTATGGTGTGGGAAGCTACCTAATGCGCGGCGTCAATGCCTTTACTGCCGATATTGTAAAGCTGGCAGGCAAACCCTGCGCCAAAGTCGGTCGTCAATACACGCCGAATCCACGCCTTGAATTAGTTCAGTTCTAGACAAGACATAATGGGCGAATAGACATCTCGACGCTAATGGACTATAAAGCGATTATCGGAAAAGATTTACGCTTAAATAAAATCCCAATCAGGAGGATATAAATCGGCCCTTACACTCTCCAAACAAGTAACCGTGTAGGTG
>JARFPZ010000116.1 GCA_029288035.1 Desulfosarcina sp.
CCCCAAACACAAAGAAATACTAAAATAAAGCAAATGCTTGACAAAAATAATTGTTGTAAAAACACGGCCCCATAATATTGCGGAAATTCTTTCTCGGCCTGTTTGGGACCTAAGCTCATCATGGGGGAAATGACCGCCGCAAATTGTATGCTATTGAAAAATAGGACAACTAACCAGGCAAGGGTAAAACGACCGAATTCCTCCAGCCCTAAAAATCTCACCAGAATGATTCCGGTAAAGAAATTAACACCACTGACCATTGCCTGATCAAGCAACGCCCAGTTTATTTGACTGTAACGACCTATGAAATTACGGATAACGATTGATGTACTGTTCATAGTTAATTATTTCGTATTGCCAAATATAGCTCCGCTCCTTGACTAACAGATCTAACTATAATTTAATAACTTGAAATTATTATGTTTTATTAAAAAACCCTAAGGATTTCATCAAAAGTAGGGATGTCGTAACGGCTGGTAAAATAAAGGCTAGGGAAATTCTGTTTGAAAAAGGTTCACTTTTTGAATCAACGCGAGTTGATTTCTACAGTGAACCCAATACACACCTATCTTGCAGGCTTAACCTTAACATTGTGTTGTCGATAGGAGGGAAGTGAAAAAGTTTATAACGCTCAATAACCAATTTCGAATACTATTTGTTAGCCTAAAAACCAGCCTAATTTTTGCCAAGCTACCACGCACTTCATAATAAATCAAGCCAATGCGCGTCCCGATATCTTGAACTGGCCTCTCTCAAAATTGGAACAAATGACGCGGGAATTATGTCAAGTCCTGAAGGTCGTATTCATTTATTATATCATACTGATAGATTGTTTTAAAACGCAACACAAGGATAAGCTATTGACACAACTATCTGAGAAAATTATGTACGTTAATATCGATGAATTTTGGGAAATCGACTTGTATAATTGATTGAACTTTCTGTTTCCAGTGTTTGCACTAATCTGTTTCATCAGTTTTTTGAAGCGATGGCGACTGACCGATCATGATTAAAAATTTCAAAATTATTATTGAATACGACGGTACCCGCTACCGTGGCTGGCAGCGCCAGAAGAAAGATGTCACTATCCAGGGTGAAATTGAAAAGGCACTTGGGATCATGACTGCCAAACACATTGTCGTAAACGGTTCGGGCAGAACGGATGCCGGTGTACATGCTCGTGGCCAGGCCGCTAATTTTCGCTGCGACACGGATCTGTCACCCGGGAGTTTCCAAAAAGGCTTAAACAGCCTATTGCCCGAGGATATTGTCATCCGGGAATGCCGGCAGGTTGAGGATACCTTTCATGCCCGCTATAATGTTAAAAGCAAAATCTATCATTACAAAATATACAATCATCCGGTACCGGCTGCGATGAATCGTTTATACGCATGGTCTATACGGAAACCGCTGAATATCGTGGCCATGCGGTCTGCGGTCTCATATATCATCGGCAGTTACGACTTCAAGGCCTTTGAAGGCGCCGGCAGCCCCAGAGCACATACGACCCGACATGTCATGGCAGCCGATCTGATCGAATCTGATCACCGATTACTCACCTTCCGGATTGAGGCGGACGGTTTTTTACGGTTTATGGTGCGTAATATTGTCGGAACGTTGGTGGACGTGGGGCTTGGCAAAACGTTGCCGGCTGAATTTAAGCAGATCCTGGATTCCAGGGACCGCACCAATGCCGGGGCCACGGCTCCTCCACGCGGCCTGTGTTTGATGGAGGTCAAGTATTAAATTCAGAACTACTGATGTGTCGTAAAATCGGATGCAACAGAATTGTCAGAAATCGCGTCAATATGACTGAATTTGGTCGAATCGTTCTGAATTTAATTTTTTATTTCGCTTCTAAAACCAAAATAAAGGTCGTCGATATTACCTTTTTCTGGGTTATCGTTCCATTTATTTTTGATAAACTCTGTTGCATCTCGAATTTACGCTTATTTTTACTACGTATTTTGTAGGTTCTCTAGATATCAGGGCCTCCTGAGAAGTTTTTTCAATTGAGGTCAGGAGCCCTGAAATTAGAAATTTCGACAAGGTGAATTTGGCCTTGATGCCATGCTTTGCCAGTGATATAGGAACCGACTAATGATTTAAAAAAAGGATACTGAAAAATGCCAGATTTCAATCAGCTTAGCACCCCGCAATTGCAACAGATTAAAGTCGACCTGTTTGATCGCTATAATGAAATTAAATCCCGCGGTATCGCCCTGGATATCACCCGGGGCAAACCATGTCCCGAGCAGCTGGACCTCTCAATTGAGATGTTGGATATCATCAACAGCCGCAACTACCTGACGGCAGATGCGGTGGATTGCAGAAATTATGGCGGACTGGATGGTATTCCGGAAACCAAAGAATTATTTGCCCAATACCTGGAAGTAACGCCCGAGGAAATTATCATCGGTGGGAATTCAAGCCTTAATATGATGCACGACGCCTTCATGCGTGCCATGGTCAAGGGCATCACGGAAGACAGCCCCCCCTGGGGTAAGCTGCCACAGGTTAAATTTTTATGTCCCAGCCCCGGATATGATCGTCATTTTTTTATATGCGACCATTTAGACATTGAAATGATCACCGTCAATATGAAAGACACTGGCCCCGACATGGACCAGGTTGAGGCATTGGTGGCCGACGATGAGGGCGTCAAGGGAATCTGGTGCGTGCCCCGATACAGCAATCCCACTGGTGTGGTCTATTCCGATGAAGTGGTCGAACGTCTGGCAGCCATGAAAACCAAGGCAAATGATTTTCGGATTTTCTGGGACAATGCCTATGCCGTCCACCACCTTGATGATAAACCGGCCCGACTGAAAAATATTCTGGCAACTTGCAAACAGGCAGGAAATCCTGAAAGAGTTTTTATTTTCGGATCGACCTCCAAAATTACGTTTGCCGGCAGCGGCGTGGCCATGATGGCCGGCAGTGCAGAGAATATGGCAATGACAAAAAAACAAATGGCATTTCAAACCATCGGACCGGATAAACTCAACCAGTTACGCCACGTAACGTTTTTTAAAAATGTGGCGGGCATTGAAGATCATATGAAAAAACACGCGGACATCCTAAAACCTAAATTTGAAGCTGTCCAGAACGCACTGGATAAGGATTTGGCAGGAAAAAATATTGCAGAATGGAGTCGTCCTCGCGGCGGTTACTTCGTCAGTATCGATACCATGGAAGGTTGTGCCGCCGCCGTGGTTCAAATGGCTGCTGAGGCCGGTGTCAAGTTGACTCCGGCAGGCTCCACCTTCCCCTATTTGAGAGATCCCTTCGATCGAAATATCAGAATTGCTCCGTCTTTTCCACCGTTGGAGGAGATTGAAACCGCAATTCAACTGGTGGCTATCTGCATCCAGTTGGTCAGCATCGAGAAAATAATGACAATGTGAGAACAAAGACGGGCAGGGTCAGGGTTGGAGCTTCGATGCGCAGTTGAAGTGATGTACAATTAATGAATCGTCTTTCTGAAACGGAACAAAAAAACCCCGCTCGGGTCGTGAGCGGGGTTTACCGTTGGATCGCAAGCAAATCTATCTGCTCCCTCTTTTAGAGGCCTTGAGCGGATTGATCTTGGTCTTTGCAGAAGTAGTCGCTGCGCTGACATGAGATGCCATGTTACAATTACCATTTTTCCATTTTGTGGCTGGCTCCGGGCAGGCTGTGCAAAACCAGCCGGATGAAAATTCAGCACCACGATTGCATCCCTGACACTGCTCGACGATCTGATGGCAAATCCCGTCGTTATAGGAACACCCTTTTGCGGTCATAAACGGACACTCCATACCTTCTTTAATGGTTGTACAATGCATTGGAATCACCTCCTCTAATAAAATTAATTTACTATAAAAAAAGCTGGGAACCGTTTGGGCCCAGCCAACACAGATTAATCAGCAAAAATAACGGTCGAAATAGTGATTGTCAACAAAAAAATTAAAAACTTCATATTTTAATATATCCAAAGCAGGCTTGATTTTTTTGATGCAATCAATGACAATAGATAAACACTCGTTACCATCCGATTTATCGGGGAATTGAAAATTGAATCAAAAATACCAAATTAACAGAGGCCCATATGAATATTGATACAATTATGACGGAAATTTCCACTTTAGGTCAGGCAAAAATACCATCCCCGGTTCAGAAGAGAACAGATGGAATTGAAGACATCAGATTTGTTTCAAACCAAAGTCGGGTTGTCATCGAAGTGGATAGTAGCCGAATTGACCAAATGATCAAAAAGTCACAACCCCTGCCGAGTTTTGAGTTGGCCGGCCCCAGACGGCAAATCTTTTTTGACCCGAGCAAATTAAAATGTGCCTTGGTGACGTGCGGTGGATTATGCCCTGGCCTCAATGACATTATTCGATCCATCGTGCTGGAATTGCACTATGGCTATGGAGTTAGCAACATTTTTGGAATTCGTTACGGCCTTGAAGGCTTTATTGCCGATTACGGTCATGATTTGGTCAATCTGACCTGCGAATATGTCGTCAACATTCATGATCGGGGTGGGACAGTTCTGGGTTCCAGCAGAGGTCCCCAAGATATTGATGAGATCGTCGACAGCTTGGAGAGAATGAATATCCGTCTGCTTTTTATGATCGGAGGTGACGGAACCCTCACGGCTGCGAGTCGCATTACTGATAATATTGCCGAAAGAGGGTTGAAAATCGGAGTTGTCGGAGTTCCCAAAACCATTGACAACGATATCTACATGGTCTCCCGTTCGTTTGGTTTTGACACGGCGGTCGATGTATCAACCAATGCCATCATCAGCGCCAGTAATGAAGCCGAAGGCTACCCCAATGGCATCGGGCTGATAAAGCTAATGGGCCGGCACTCCGGGTTTATCGCTGCAACGGCGGTCCTCGCCCAGCAAGATGTTAACTTTGTGCTAATTCCCGAAGTCGATTTCGACCTTGAGGGACCAAACGGTTTGTTAAATGCGCTGGAAAAACGCCTGGCTCAGAGAAAACACGCCGTGATTGTGGTAGCGGAAGGTGCGGGGCAGAAGTTTTTTGAAAATGAAAAAAACGAACAGGATGCTTCAGGAAACATCAAACTCAAAGATATCGGGATATACCTCAAAGAAGCCATGAGAGATTATTTCTCAGGCAAAGGTATCGATATCTCGCTAAAATACATCGACCCCAGCTACATGATCAGAAGTTTGCCTGCCAATGCCAATGATCGTGTATTTTGTAATTTTTTAGGTCGCAACGCCGTTCATGCCGGAGTGAGCGGCAAAACGGACATGTTGATCGGCCACTGGAACAACCAATTTGTTCATGTCCCCATGAAATTGATCGCCGGCAAGAGAAAAAAGGTGAATCCAGGAGGAAGCTTGTGGCGCAGCGCTCTTGAAGCCACCGGGCAGAGTTCACTGAAGAATTAATAATTAATTCTACTTTAGTTCAACAAACCTTTTGCCCTTAATTCTCAATAGGTGCATCTTTTTGAGCACATTCCCGTTTTCATCAAACCGGGTAGTCCCGGTAACTCCGGGGAAACTCTCAAGCTTTAACAACTCATCCCTTATTTCAGTCCGGTATCTTATATGGGGACGGCTGAGCACATCAAAGAGTATCATCGCCGAATCATATACAACCGCCGCAACAAAGTCTGGTGTTTCCTGATATGTTTCCTCGAATGACTTAACAAATTTCTGAACCCTCGACGAAGCACTTTGTGCAAAAAAACCATCCGGCATGACAGCGCCCTGTACATACTGGTCCGCTATTTTAATCAAAGAATCAGAGTGCCACAAATTCGTACCTAAAAGATAAACATCTTTGATATCAAAATAGGCCAGCTGGGGAACAATCTGTCCCACTTTCCCGGGGGCGTCAGGAATGAAAACAGCATCAAAATCGACAATGGCGGCTGGTTCATCTTCCACCTCTTCGTTGTCTTCTTCCAAAGTTTGCTCATCTGATTGCCCGGAAGTTCCATCAACTTGGAAAGCGATATCCGGATCATTCTCAGGTTTGAGGTCTTCGGGTATTTCATAATAGATCCCGACGAGCTTTTTTATGGGAACTATGAAATCGGTTTGGTTGGGTTTGTAGGATTCAACGCCAACAACTGTTCCGCCTAGTTCCAAAAGCTTGTCCCAGAAAAGATTCATATATGTCAACCCGTAGGTTTCATCGGGGTATAGAATCGCAAAACGGCTCAATCCCAAGGACTGAACAGTAAACGATGCGATGGCTTGCACCTGCATTTCGGGGGTAATAAAATTTCTGAAAACTTTATCACCGATTTCAGGAATATTGTCTTTCTGTGTAAATGCAATAATGGGGACCCCCATTTGCTGCGCTTCTCGACCGGCCATTTCCGATGTAACAATGGGCCCGAGGATGGCAGCAACTTGATCGCGGTAGAGTTCTTCCAGTGCCATCATAGTTTTATTGGGGTCGGCGGCGGTATCTTTGACGATGATATTGATCGGTGGGTTGCCACGTCGGGCACTGAATTGAGCCAAGGCCAGCTCGATACCTTTCAGAGCGCGATTTCCGAACACTTCATAGGGGCCGCTGAGCGGCAGCAAACAACCAATAGTGTGTCGGTTGAATACGGCATTTTTCTTAATGTCATCGATCAGGTTTTCCACAAGGCTTTGATTTTCATGTTCAGGATATATTTCAAGATACTCCGTTAGAGTCGTCAGTGCTTCATCATATCTTTCTTCCATCGCATAATTAAAACCCAACTGAAACATCAAGTAATCCATAGGCAGATTTTCATACGGACGACTAACAAGAATTTCAATATCTGTCGAATCTAACCGGGCAATCGCTTCCAGGAGTTTGTCGCTGACGACCTCTTGCTCGGACAGAATCGCATGCGCCCGTGCACGCGCATAATTATCTATGGCATCGATGGGAGAATCCATAGCCATATGTGTATCTCCGAGAAGGGTATGGATTTTGAAAAGATATGCCCTTGATTCAACGCGTTGCAGAACGCCGGGAGCAAGATCGATCACCTCCTGATACCGCCCTTCCTGAAAATAGGTAAACAGGTCTTCAACCACAGCATCCGGGACAATGCTACTGGAAGGATATTCAGATACTATTTTCCCGTAAGCAGCACGAGCTTTGTCGTAGTCACCGGATAAGGCGTGAATAATCCCGATTTTCATCAGCGCCGCCGTTGCCAGCGGTTTATCCGCATTCCGGCTGAAATATTCATCATATAGCACTATGGCTTCATCATAGGCTTTAGAATCAAAGAGCATTTCAGCCCTTGAAAATAGTTCGTCGTCTCTTTCAGCTGGAAGAGAATCTGGGGTTACACCGGGTTTGGCTGCACAGGCCGCAAAAAAAGTAAGCATACAGAGACTGATGAGTATATGTATTGGTTTCATAGCAAGATTAATCCGAAGTTCTATGAATTTTGGAAAATAGATGTGCCGAAACATGCTGCCCTGCCTCTGGTGGAAATGCAGGAAGAATCACTGTAGTTCAAGTTAAAATCGTTCAGTTCCGGTCAAATTTTGTTTACCAGTTTACACAACATTTGGCGATTGTCAAACATTTGTTAGCCAGCATGAACATCATCTATTTTGTGTATCCGTTTTTCAGTGCCAGAATTTGATAATAAAATTTTCTGCGTGGTTAAATCTAACCCGGACAAACCGGAATTGACGATGAAACATTCACCCAGAGATATCCAGTCATTTGC
>JARFPZ010000121.1 GCA_029288035.1 Desulfosarcina sp.
AATTTATGATGCCAAAAAACGCGAACAGTTTGATGCCCAAACCGGTCAGGGAAAGGATTTTATATTTAAGCTGCGCGATAACTTTAATGATTTCATGTTTATCAATACGTTTGTCGACCAGGACTTCGTCAACCAATATAAGCTTTTTGTAGCAGGTCGGCGTTTGAACCAGACCAAAGGCGTCTGGGAATATTATGTCAAAAGTCGCAGCGCTGACAGTTATCGACAAATGCTGCTGGATACCCTCTATCATCCTCCCTGCATTGGAATTGATCAGGATAAATCTAAAAACAGCGATTTGTATCTGGTACACCGTTTTGAAGGTAAACCCCTGGTAAAAGAATTCATTGCCAATACAATGCTGGGGATTGAATATTTATGGGGCGCTGCGGTACGACTTGAAACCAGTGAAGTGATCCCGGCCGCACCCGTGCAGGCACGAATTCCCATTCCGGGTTTAACGATGCCGCTGGAAGAAGATCCTAGTGCAAAAGAAATAAAATGGCAGCGGGTCGTGTACACCATGAAAGACCGTAAGCTGTCCAAAGAAAACATTTAGGGCCAAGTGAGTCTAACCGAAATTGGATGGCATGCGTAGTCCGATCATGGGCGTAAAAGGAGCCAAAGGCCATAAGAGAAAATGAAGATCATCAAAGAATTGAATAAACCATCGGGAACAGATACGGCGCTTATACAGGATGATGATTCTGCCGCAATGAGCATTAAAAATGCCATGGACAACCTCAACCACAGTATGAGCAAATTTGAGCGGCGCTCTTCCATCCCATTTGAAGCCTTTCTCAGCGAGCTGGTCGCCGATCCATCGATTGTGATACGCAATGTTTTCCAGATCTTCCACGATATGATGAAAGCCTATGTGGGGGAAGGCATCGAAGAATACCCGGATGACCCCGAATCCATTCATTATGTGCTGTATGATTGCAACAAACTGTTCGTCGAAGGTTCAGATTATCCGTTTTTTGCCGATCGTCTCTTTGCCAATCGTTTGATTAATCTGGTGGAAGCACTAAAGCGGGGTGCCCAGCAAAACAAAATCTATATTTTTAAAGGGCCTCCGGGTTGCGGCAAAAGTACTTTTCTTAATAATCTGCTGATGAAATTCGAAGAATACGCCAACACCAATGCCGGTTTACGGTATGAAACCGTGTGGCATTTTGACCGCAAAATCTTGAAAGGCTTCCAAGATTTCGATACCCATCCGCTGCTCGAAAAATTAATCCAACTTCTGGAAACTACTTCTCTCGATCAGACCAAGCAACCATCAGACAAAAATTCGCGAAATTCCTTACAGGGGTCCGAGGCATATGCAGCAGCGCACTTCGCGCCACGACTGCTGGACGATATCATCGAGGTGCCGTGCCCAAGCCACGATAACCCCATTTTGATGATTCCCAAACACCATCGCCGGGACTTTTTTGACGATTTGTTTGAAAACAACGAGTTCAAGTGGAAGCTATCCACGGAAAAAGAATATGACTGGGTATTCAGGGACAGTCCGTGCACCATCTGCAGTTCCTTATATGAAGCACTTCTGGACCGTCTGCAAAGCTCTCAGAAAGTTTTTGACATGCTCTATGCGCGCCCCTATCGTTTCAACCGTCGCATGGGAGAAGGCATCAGTGTCTTTAATCCGGGTGACAAGCCTCTAGGGCAAAGCGTTATGAGCAACCCCATTTTACAAAAACACATCAACAGTCTTCTAAGAGACAGTAATCGGGTTCAGTACATCTATTCCCGCTATGCCAAAACCAATAACGGGATTTACGCTCTGATGGACGTAAAGTCTCATAATACCGAACGACTGAGTGAGCTTCACAATATCATCAGTGAGGGGGTTCACAAGGTAGAAGATGTCGAAGAAAATGTGAACTCGTTGCTGCTGGCCGTCATGAATCCGGAGGATGAAAAAAACATTCAAGAGTTTCAGTCCTTTTTAGACCGGGTGGAGTACATCACCGTCCCCTATGTCATGGATCTGGCCACCGAAGTAGAAATTTATCGCGAAATATTCGGTAAACACATCGATGAACGGTTCCTACCAAGGGTTCTGCATAATTTTGCCCGGGTCATCATCTCATCCCGTTTAAATCAAAAATCTGAAGCCATGCTCGAATGGATTGGCGATCCGAATAAATACCGCCTTTATTGTGACGAAAATCTACAATTGCTCAAAATGGAAATTTACACCGGCTATATTCCCGCTTGGCTCAACGAAGAGGACCACAAGAATTTGACCGCTAAGTTGCGGCGTAAAATTATCGCCGAGTCGGAAAAGGAAGGTGAACATGGGGTTTCCGGACGCGATTCCATTAAAATTTTCAATGAATTTTATTCTGCCTACGCCAAAAAAGAAAAACTGATCAACATGTCGGATCTATGTAAATTTTTTACGAAGATCCATGACAGCGTAAAAGATTTGATTCCCAAAGGATTCTTAGACTCATTGCTTCGCATGTATGACTATACGATTTTACAGGAAGTCAAAGAGTCACTTTACTACTACAATCAAGAGCAAATCTCCAGAGAAATCCAAAACTACCTGTTTGCGATTAATTTCGAAATCGATGCGGTTGAAACCTGCACTTATACTGGAGAAAAATTAGCAATTACCGAAGAATTCCTCGACGGTATCGAAGGTCGACTGCTGGGAACAAAGACAGACAGTACCCAACGCAAGGCATTTCGCAAGGCTTCTCAAAAAGAATACACCACCAAAACGTTAACCCAGGAAATTATGGTGGAAGGGTTGCCCATTACGGAGACAAAGATTTTCCAATCCATGCATGATCGATATGTATATAATCTAAAGGAAAAAGTGTTGGACCCGTTTTTGGAAAACGAAAATTTCCGCAGGGCCATAAAGGACTACAACAACGAAGATTTTAAAACCTATGACAGGCGCATTAGAGACGATGTAAGCTATTTGGTTGACAATCTCTGCAAAAAATATCGTTATGCCGAGCAGGGTGCAAGAGAAGTCTGCATATATGTCATTGACAATGATCTGGCGAAATAATTTTCCAATCCGTAAGCCACCCCCCGGATAGGCCGGAAAAAGTTGTCACGAAAACACAAAGGCAAACTGTTGTTTAAATTTATTCTTGTGTCAGGGGGTCTTGTTGACGAAAATGTTTTGCCTCAAAAGTAGGTAGAAACCTATTACCAAGCAATAAACTCCCGATTTGCTCAATTCGGTAATGTCGTCTCCGAATTTATCTGAGCTTTCAAGCAATCGCAGTATTCATCAAAAATATAATACATACATCGATCAGTAAATCGAGATTTCTCATAAAAGCAGCAGCCGGCCTGCTGATTCCTGCTGTCGGCTGTGCAAATCGACATTTCTTCCTGCTTACAAAAATTAACTGTCAGAGAAGACATCACCATCATCCCTCCATGTAAGAGATTTTTCCCAGTTGATTGGTTTCAAGAAATTTTTCCATTTGATTTAAAACTATTGGTGACAGACATCACAAAATCCATCGGCGAGAGTGTCTAGGCGTTTCTATTTTCGGACTGGAATTTGCGTCTATTGTTATTATCGGTTGGAAAGAAACTTTTCTTAAATGAAGTCAATAGATTTAGCAGCATAATTTATGCCAGAATTAAATCAGAATCACAAATAGTAGAAGATAGGACATTTTACTGATTTTTTTAGGAAAAGCAGTTGCGTTCAGATAAGGACATTTGTAACAACCCCGCCATAACGTCATTACCTTGACTAATAAACGTATGATGACGATTCCCAAATAACACGAAGTTGAATGTGGTTTTTCGTTTTTGAGCGAGGTATTGGGTTTGACGGTCTCGGTTGTCAGGGGCAACATTTTCGGGAGCTCATATGAAGCTTCATGAAATCGGGGTCAATGTTATTAACTTAGCATCCATTTCTCGTGGGAGCGGCTTCCAGCCGCGAAAAGAAGTCGCTCTTTAGCCATCATCGCATCATCGCGGCTGGAAGCCGCTCCCACAATTAAAATCGCATAGTTTGCAAACAGTAAAAATCATTATGCCGTAATGAAGTTTTATTTACGACCGAACGTTCAACTTCAGTAGCTTGGCTGAAATCTGAAAACAAAACCCTGGTTGCA
>JARFPZ010000159.1 GCA_029288035.1 Desulfosarcina sp.
CATTATGATCATGTGTCTCATCTGGGCAGTGGTGGCCTCTTGTTGGGATGTGATGATGGGATTTGCCGGTATCTTCTCATTCGGCCAGGTGGCCTTTTTCGTCATGGGTGGTTACTGTTCCGGTATTCTTGCCATCGAATATCATGTGCCCCCGGTATTGTCCATTCTGATCGCCGGTCTGTTTACTGCCGGCATGGGCGTCCTTGTGGGTCTGCCCTGCCTTAAACTGGCCGGACCCTATGTGGCCCTGGTGACATTTGGCGTGCATATGGCCCTGCAGCCGACACTAAGAGGCGAGATCGGGCTTGCCCTGGGAACCGGCGGCTCTGTAGGCCTTCTAACCATACCCCCCATCAGCATCTACGGCTATACTTTCAGTTCCACCAATATCGTTCCCACTTTTTACTTGACGCTTTTCGTATCCCTTACCTGCGCCTTAATCATTATGTTCGCGATTAAATCTTACTGGGGCGTTGCCTTTCTGGCCCTCAAGGATTCCCAGGATTTTGCCATGAGTTTGGGCATCAGTGCCTTTAAATATAAACTGATGGTCTTTGCCCTGACCTCATTTTTAACCGGTATTATCGGGGCCTACTACGGCCACTTCTATGGCGTGCTCTCTTTTCGCATGCTGGATCTGGACCTGTTCAGTATCCTGATGGTTATGATGCTGGTGGGTGGGCTGGGCCATTTTCCGGGTGCCATCCTGGGCGCATTTCTGGTGGTCGCCGGCAGTGAGCTGATGGCGCCGCTGGGGGCATACCGGGCCGTGACCATGGGGGCTTTGGTGGTAATTTTAGTGTTGGCGCTTCCCAACGGCATTATGGGTCCATTTTTGAGGCGCTTGGAAAATCGTTCGCCGACCGGTTAATGCAGCGGTGTCTGATGGAGTTAAGTCCGGTTGCAGTATAGGCTTTGTATTTGCCTGTTCTCAGCGAATTCAATTTCATGATTGGCAGTGTGGTCCGCATGAATTTCTAATAACGCGATCTATCAAAAGAAGGGGAGGAAAAACATGAGAAGATTCAATCTAATTACATTGATTATAGCAGTTTGTCTGTTTTTTACACCCGTTGTCATGGCAGCCGATACCATACCGGTCGGTGTTCCGATTCCAATGACCGGTTGGGCTGCCGGCTCAGGTGAAGACTATTTCAAAGGCATCAAAATGGCCATTGACGAAATCAATGAATCGGGTGGCCTGCTGGGCAAACAGCTTGAGATTATCCGTTTCGACTCCAAAGGGTTCGAACCTGAAGTGGTCATGCAGGCAGCCGATTATCTTTGTGGCCAGAAGAAGGTGGCCTCCGTACATGCCGGCTGGGCAGGATGGGGCCAGGACGTTCGGGCCTATGGTAAATATGATGCACCCTTTTTCGCCGACGACGGTTCCCAGGCAGCGGTAGATGTCTTCAGGGAGGATCCCAAAAAATATTACAACATCTATCAAACCACCGACGTGGGCGTCGAACAGGCCAAGAGTATGTTTCGGATGCTGATGGCTCTGCCTTACGAATACCCCAATAAAAAGGTCGTGATTATCAATACGGACGATTCCTGGGGTCTTGAAGTGGGCGACACGCTGGAGAACAACTTCAAAGAAAACGGCTGGAAAGTTTCCAAACGGGAGACCGTGCCTTACGGCACCAACGAGTGGGGCGTTATTCTTTCCCAGATCCGCAGGATAAAACCGGCTCTTATTCACATAGAAATCCCCAGCGGACAGGAAAATATCACCTTTATTCAGCAGTTTCTCAAAAAACCCGCCGACGCCATCATCAGCCTTGGCTGGGGCATCACGCCCCGCGAGGTGGTGGACGCCTTGGGTGAATCCGCCGACGGAATTGTGGGCGAGATGCCCAGCGGACTGCCTGGACCCAAAGCCCCCAACCCGGCCGCACAGGCCTGGGTCGATAAATTTGTTAAGATCAACAATCACCAGGTTCCGGCCGGCGCCTGGATCGCCTACACTGCTGTTAAAGCATGGGCCCATGCGGTCGAAAAAGTGGGTGATGCCTATAATTTCAAAGACGTTAATGCCTATATTCAAAAAAACGGCTATGAAGGCGAATTGGGTCTTATCAAGTGGGACAAAGATAATGTCCTGCGTGCTCAAAAAGGTGCACCTGTTGTACACTATCAGGTACAGGGCGGGGAGTTGCAGCCGATATATACCGATCCGCCGCTCACCCCATACCCGTCCGGCAAGTTTATTAAGCCGCGCTGGATTAAATAGAAGGTAGCCGGGAAATTTGCCGCGTCTTTAAATTAAACAGCCCTGATTCATTGTATACGAAAATGATTCAGGGCTGTCTGTTATAGGAAAAGTGAGATTCAGTTTATTCGTTTGTCAGTCGTTATCCGCCATTCTGACCGATTTCCGCATCCTGCCGCCTTTGGTTTGATGCCCCTGGGCGATGACCACGAAGGCTTTCGGATCCGTATCATTTACGATGGCCTTCAATGCATTTACATCGGACCGATTTATTGTGCTAAACAAGGTGGTGTGCTCTGTTTTGGAAAACATGCCCTTACCGGCCCAACCGGTTACACCCACTCCTAGCCGATCCATCAACCCCTGGGATATCTCATTTGGGAAATCGGTCACGATAAAAACGGTGCGGACCACACTAGGTCCCTCCAGAACATAGTCGGCCACAAAACCCCAGGTAAACAATGTAACAAAGGCATACAAAGACATCTCCCAGCCAAAAACCAGCCCCGCGATCAGGATCACCCCGCCGTCGATAAGGATATAGATCTGGCTGTTGGGAATGCCCGTTTTCAATTGGATTACCCGACTGATAACCGATGTGCCGGCCGGCGAGGTACCGCCCCGATAAATAAGGCCGATGCCGATACCGCCTGTGATCCCGCCATAAAGGGCATTGAGCAGAAGATCCTTGGTAATGCCGGCCGGAAGAATAGTTGCCAATCCGTCGATCCCCAGACTATAAACCACCGTGACATAGAAAGCGCGGACGAGGAAACGAAACCGACCCAAATAGAAAAAGCCGACGATCAACATGGGCAGGGTCAAGACCAGCATCGTCAACCCTTTAGGCCAACCGGTGAACTCGTGGATAATGATTGCCGCTCCCGAAGTCCCACCCGGTGCAATGTTAAACGGCGCCAGGAATAGGTCGAAGTTGATTGCCAGGATAACCGAACCCATTGTCAATAAAAAATATTCCGGCAATATTTTCTTAAGATCAAGATTTGCGATCATTATTCCTGTTTTCTTGTTCAATTTATCGACCTCATATTCCTTTCGGTGTCTTCGTATCTTAGTGGCTGAACTTTAGCTAAAAATTAAAAAAACTCAAAAAAATTGTCAGGGGTCATAGAGAAAAGGTTGATGTTTGTCAATTCAAATAACCATCTTTATTGGCCGGGAAGCCGGAATGCTGGGATACTAAGAGAACGCAGGACTTATGTGCTTCCAAGCTTTTCAGCCTCTCGGCTTCAAGCCATCTAAGCCAATAATTCCCATTTGGTTTTTAACTCAATTGGCTAAATCATTGGTTATGGACATCAACTGCCATAGGTGCTACAAATCAATGTGAACTTTTCATCCGGTTAAATTTCTGAAAGTTACGACTGATGAACCTCAACCAGCTTAAAATATTTTATATGACCGCCAAAAAGGGGAGTCTCAGTATGGCGGCCCATGAACTTTTCATTTCCCAGCCGGCAGTCACCAAAGGCATCCAGCGGCTACAGGAGTTTTACGACATTAAGTTTATCGACCACGTCGGCAAAAAACTGACTCTGACCGATGCCGGTGAAGTGCTTTACGAAATTGCCGAAAAGATTTTCGAACTGGAAAGCCGGGCCGAAGAAAGTATCCGTGATTTCCAGCAGCGCAAAAGGGGCCACATTCGGATACTTTCGAGTGAAAGCTTCGGCGACTATTACCTTCCCCATATCATTATTCCGTTCAGCAAGGCCTATCCGCTGGTTCGGATTTCTATGAATATCCTGCCGACCGAGCAGGTAATGGAACAGACTGCAACCCTGAACAATGATCTGGGATTTATTTCTTATCCTGTGGAGCACCCAAAACTGCTGATAAGAGAAATTTTGGAGGATCGGCTGGTGATAATAACATCGCCTGTCCATCCCCTGACCCGCAAACAGACCCTTGCCCCTCAGGACCTTAAAGATGAGCAGTTGATCATGCACGAAACAGGGTCGGCACCTCGCGAGGCCATCGAGGAGTATATTCGGAAAAATGACATTTCCGTTAAAATTCACCTGGAAATATCCAGCAATCATGCCATAAAACGAGCGGTTGAAGATGGACTTGGTATCGCTTTGATTTCAAGGCGGGTGGCCATTGATGAGATCCGAGCCGGAAGACTCGCTGCGATTCCCCTGTCTGATCCGTCCATGATCCGGAAATACTACATGGTCCACCACAGGGATAAATACCTCTCCGAGCCCCTGCAGAGTTTTATCGGTGGCGTATTTGAGTGGGCGGCGGCATACTTGCGAGAACTCAGATGATCGTATGGTTTTTAAACGAAATTTTCAAATTCAAAATACCTGTGGGAGGCAAGCATGTATGGCAAATATCGTGAAAAGCTAAAACATGAACTCAAGGAAATTACCCAGTCCGGCCTGTATAAATCCGAACGTCACATCACATCCGCCCAGCAGGCCCGCATCAAGGTCGCTGAAAACCAGGTCCTGAACATGTGTGCCAACAATTACCTGGGCCTTGCAAATAACAATGAAATCATCAAGGCAGTCAAAGCGGGTCTGGATGAACGGGGATTCGGCATGGCTTCCGTGCGCTTTATCTGCGGCACCCAGGACATTCATTTCGAGCTGGAAAAAAAAATCAGCCAATTTTTCGGTACCGACGATACCATCCTCTACTCATCTTGTTTTGATGCCAATGCCGGTCTTTTTGAAACCTTACTGGATGAAAAGGATGCGATTATCTCGGATGCCTTAAATCATGCTTCGATTATTGATGGGATTCGCCTATGCAAAGCGGCCCGCTTTCGCTATGCCCACGGGGACATGGCATCACTGGAAAACTCTCTCAAGGAAGCTGCCGATGCCAAAACCAGAATGATCGCGACCGATGGAGTTTTCAGCATGGATGGAGACTATGCAAAATTGAATCACATCTGCGATCTGGCAGAAAATCATGATGCCCTTGTCATGGTGGACGACAGCCATGCCACCGGTTTTGTGGGGCCCACGGGACGCGGCACACCGGAGCTTTGCAGGGTTCAGGATCGGGTTGACATCATCACCTCAACTCTGGGGAAGGCATTGGGTGGTGCTTCCGGCGGATTCACTACAGGACGCAAGAATATCATCGATATGCTCCGCCAGCGTTCCCGTCCCTACCTCTTCTCAAATTCCCTGGCACCGCCCATTGTCTCGGCAGCACTGAAAACCATCGATCTGTTGAAGGAATCAAAATCCGCCAAAGAAAAATTGGAATCCAACACCATTTTCTTCAGAGAGCAGATTGCCAAAGCCGGTTTTACAATCAAGCCCGGCACCCATCCCATTGTGCCTATCATGCTGGGCGATGCCAAGTTGGCCCAGGCAATGGCGGCCATGCTTCTGAAAGAGGGCGTATACGCGGTGGGCTTCTTTTACCCGGTGGTCCCCAAAGGCCAGGCGCGAATCCGGGTTCAAATATCAGCTGCGCATTCCAGAAAAGATATGGAGTTTGCCTTGGAGAAATTCGTTAAAGTGGGGAAAGAATTGAAAGTGATAATATAAAGATAATTTAAATGAATGGACTCTGATTTATACTAATGCAAACTTAGACAGGATCGACAAGATTTACTGGATATCTTTTTTGCCGGATTCCTACGGAATCCGGCAAAAGCAATCTTCCTGGCAGAGCCAAAATAGGTGATTGGAAAATTTATAACTTTCCACCGAAGGTGGATTGAGTTTCATCACTTTCATCAGGACAGTGATGAAAACAAAAAAATCCAAATATCCTGTAAATCCTGTCATAATATTTAACTTAGAATCAGAATCCGTTCCTTATCTTTAGCTCATTGTGGAAGGCGCAATGCCATGAAAATGAAAGCCCTGGTAAAAGCCAAACCGGAACCGGGTATCTGGCTGCAGGATGTCGCGATACCCGAAATCGGGATCAACGATGTCTTAGTCAAGATTTACAAAGCGTCTATTTGCGGCACGGACGTGCACATCTATAATTGGGATGCCTGGGCCCGGAAAACAATACCGGTCCCCATGCATATCGGGCATGAGTTTGTCGGTATCGTTGCAAAAATCGGCGCCAACGTTGAGGATTTAAAACCCGGACACATTGTTTCCGGAGAAGGCCATCTCGTTTGTGGAAGGTGTCGCAATTGTCTGGCAGGCCGACGACACCTTTGTATGAATACAAGTGGCGTTGGTGTCAACAGGCCCGGTGCTTTTGCCGAATATCTAAGCATTCCGGTCACCAATGTATGGTACTGCGACCCGAATATTCCGATGGATATTCTTTCGTGTTTCGACCCTCTTGGAAATGCCACTCACACCGCCCTTTCCTTCGATGTCCTTGGTGAAGACGTGCTGATTACCGGCGCCGGTCCCATTGGTTGTCTGGCCGCCGCCATCGCCAGGCACGCCGGTGCACGTCATGTGGTCATAACCGACGTCAATCCCTATCGCCT
Source organism: Desulfosarcina sp. (assembly GCA_029288035.1). GTDB lineage: Bacteria > Desulfobacterota > Desulfobacteria > Desulfobacterales > JAFDCJ01 > JAFDCJ01. Next base: position 6,666 of record JARFPZ010000159.1, read on the forward strand.
GGAAGTGGCAAAAAAAATGGGGGTAACTTTGGCCCTGGACGTGCGGCGTGAAAAAATTGAAGATGCTCAAAAAAAACTGGGAATGAAAGAAGGGTTCGATGTGGGTATGGAAATGTCCGGCAACCCCGACGCCCTGCGCGCGATGTTGGCCAACATGTGCCATGGCGCCAAAATCGCTATTCTGGGTATCCTCCCTCCGGGAACTGCCATTGATTGGGACCTGGTTGTCTTCAACGGTTTGACCATTAAGGGGATTTACGGCCGCGAAATGTATGAAACCTGGTATAAGATGACGGTAATGATTCAGTCGGGGCTCGATATCACACCCGTCATTACCCATCGGTTTCACTATACCGAATACGAAAAAGCTTTTGAAATTATGCGTTCCGGCAATTCGGGAAAAGTCATCTTAAACTGGTTAGAGGATTAACATCACAATGGCGTTTTTTTTTCAACGTTGTCCAGCCTCCCTCCTGATCCCAGCTATACAGAGAGGATTAACGCTAGTAGATATTATCCAACTCAAGTAGCTGCTTGAGGTTTGTAATCACGGGCACCGAGTTTTTCACCGACGGCCAATTGCGACGAACGCTATCGTGCTTTAGCCAGACAGGATGCAAACCGGCGCCCCGGGCGCCGCAAATATCGATGCGATAGTCATCTCCCACGTAAACCGCCTGCCCGGCTGCCAAGTTAAGTTTTTCCAGACACAGTCGAAACGGTTCTGGATCCGGCTTGGCGGGTATCCCATTCTCCCCGGCGACGATAATAACCCGAAAGAACTTCTCCAGCTCGGGAAAAAGACTGATGCGATGAGTGCCAGTAGTTTTTTGCCCCTGGGTGTTAGTGATCAAAGCCACTTCATAGCGGTCACTAAGGGACTCGAGCACTTCCTCGGTCTCCGGGAAAATGGTTGTTCGGGCCTTTACCGTTTCCCAGTATTCAGTTTCCCACTTTTCAAGCTGGCCGGTTTCCGGCGCCACGCAGTAATAATACAAAACCTCACGCCACAGTGAATTTCTAGAAAAATCGGATCGTTCATGAAACTCCTTGCGAAGCCGCCGGTAGATCGTCAGAAAATCTTCCCGGATCGTTAAGCCGAGCTTCGCAAACAAGTTGTTTTGAGCCTGCTTTTCGGCGGTGCGAAATCCATCCGCTGAATCCACCAGGGTCTGACCGAAATCGAATATAACTGCTTCAATCATAGAATATGCCTAAATTAGTTGATTAGGTTGATTGTTTGACTATGCTGATACAATTACTTAATCACCCCAGTCAACCTATTCAACCACTGCCTGGGGCCTCCAATGGGTTGCCTCTTATCACCGATCCGATTCAGACTATATTTACATACATTGGTGACTAATTGCCAGTCTAAAAAGTGAAGAAGGTGGATGAAATTTCCATCCCTGTAATACACCACGATATCGAATCTAAAGCTTTTACCGCAAATGCCGAAATCCATTATTAAAAGCCGATTTAAGGTCGACCAAATCTGGAGGACAACATGAGCACATCTAACAATTGCCCGAAATGTGATTTCACATCAAACTCGTCATTCAAAGAGTGTCCGCGATGCGGCGTCATTATCAGCAGGTTTTTGCACAAAAAAAAGACTGACAGGCGCGCCGACAGCAGAGACGCTGCCCGAAAAAATTCCGGCCTGGACAATCTTGAGCAAGCAGAAACCCTGATCGTCAGGCAGCAGAAGGAATGGGGTGAAATTCTTACCGGATTTGAAACCAAAAATAAGTATCAGGTGGTCGATCACTTCAGCAATCCGCTGTTAGAGGCTCAGGAGGAAGGCGGCAGCGCCCTGACGACGATTATCCGGCTGTTTTTGAAAGCGCTGCGTCCTTTCACGATCGACCTGTTTTCGCCCCAGGGAGCCGGTCTTTTCAAACTAACACGGCCATTTCGATTTTATTTTCACGAGCTCGATGTTAGCCAATCAAACGGTGCCCCGCTGGGCAAAATCAAACGACGATTTGCCATACTGCGCAGAATATACTCAGTTGTCGATCGCAACGGTAATGAAATATTCGAACTTTTCGGTCCTCTCCTTCACCCATGGACATTTCAAATAAAAAAAGGCAGCCAGGAGCTCGGCAAGATAACCAAAAAGTGGAGCGGACTGGCCAAAGAGTCCTTCACGGACGCGGACAATTTCGGTATTACCTTTCCCAAGGGAATCGATCTTTCCCAAAAAGCTGTCTTACTGGGGGCTGTATTCCTGATTGATTTCGTACATTTTGAAAACAGCGGCAATCGCAATTAATAAAAAAGAGGCTCGGGTAAAAACACATGATACACTGCCCCAAATGCAGCTTTAGGCAACCCGAGCAAATTACTGAATGCCTACGCTGTGGCATTATTATTCACAAATATCGCCGGCTGCAGGACAGCCTACCGGAAGCAGAAGCTTCTGCAGCGATTCAGCCGGAACCGACGCCTGGAGTGACAGAAATAATCAAAGAGCTTTTATTTTATGTGAAACCCGAAACCAATCTTTTGATTTTTGGCGGCCGGGCCCTGTTTTTTCTAATAATTTTTATTTGGGGTTTAAAATTCATTTTAATGCCGATGTCGTCGAATTACGTATTCGAATCAATTTGGCATCTGATAAATCTTCCTTTTCATGAGTTTGGGCACATCCTTTTTAGGCCTTTTGGTCGACTGATGACCTCCCTGGGCGGAAGCATCACCCAGGTGTTAATGCCGGTCATATGTCTGGCGGTTTTTTTAATAAAAAATAGAGAACCTTTTGCGGCCTCATTTTCCCTGTGGTGGACCGGACAAAATTTCATGGACCTTGCCCCTTACATCAATGATGCCAGATCACTGACCCTGCCGCTTTTAGGCGGCAATACCGGACGAACTTCTCCTTATGGATTCCATGACTGGGAATTTATTCTCCAGGAGACCAAATTGCTGCGATACGATCACGTCCTGGCAAAATCAGCCGATTTATTTGGAACGATCCTGATGATTTTAGCCTTCATCTGGGGCGGATATATCCTCTTTAGACAATATAAAAATATTTTTAGAGATACGCCAAAATCTGTTAACCACCTATCATGAAGATCTTCAAAAGTGCCGCGGTAAGATTAATGCCGGGCTTCTGAACATACGCCTGCTTTTACCCCTTTTCTAACTTGACTGTTGAGTCATATTTCTATAGTTTATATTAAGGTAATAATTGAATTAATTTCCCGTCGGAATTGGTCTGAAAGCAGGTCGCAATCCGTGGTCTGCAACCTGACCTTACGCCTGACATTCGGAGATTTGCTATGAAGCTGTCGACAAGGACCAGGTATGGTACGCGCATGATCCTGGATCTGGCCCAGCACTACGGGCAGGGTGCTATTCAACTGGGAGAAATAGCAAAACGCCAGAAAATTTCACTAAAATATCTGGAACAAATCATTCGGCCGTTAAAAAAAGCCGATTACGTGAGAAGCTTTCGGGGAGCAAAGGGCGGACATGAACTCAATAAACCGCCTGATGAAATTACAGTGGCTGAGATCGTAGCGGTGCTTGAAGGCGGCGATACGTTGATTCAATGTGATCAAGACCCGGAGACCTGTGAACGTAAGGATTCATGCCTGACGCGTTATCTCTGGATGGAAGCTGCCAAAGCCATGTATAAAAGGCTGGCTGAAATCACATTTGCCGATATTACGTCTCAGCAAAATGAGATATGCAAAGGGAATATTTTTGACTGTCTGTCTCCGGAAAAGCAATCTAACCCTATCGCTTCATTGACCGAATGATCGTCTTCTTGTTGGGGAATATTCCGCTGGGACATTCATAAGAATTCTAATAATAGCCGGCTAAGACTTTTTCCCGTTTTCGAGAATATATTTCAATCTTAACATGTCTTCTTTGATCTGCTGATTAATTTTACGCGTTGCAATCATTTTCAACAGTTTGAAATAACGCATATCCAAATTCCCGGAAGCAGTAAATTTCGTTCCACCCTCAAATCTTGTGAAAGACATACTGCAATTTCCTGTCAAAACGCCGTTCGTAATTCGTATACAACATGCTTTGTCGGCGATATAATTAGTAACTCTGTTTTCTGATTCGATGCGTCTTCCCATAAACCGATTCACGCAGCGATAGGTAGCTCCCAATCCAAAATGATTTTCGGATATAATTTCCAATTCCAGTATATCCGTCTGCCATTTGGCATTATTCCGGGGATTGGTTACAAATTCAAATACCTGTTCAACCGGTTTATTGATGACAATGCTGTTTTCAAATTTCATAATTAAAACCCTTTGACATCTTATAAATGATAAGCTCCTCTTTTCTATTTTCAAGAGAAGCCAAGAAGCTTCAGCAAAAAAAGAGATTACCAAAATCCCAGGAAGTTATATTCAGATGAGGACAAGATCCATTTGTTGGGAACTGTCTATTTCTTCAACCCGAAACGTTAAACCCACTTGGCTGAAACAGCATAATCTATAAACAGTAATTCTTGCTGGAATTATGCCGGCACTTCTGATAGAGTCATTCGGCTAAGCAGGGTAAAATTGTTCATAAATTGGAACAGTACAATGATTTGGGAGGGGAAAAAATTTTAAAATATCTAAATTGGTTAATTTTCATCCTTTTTCTAATTAGTCCGGTGTCAACTATAAATGCCCTGGAATTCCCAAGTCTTAAATCTTTGGGTTTACCCAGTTTTAAATATGGTAAGCTTAAGCGGGACCGGGATGTAAACCGCACATTTAAAACATATAGAATTCTTCCAGATCATAAATATTATACCAGCGGCCGGGGAGATATTCCTTTCGCTATCATCGGAGTTGAAAATGTTTATGAACTGCGACCGGGGACATGGCAGGAAATCAATCTCACCACACCTCTGTTGAGAAGCTGGGTCTCCAAGATGGATAATATCTATGGCTATCCCCCCTACGGTTCCTTAATCCTGGATAATAACGGAGAACGGATTGGCGTCTGGTACTCGAGCAAACAGTGGACGACTGTCATAATTGAAGAAAACAATGAAATTGCTGTCCTGGCACCTGAGATCCCGGGTTTTCGAGGAGGCAGATGAGGTCACCGCTGCTGTATACCCCAATGCTGTATGATTAAGAGTCGATCCCATATCGAGGTCCGATACCGCTCACTGCTGCAAAAGGCGGTCAGACGCGGCCATACCGATCTGGTTTTGACTACCAGTGCCTTACTAGAAAGTTTAAGCTCCAGGGAAAAAAATTGGTATCGAACACGAACCGCTATCATTACTTTTGAAGAGTGCTGGCCATTGGGCAGTGAACTCGTTTTTAACAGGAAATTTCACAGCAAAGTCGCTGCTTTAATGAAAGTGACCCGGTCTTCGAAACTCCGTGATGCCGCCGGTCTTGGCTATCTGGCAAGCGCCTTGATTGAAGGTGATACCGCAGTTTTAGACGGCACGACCGACGACAAGCATGTTAGGATTATAGCTGACGCCATTAAGCGGCCGGATGCTTTTTGGCAGTGGATTGCCGCTCGGAAAAAGTCTGATGAACAAAAGGCTTTGATCGAAAATGCGATGCGGTATAAGCAAGAAGGATTGCCGCGGGACAGAGCCGTTATCCAGGCAGCCGCCTATCTTTCAGTAATCGAAAAACCACCACTCCGATATGAACCGGCGCTTCCGGATCAGGCTTTTCCATACTGGGTTGCATTTGACAAACATACTCCGGAAGGAAGACTTGTTTTACGAGATGTGTCGAGAGATCTGCACATTCCTCAGCTTCAGTTGGAATGGACCTTTTTTTATTTTGAGGGGGCTAAAACAAATGGAGAAATCCCCTCCAAATGGTGGGCTCGCAACTGTAGGCGTCATTTCAAAAAAGTGGGTCTTGCTATCGAGGAAGCCCATCTCCTTTGGGAGCCTGCAAAACCACAGATGATCGAAGCTTTGGACGGCTACGGTCGCCATCTTCAAAAAGAGCTGTACCGTTGGAAGCTATCCAATCTCAAACAGGTTGAAGCCCTGGAACGCCAGGTAGAGCTGTTTATTGAGCATTTTGAAGCGGTCCATCGGGATCAAATGAAATTATTCGACAAGGATCACCTTGACAATATCTAAGCACAATGTCAAATTTTGTCTATGAGCGACCATGGAATTCATATCAAGGAACTGCCCAAACTAAAAAATCCTTTGCTCATCGCCGGATTTGACGGATGGGGAAATGCCCTCAACATCTCCAAGGGTATGGTCAACTATCTCATCCGCCGGATGAAAGCAAAGCATTTTGCAGATCTAGACCCCGACACCTTTTATCGCTATGATGACCAGCGACCCCAGGTCAGTATTGTGGGTGGGATTCTTAAGAGCTTTCGATCGCCGGGTGGCTCTTTCTACGCGGCTCAAACCGATGCCGGACAGAGCGATCTTGTCATTTTGAAAGCCGATGAACCGAATCTGCGCTGGTTTCAATTGGCTGATCAATTGTTTTTGATATGCCAAAAACTGGGCATCCGTACCGTTATCACTCTGGGAAGCATGTATGACAATGTGCTGCATACCGATAGAATTGTCTCGGGTGTCGCATCAACCGAGGATGTGGTCTCCCGGTTGATGGAGTCCAACATCAATCCAATAGACTATCAGGGTCCCAGTGCTATCCACACCATCATCCATTCAGAAGGCTCGAAAAGGGGTTTTGAATGCATCAGTTTGTGGTCGCATTGTCCCTACTACTTGCAAGGAACAACTCATTTTGGCCTTTTATCTCACATGGGGAGACTAATTGCCGAACTGGCGAATTTTCAGATCGACACCCCGGACTTGGAAGCTAAATGGAGAAAGCTTAAAGAACAAATCAACCGGCTTATTGACGGCAACAGTGAGCTTCAGTCTTTGATCAGCAGTCTGCGAAAGGAAAAACTGAAAGGTACAACCACGAGCCTCAAGGGGACCCTTAGTAGCGACAAGAAGATCATCAATCTGAAGGATTTTTTAGATCCAAAATAATCCGCCGACGCTAGGAAATTTATGGTGGCACTCCCCTATTAACCGTTTTTTTTTCAAACCCGGATTCAATAAGCTTGGTGCCTACCAAAGTCAGACGGCAGCGGCGATCTTTTGCCAGGCCTCTTCCGCGCTTTCAACATATGAAAATAAATCAAGATCCTTAGACGAAATATTTCCCTCTGCTACCAATGCATCGAAATTGATAATCCGCTCCCAATAAGCCTGACCGAATAAAAGAACAGGGATTGGCTGCACTTTTTGAGTCTGGATGAGCGTCAGTGTTTCGAAAAGCTCGTCAAGGGTGCCGAAACCGCCCGGAAATGCCACCAGACTCTTGGCCCGCATCAGTAAATGCATTTTTCGAACAGCAAAATAATGAAATTGGAAATTTAAATCCGGTGTTATAAAGGGATTGGGTGACTGCTCATGGGGAAGAACGATGTTCATGCCGATACTTGGCATCCCGGCCTCATGAGCACCGCGGTTGGCGGCTTCCATGATGCCGGGACCGCCGCCGGTCACCACGACCAATTTATCTATGCCGGTGTTGCTGGAAATCAAATGGCCCAATTTGCGCGCCTCGTCATAATATCGACTGTTTTCGAGGGTCCGGCGGGCAGACGCCACTCTCTTGGCTGCCAACGGGTCGTCCTTGCTCTTGTTGTATTCAGCTTGGGCTGACACCAACTGGGTCTCAGCCGTTTCAGGATCCTTAATCCGGGCGCTGCCATATATTACAACGGTAGACTCGATATGTTGCTCTTGCAAAATCAGCTCAGGTTTAAGGAGCTCCAATTGAAGACGCACAGGCCGTAATTCGTCTTTCAGGAGAAAATCCGCATCCTGAAAGGCCAACTTATATGAAGCAGATCTGCATTGGGGTGAGTCGGCCTTTAGCTGAGCCGAAAGCGCAGCTTCGCGAGCTGATGGAAAGGGACTTTTTTGTCTTTTCGTCGCAGACATACGAAATCTCCATGAATAGGTTTTTAGTGATTTGCTTATATTCAAGACTGGTTATCAATTAGCGGGGCAACTTTTAAACGACAGCCGCTTCAAACACGTAAATAACAGGGTCAGCCGGCGGAGGCAAGAATTAGTTTCCGGTGAAAAAGTGCGTCTTCTGAAATTGATGCTATCGCACCCGGATAGTTTTGAAATTCTGCAGTAGAGTGAAAAGCTTTTGCAGGGGATTAAAAAGTGAAATTTACACTCATTCCAACAGGGCAGTGAAGACAGTTTGATATATCGGATAAACGAAGCGGGTCAACCCATGATATCGAGCACTGAACCCAGCATCTTATTTTGGGTTTGCAACACTTTCAGATTGGCTTCATAGGCTCGCTGGGTGACCATCATTTCAGGAATCTCTTCTTCCAAATTTACATTTGAACTTTCTATTTCAGACAACCGATCTCCCTCAAACGCCTTATAGCGAATACCGGGTGTATTGACCCGCTGGACATTCACCTGCACCCCACCGTTGGTGCCTTCTCTTAAAATTGCGCTGTCTTTTTTAAATTCATCGGTGTTTACGTTGGCAATATTATTGGCGGTGACCCTCATCTTGGATTTATATGCCTGCAGCGCTGTAATCGCGCTATTGACTGAAGGAATCATTGGAGTTCTCCTTTTAAAAGATAAAATCCCGTCAAATATCGAGATATTCAAGACGGGATTCGGCAATGTTTTTAAACTTATCTTTTATAAAAAGCCTCGCTTCGCTCGACAATTTTTATTTATCTGACTTGTCAAAACCCTGCAAGGCACGCTTTTAAATAAAACTTCCCACAATGCCGTTGTTCTCGTGCGGCGCGATTCCTCATTACATATGTCGTGAGAGCCCGACAGAGAAGATGCACGCACATTTGAGAAGTTTTAATCTATAGCCATTTGGCTAAGTGAGAATTTCTATTTCAAATTTTATGCCAGTTTTTTTAATTTTAAACAAATTTATTAATTTCAATTAGTTAAATTATGTTAATCCTTGGTAACACCTAAAAATGACAATTAGCGTCATTTTTTTTACCCTAAATTGTCAGTTTAGCAATGAATCGAGCATTTATGTGCTCTCATCAAACCATTTGGAAAGAAAGGGCTGTTGGAACGGCTTAAGAGATTCTAACTGTTCATGTTAGGAGCACCTACAATACTTTGCCGATGCAGTATGGTATGGTGATTGCTGGCTCGTGGTGTTTTGTGACATGTTCGGAATTGGTTTGGAGCGCTGGATGGTATTATCTGAAAACAAACGGCGGGACTTCCTCATCCGTGACAGCTGATTTCTTTTGGTGAGGTTTGACTCTCATGTCTTTCTGTTTTTTAAAACGGCGGGGAACGCTAAATAAACCGGAAAGTAAAAATATAATTGTGTGGTATAACGTCCTTATTATTTGTAGAATCACATAAAACAGCCCTACGCCAAACGCAACTTCTACGAAAGTGGGTTGATTGGTGACCCAGATACTGAAAATGTCCCAATTATTTACCAACCGGTTAAATATCGCTTCCATCTCGCTATGATCCCTTTATCTTCTAATACCGTTGATAAGAGATTTTGTCAAGAATACGAAGAGCTTAAATTGTTAACCATTTTTAGTCAATAATTTGACATTTCGGACTTATGTTGTGAAACAGCCTCTTGCTTACACAAAGCGAATTATTGAGTTGACGGATAAAAAATAAACTTTTGCCGGAACGCTTAAATGGTTTTGTGAGGAAAAAACGACTATATAGACATGAAAAATTTAAAAACTGATCTTGGATCCTAATCAGTGATGAACCACTGAATTTTTCTCTTAAGTTATTGAGGAGCTAACCGATCTAGAATGCATCAGTGTGCTGGCGGGTACACTGTAATATATAATTCCTTAGGGCAAGGGGTGGTCCTTGTGGATCACCCCTATTATTTTGACCATCCCCTCCGCAATCCATCACAGACATCCTATTTAGTTCCCCTGCTGTCAAATTTGACTTATCCATAAAATTTTCCCCGTTAACTCAAATCGATTCAATAGTGAATTCTAAGATCCCACGGTATATCCCGAAATAATTTTATCATAGGTGAATAAAGAATCCGATTTTGCTTTAAAAATGAAAATTTATGCTTAAGTTAATTTAGTC
>JARFPZ010000356.1 GCA_029288035.1 Desulfosarcina sp.
TCCTCCTGATCTTTGCAGTCCATGCAGATGGCCTCATGATCTAAAATAGAGAGAATTCGCGGGTCATCCGGTGCCATTTTTTGATGGCACCGATGGCAATGCGTCGCACAGGATAATTTTTCAGCCCAAGCGTCCTGCATGTCAGGTCCCCCTTTATGTTGAATTTAATAATATTTAGGTGAAGCGGTTCAGAGTTCAACGTTCAGGGTTGAAAAGGCGCACGCAGCTCATGTCAAAGGGATCCTGCAGTAATCGTGGGTGACATGGCTTTTTCCCCCAGTTGGTTATACCGGATACTCCGTATTATAATCAATATTGTGAGCAATTCCTATCGGCTGTAACCTTTGAACCCTGAACCTGCAACCGATTAGTTAAGCAAATAGCCTAATCTGGCAAAACATTGGCCGTCTGTGCACAAAAACGCTATTTTTTGATCTCGGCGATGAGGTCCTTGATTATGGATACGACATTACGCCCTCTTTCACGGGCAATCCGGTGGGCTTCCTCCACAATTCGAGCGGCCTGGTTCGCCAAGTCCGCTTCAGCGGGAATCGGCTTTTTCAATTTCTCATACTGCCAACTCAAGAATCGCACCGCAAGTTTTTCTTCCTGCTGTCTGATGAAACCCATGTCGCGAATCTCCGGTTAACCGTCAGAGGAAAGAAATTGGAATTCGGGATGATAAACAATAGGGCATGGGGTAAAACGCATAGCGTTTAAAAGATTGATTTTTCAGCAAGTTTGTTACCCGGCTCCATAGGCATTGACTTTTTCCGGCTTCCACACTCTTTTTTTCCGCATTCCACATTCCCCCTTCCGAAATCAAATCCTCTGTCATCTGTCATCTGTAATCTTTAATCTGACTTCTGTCCTCTACCCACTATGCTCTCTACCCTATGCCCTATGCCCTTTGCCCTTCGCCCTTTTTACTTGCAACTCGCAACCCGCAACACGTATCCCGCAACTCCTCCTACCTTTTGCAGATATTTAAGATTACCGTTTCCAGAACCAGCTTTGGCGGCTGGGAGCTGGTTTTGAGTTTTTTGTCGGCCTCTTCCAGGACGTCAAAGGCACTGATAAGCTTATCTTGCGAAAATCCGTCCGACTTTTTGAGCAGCAGATAGATTGGATAGGGATTTTTCGGATTTTTGGCGATGAAAAGATCCGTGGTCCTTTTGCTTTTTGTCTTTTTACCTTTTTGGGGTGATCCGGTTTTCTGCGAGATTGCCTCGGCATTCAACATCGTCTGCCAGGTGTCCAGTTGGTCCATTAGATTGCGGTCGTATTCGACAATGGCCGGTATAATTTGCTTTTGAAAATAGGCGTACGGGCAGGCGCTCTGCCAGTCCATTCCCTGGGGGCTATTAATGAAGCCTTTTGCCAGCAACAGCTTTCTGACTTGATTGATCAGGGCGGTGAGCACCTGCAGCGGATGAATCCCGGAAGATAGCAAAGAATCTAGAAAAAACAGCGCTGAATCAAGACTGCGATCCGCCAGGGCATTGGTTAATTCGTAAATCGGGTCTTGTTTGGTACGCTGCAAGACGGATGTCACATCTTCAATGGTAATTTCGTTCCGATCACCCACCCAGCTTACCAATTTTTCCAGATTTTGGCAGAATGTTCGCAAATCGAAGCCGGTCATTTCATATAGTGCCAAGTAGGTTGCCTGATCCATGGTTTTGTTGCCGTCTGCAAGAATCGAATTCATTTTTTCAACCAAAACGGACTCCTGGACAATCTGGTCCGCCCGGCGCGCACCTTTTGGCACCGAACAGTCAACAACCATCCCCTTGCCGCTGATGGTTTTAAACAGACCCCGTCGTTTGTCCACGGTATCCGTTGTGATGATCAGATGATTGTGTTTCGGGAACCCCTTTTCCACAGCCCGCTGTAGGATGCGACAGTCATCCCGCGCTACTGGAACTGTCATGTCGTGCTGTCGGCAGTATGCAATGATTTCATCCAACCATAGGTCATCCGTTCCGGAAGCATTGCGGGTACCCAAGTTTTTTTTTCTGCCCGGTTTGTCGATATCTTCAAAGGAGAGATTGAAAATTCCCATCAAGTTCAGAAGATGTCCGGCTGCTTTTTTTATATTATCCTCTTCAAATGCTTTTTTAGCATTGTCAAGCAATTGGTCTTTGTCCTGTCTGGCATAAAAAACCTTGGATTCCCGCAGGGCGATAACCTTTGTACCGGGCAGCAATGAAAAGGTGTTGACGCGATTGATCACCTCGTGAATATTTTCATGGGTTCCGTCCAGCGGTTCATAGTTGATGCTGCGCTCCGAAGCCGGTATCAGTGCATTTAAAAGTGCATCAAAGACACCTTTTGTTAACATCTCTTCCCCGTAAACAAGATAAACACTGAAAAACGGATCGTCTCCCCGATTCTGCAAATAGGTTTCCAATTCTTTATGGTTGATGAGGGGCATGGGATTAATGTCGGTTCTGTCTAGCGGATACGGAAGAGCAGGAATTAAAAATTGAAGATTGAAGATTGAAGATTGAAGATTTGTGAATGTCGCTTCGTTCAGCCTTTTTTATGATCATTTTTTTAATAATTGATTCCGCCGCAGGCGGATCTTAAATATTCAATCTTCAATCGACAATCTTCAATAATAATGCCTACTCCGGCAGTTTCTTGAATACCAAATGGAATATGAAAATAAAAATGCCGATGGTGATCCCACTGTCGGCGATATTAAATGCAGGCCAGTGGAGATTGCCGAGGTAAAAGTCAAGAAAGTCCACAACATTTCCAAATCGGACCCGATCGATCAGATTTCCGATGGCGCCTCCAAATATCAGGGCAAACCCGGTGGCAAGATGCGGTTGGCTGTTGGGTGTTTTATGATAAAAATATAAAATCAAACCGACAGCCAGAGATGAAATAAACAAAAATACCACAGTTCGAAAGGCAGGGTTCATATTGGCCATGAGACCAAAGGCGCCACCGGGGTTGCGAATATGGGTGATATTAAAAAAGCCTTTTATAACTGGGATATTCTGGTGATACGGCAGAAACTTTAAAATGAGGGCCTTGGAAATCTGATCGGCCAGCACAACGATTCCGGCCACGATTGCCAGCTTGGTATATTTTTTTGGTAACATATGGTTTCAAACCTGGATATCTTTATCACGCAAGCGCCATGCATTAAAAGCTATCCAAATATATTGGTATGCGACGGGCCGAGCTGTTATCACTCCATCCCGGCTAAGGCGTCCCGACAGCGATCACAAATAGTCACCTGCTCGGCCTGACGCCCCACAGAGGTGTCATGCACCCAACATCGCTCACATTTTTGGCCCGCTGCAGACACCACCTGAATAAACAGATCTTCTATTTCCTCACTTTGAAGCGCGCCCTCAAGCACCTCATCCTTTACTAGGGTTGCCCGGGAAACAATCAGCACGGACCTTAGCTTGTCGGCATAGGGCTGCAAGGCATCATACACATCCCCTTTTGCTGAAATGGTCACCGCGGCGTCCAGCGGGTGTCCGATGAGTTTTTTTGCCCGGGCCGCTTCCAGTGCTTTGGTGGCTTCACCACGAATTTTCAGTACAAACTCCCATCTTTTAAATACGGCATCATCTTTGAAAGTCGGGTTTATTTCCGGCAACAAGGTCAGATGGATACTTGGTTCCCGGCTGTTTCTGGCCGGCATGTATTGCCAGATCTCATCCGAGGTGAAGGGTAGAAGCGGAGCCATTAACCGCGCAAGGGTCTCGAGCACGATGTGCAAAACACTCTGGGCGCTTCTGCGCTGGGTAGATTGCGGTGCTGATGTATACAACCGATCTTTAAGGATATCAAGGTAAAGGGCCGACAAGTCCAGCGTACAATAGTTATACAGCGCGTGGTAGATAACATGAAATTCATAGGCCTCATAAGCAGCGCGTGCCTTTTCAACGATGAGCTGCAGCTTGTGCAGCGCATATCGATCGATTTCCGGCATCGAGCTATACTCGACCATGTCCTTGTCAG
>JARFPZ010000408.1 GCA_029288035.1 Desulfosarcina sp.
ATATTGAAGGTTTGGAAGGGTAAAATGTTAGAATTATGGAAGATGAGAAGGTGAGAGAACTGGGCTATAGAAGATTAGAAGGTAAGAGGGTAAGAAGGTGAGAAAGTGAGAAGGACGGTTTGGAAAAAAATAAGGATATAAAGCACTTTCGTGATCTTTTAGTGCCCCGGCGAGCGTTTGAGGCAGCGATGACAATATTTCAGTTAACGAAAGGATTTCCTTCTGAGGAACGATATTCAATGGAGAATAAAGCCGAAAAGTTCTGCTTTTAATGGTTTAAACGAAATCTCGGGAGGTTTTAATTTGAAGTTTGTTTTCCCTCTGATTTTCTTATCTTCTTAACTTCTTATCTTCTTTCTTTCGGGCCAACGATCCTAATCATCAAAACCATTTAAACAATTCACAATGGTCCAAATCTAAAATTCCCTTGACGTGTTGTAGGTTATATTGTAAATAATCGAGTCACTCACCACTGAGGGATCGTCTAGCGGCAGGACGACGGGTTCTGGCCCCGTTAACCCAGGTTCGAATCCTGGTCCCTCAGCCAATGAAAAAGGAATAGGCTTACGAGATTTAGACGTAAGCCTATTAACTTTTTATTGGCCCTGAGCTCGTCGGAGGGCCATTTCGACGCAAAAAGGGCACCATCAAATAAATTGATGCATGCCCTTTTTTTGATCTTGGCTTAGATTTTTCAGGAGGCTTCATGAGCGTACATTGGTGGATCCGCGAAGGATTGGATTATCGAGATGGTGAGCTGCACTTAGGGCAGCAAAATCTAGCTGATTTGGTGAAATCGGCCGGTACGCCAACTTTCGTTTACGATGCAAGCCGAATTGCCGCAAATCTTGAGCGGATTCACACGGCTTTGGACAAATATGAGGTCGAACATGATATCTTTTTTGCCCTAAAGGCCAACCGTTATTTGCCTCTGGTAACTTTTCTGAAACTTATGGGCCGATGCGGACTCGATGTTTGTTCACCTAATGAAATGCGTCTCGGGCGCCAACTGGGCTTTCACGAAGAGCAAATCGTCTACACCAATACGTCAGTCTCTAATGAAGATATCGAATGGCTTGCCCGGCATCCCCGTGTACATGTGAATGTCGATTCGCTGAGCACCCTGCGTCGTCTGGCCACACGTTGTCCAGGACGATCGATAGGACTGCGTATTAATCCTCAAATGGGTGTTGCCTATCATGATCATCTCGCCTATTCCGGTGACAAGATTACAAAGTTTGGTATCTATGAAGATCGTTTTAATGAGGCCTTGGCTTTAGCAAGTGGGTTGGGTGTTCCTGTCAATACCCTGCATTTTCATATGGGATCAGGCTATATGACGTCTGATTTAGCACAATTTGACCAGGTATTGTTGCGTATACACCAATTTGTCAAGCAATGTCCTGCTGTGAAAACGTTGGATATCGGCGGTGGTCTTGGCGTGCCGTTGCGACCAGACGACGAAGGACTCGATCTGGATCAATGGGCCACTGTCGTTGCCCGGCATGCTCGTAAAATGGGGGTGAAAATCCAGCTGGAGCCAGGTGATTATTTGCTAAAGGATGTGGGCGTTTTATTGGTTGAAATTAATACGGTGGAGGAAAAGCGGGGGATATTATTTGTGGGTGTCAACGCCGGCTTCAACCTGCAGAATTCCTATGCCTACTACGATATGCCATATGCGTTTGCCCCGCTGCGACATGATCCGGCCGCTCCAATCGTGCGACTCACGATTGCCGGGAATATCAATGAAGCGATTGATGTGTTTGGGGAAGAGATAGAAATGCACCGGCCAGTCGAAGGTGACTATTTGGCCATCGTCAATGCCGGTGGCTACGGCTCGTCCATGAGTTCCAACCATTGTATGCGTGGTGAATATAACGAATACATTCTCTTTCCTGATAGTTTGGCCTGAGAGTGGCTTAATATGTTACGTTTAAAAACAATATTGAATTTACAAGCCTTGAAATTTGATTTTTGTGATTTTTGTGCCTTTTTGCGGCTATATCAAGCTTATACGCCCACGTAATTGCGCTGTGGGATAAAAATGAGGTTATCGTCTTGTGCCGCTGGCGTAAGGCTTATCCGGTGCCAAAAAAGCTTCAGTAAGCCGGGTCCAGAACCCGGCGCCGATCGGCAGGATGTCATCGTTGAAATCATATCCTGGATGATGCAGGGGTCTAATATCGGGAGTTGAGGCTGTGCCGATGAAAAAATAACATCCCGGGCAGGCCTGCAGCATGTAGGTAAAATCTTCACTCCCCATTCTCGGTTGGTCAAGGTCGGTAACCTTCTCAACACCGGCAAACTGCACGGCTTGAATCCGGAGAAAATTGGTTTCGGCAGTGTGATTGACGGTTGCATCATAGCTGCGCTCATAGTTCACCGAGGCGGCCATACTGAAGCTTTCAGCTTGGAAGTTGGCAATTTCGGTAATCCGCTTTTCGATAAAATCACGGGTTGTCGGATCGAAGGAACGGATCCCGACAACTATTTCAACTTCGTTTGGAATAATGTTACTGGCCGAACCGCCATGAAAAGAGCCAACCGTGATGACCGCCGGATCAAAAGCCTGAATATTGCGTGACACAATAGTTTGCAGCGCCATGACAATGCTTGCCCCGGCCACGATCGGATCGGCGGTATTTTCCGGTTCAGCGCCGTGACCGCCGCGCCCATGCAGGGTGATCCTGGCTTCATCGACCGCAGCCATGATGGGGCCGTCACGAAGGGCAAATTGGCCTAACGGCAACGTCGGATCGTTGTGCAGAGAAAATACCGCATCGCATGGAAACAGGTCAAACAGCCCCTCTTCCACCATCATTTTTGCCCCGCCGCAATTTTCTTCGGCCGGTTGAAAGATCAAATGGACAATGCCGTCAAACCGGCGCCGTTTTGCAATGGTTTTTGCCGCACCCAGCAGCATCGCCATGTGCCCGTCGTGGCCGCAGGCATGCATTTTACCAGGATTCTGGCTGGCGTATACCAAACCTGTCTGTTCACGGATCGGTAACCCATCCATATCGGCACGAAGACCGATGGCACGGTTTGACCCGCCGTTTTGCAGGGTGCCGACAACAGCGGTTTTGGCAAGTCCGCGATGTACCTGGTATCCCAACGCTGCGAGATGATCCCCAATCATCTCAGCAGTGCGCCTTTCCTCCAGGCCGATTTCGGGATAACGGTGCAATTCTTTACGAATTGCTTTCATTCCAGAAAGATCAACCCTGATGTCATCCGGGATGTTCATGATAGAGGGGTTCCTCTCAACTTTATTTTTGGCAGGCCTAAGCGTTTAATGTTGGAATTCTGTTTTCAAAGTAACGAAAAATAACAACCAGGATGCCGGTCAGGCACAAATAGATCAGAGATAGCAATAGCAAGGGTTCATAGATCACATAGGTGTCCTGACGGATTTTGGAAATGACCGCGTAGACGTCGATGACCGTAATCGTGGCCACCAACGGGGTCGCTTTCAATTGCAGGACGACTTCCCCGTTGAGGGTTGGCAGGGCGCGCTGCACAGCGCGCGGCAGCCAGATTCTGCGCAGCATGGTGAACGGCTTCATGCCGTAAGCACGCGCCGCTTCAAGTTCGCCATAGGGCACACCGGCAAAGGCACCGCGCATGACTTCGCCCTCATAACCGGCAAATGACAGGGTCAATGACAGCACTGCATAGGGCCAAGCTTCTCGCAGATAAGGCCACAGAAAAGAGTCCCGGATTTGTGGAATCTGCGGAAACAGCGACCCGAGTCCGTAATACAGCAGCCAAAGCTGGAGCAATAGAGGTGTGCCGCGAATGATCGTGCAAAACCCCTGGCTCATCATGGCCAGCGGCTTGGGGCCGGTTACCTGGACAAGGCCGAGGGGAACGGCAAACAGAAACCCCAGCAAGCTGGTGACAACAAGAATGAGGAGGGTTTTCCATATGCCGACAAGCAGAAGGCTATAGTAGTTGGGCAGCCAATACCAGCGCATGGAGGTGGCCGCGAGCGCGATCAGCCCGGCGGCAATCAACAACAGGACGATACGGTGTGGTTTCAGCCAACTGGTCATGGTCTACCCGACATCCGGCATGCCGCGATAGGCGTGCCGCTCGATTCTTCGAATGCCGACGTTGGACAATAATGTCACCAACAGATACAGTATCCCGGCCGAGCAGAAAAAGAGGAAATACGCCTTGGTGGCGCCACCGGCCTGGCGCGTGGCCAGGGTCAGTTCCATAAACCCGATAACGGCAAGCAGGGCGGTGTCTTTGGTAGCGATCAACCAAAGATTTGAAAGACCCGGTATGGCATGGGGCAGCATAATGGGCAGGATGATGCGACGCAAAAGAAGCCCGGGACCCATGCCGTAGGAACGCGCAGCTTCGATCTGCCCCGGGGCAATGGCCTTGATAGCACCGCGCAGCACCTCCGTTGAATAGGCACCCTGGACAAACCCGATAACCACGATGCCCGCGACAAGACCATTAATGTCGACAGGAGGCGAGCCAAACCATGTCAGCACTTGATTGACGATATCCGACCCTGCATAATATAGCAACACGATCAGCACCAGCTCCGGGATGGCACGCACGATGGTCGTGTAGCAGGCCAGAAGATCACGCACCACAGGACCACCGTATAGCTTGCCAAAGGCGCCGCCGATCCCTATCAGCAGACCAACAGAATAACCGCCAAGAGCGATCGTCAGAGAGGTTGCCAATCCACGCAGCAGGACGCCGCCCCAACCGGGCGGTGAAAATGCGAGCAGTTCTAAGCTACCCATGGCTGCAGATCCCACCAATTCATTTTGGTTAAAGTACAATTTGTGGGGAGGACGCCAATATGACTGGCGCCCTTCCCATGGACGATTTACTTGCCGTAAATGTCGAAGTCAAAGTATTTTTTCGAAATCTCGTCGTATTTCCCATTGGCGCGGATGGCGGCGATGGCGGCATTGATTTTGCTTTTTAACGCATCATCACCCTTGCGGATGCCGGCACCAACGCCTGACCCGAGAATTTCCGGGTCGTCTGCAACCATTCCCTTAAGTTCGCAGCAGGCCTTGCCTTCAGCGGTCTCGAGGAAATCAACGAGCGCCAGGGAATCTGCCTGGGTCGCGTCAATACGTCCGGCGACCAAGTCC
>JARFPZ010000479.1 GCA_029288035.1 Desulfosarcina sp.
TAACACAGTCTCGTGGGCTCGGAGATGTGTATAAGAGACAGCTTCTGCCCCTGTCCCCGAGCCCGCCACCATCCTGCTGATGGGCACCGGTCTCCTTGGTTTGGTTGCATACAGCCGCAAGCGTTACAGCAAAAAGAGTTAATCAGGTTTTTATACCCGTATAATCAGACACAATTTCACAACATCCCCCGTCTACTTCGGGGGATTTTTTTATCTTTTTTTTGCGGATATCTGCGAAAGCATAGAAAGGAGGTTTAAATGTTGTAGCTGACTAACAGATCAGAAGAATTATCATTGCTTGAAGCGTAAGTGATGTAAATTTTCAACGGATATTACTCCTTCATTAAGAATTAAAAATTCGCAACTCAAAATTTTTCATATCTCTCCCAACGGAATTTTCACCACAAACCGCGCCCCGCTCATTTTATCGGTGTCCGTCTGGGTGGGTCTGCCTGCCCGGTTAAATCATTCTGCTTCACAGCCAGCCGGATCAATTTACCGCTAATCATACTGTTTCAAAATTATTACTGATCAACATGCATTTAACCGGGGCGGTTAATTAGCCTATAAAGTTCATCCAACACCCGCAGTCAGTGGCAGCTTTATCACAAACCGTGCCCCACCCTCCAACCTGTTTTCGGCCGAAACACTGCCCCCCAGGCAGGCCGCCACCCTTTTTACCTGCCACAGACCGATACCGCTGCCTTCAGCCTTGGTGGTCTGAAACGGCTCAAACAGGCCACCGGGCAACAGCTCTTGGTCGATGCCCGGACCGTTGTCGATAATCTCCACAATCGCCTGCCGGCTTGCATCGTCTTTAGCGATCCTGATCAGCACAACCGTCCCAGCGCCCCCTGCCTCAAAGGCGTTGAGCAGCAAATTTTGCAGGATGGCGGCAAGAAGCTCCGGATCGGAACTCACCCGCAATCCATCCGCATTTTCAATCGTGATCTCCATCGATGGCAGCTTGACCGCCATCCGCCGGCCACATTCTTGCAAAAAAGGGCCAAGCTCAAAGTCCTGCCACTCAGGGGTGATTTCATCTTTCAATGTCCGCAAACGCTGCTCCACCCGACCCATTCTCCTTAAGGCGTCGTCCACCGCTTCCAGCAAGTCCTGCTGGAACTCAGGTTCATGGATATGCTCCGGAGCGTTTTCCCGAAGCAAGGAGAGCATCGTGGCCGCGTTCTTGATGTCGTGGAGGACAAAGGCCGATAGCCGGTTCCAAGCTTGCTGCTCACGGGCATGGGCCAGTTCCTCGGCCATGCGCACGGCCAACAGGGCGGAAGCTGTCTGGCTGCCAAGGGCGATGAGAAGGTCAAAATCATCATGGCCGTATTGCCCGCCGGTAAACTCCGGCCCGAGACCAATCAATCCGGCAAGCTGGTTGCCGACCGAGATGGGCGCAATAAGTATCAGATTTAGCGAATTCAAAAAGGCTTCTTTGTTTTTCATCACCTTCTGCCATGCTGCGTCAGGTTCTTTCTCGTTAAGGTGAAAATGGGAATGGGTTTTAATATATTTTACCAGAGGATCATTCGAAGCAATGGCATTATTGTAACTCCGGGTGTCGGGATTTCCAGGGGGTGAAACTACCTTATAATCCCCGGACGAATCCCCAAGCCAGATAAAAATCTTAGTGGTATAGAGACTCTCTGCCAGCACCTGGCGCAGGGCTTTAACCACATTGGCCTCGGTCAAGGCCCCCTGCAAATGCTGCGAAAAGGCCAGCCACTCATCCCGGTACTCGTATTTGTTGATATAGAAGTGAGTGCTGATAAAAAAGTGGACCCGGCGACGCAGTTTCCCGGAGAAGGCAAAGAGTCCTGCAACAACGAACCCAAGGACAACCAACAGCCATTTCAAAACAAAAGAAAGCTCTAGCCCGAAGGTACGCATGATGAGGGAAATCAGTCCGAAACCTAACAGATAAGCGACAAGAAAGGATGGAACGACAAAAGAATAGACCACCTTGCGGGAAACAAAGAACTTGCGGTTCAGCAGCCGGTGATTGATCACTGCATAAGACATCAAGATCCAGCCAAAGAGCAGGAGCGCAGCCAGGAGTGGAAGATGTCTGGGGACAATGGCCAGGTATGTGAGCCGATAGGTGGTGCCCCAAACCAGGGTGCCGCAGACCAGGTAACTGCCGACCACTAAAAACTTGTACTCCCAGCGCCGCGCGGCATTGAGGGCACGCCAAAACGGTTCCAGGCGCCAGGCAGCGTAGAGAAACGTTATCAGGATAAAGACAGCCGAAAAATAGGCTGGGCTGTATAAGCGAAAAACCAGGATTGTATCGGATATTTCGATCACAGATCGATAAACCAGGAAGTAGCCGGCAACTGCTGTGACCACTACCCCGGCCATAATCTCAAATGAAAGATGGAGCCGGGATCCACCGACAGTTGCAGTCGTCACACTGCGTAAGCGAAGGGCCATGGAGAGCCATAGAAGGGCAAAGATGATTTCAGAAAAAAGCACTAGCTGAACTGCCCGGGTCTCCAGGTGATAGGCAAGGTAGAGATATTCTGCGGCAAGCAGAGGCAAACCCAAAAGCGTCTGAACCAGTGCAAGGGAGAAGCGACGCTCACTGCTGTCCAGGCGTACGCCGATAAGCCCTGAGAGTAATAGCAATAAATTCATCGTATAGAAAAAATTTATCATGGTTATTCCTGTCTAGCCAACCCTCAGAACCTGACCTCAAATCGAATCGGCTTTCAAAATATACCACACTATTTTCTTCAGGGGAATGGGACCTGATAAAATGAACCCTAAAGTTTCATCAGTTAGTGAACTCAAAACCTGATTCACCGGTCAGCAATTCTTTAATTGCAAAATGTCAAATTTATGTATAATATTAAATATGTAGACTTTATGACAATATTTATCCAAACATGAAAAAAGCCGTAGTCGGCTTAAAGGCATAAAACACAGCAGGCCCGATTACTTTTCTAGTGTTTTCATTTTTTATTATTTTCATGATAAATTTACACCATCGGTCGCCATGTGATTTGGCAGGATTCGGTGTATCGTTGGTTAGGAGGATCGTTCATGTTTCGTTTGAAAATCATTTTTTTACTTTTTCTGATTACCACCCTGACAATGTTAGGATGTTCTTCCGACGAGCAGAAAAAAGTTGCCCACTATAAAAAAGGACTGGCATATTTCGACAAAGGCGAGTTTAAAAGTGCACGCCTGGAGTTTAAAAACGCCATTCAGATTGATCCCAAATATGTGGCTGCCTATGAAAAACTGGGTGAGGCCAATCTCAAAATCGGTGATGCCCAGGGAGCTTTCAGGGCTTACTCGAACCTTACCGAACTGGAACCGGAAAATACAGCCGCCCAGCTCAAGCTGGCCACTTTCCTGATACTGGCCAAAGAGTTTGAGGATTCCCGTAAGAAATTGGATACGGTGTTAAATCGCGAGCCGACCAATGTTGATGCGCTTTTGGTGCTGGCCGGTATGCTGAGTCAGGAGGGAAATTTTTCTGAATCCGAGGCCACCTTTAGAAAAGTGTTGGAGATCGATGACCAGGAGATCCGGGCCCATTTAGGTCTGGCATATCTGCTGGTTCCTCAGGGAAGGGTCGCTGAAGCGGAAGAGTTTTTACAAAAAGCGATGGACATCGCCCCCGGCGAGCGGAAAACCCGGCTGGCATTATTTAAGCTTTACAATAGTCAGAATAAATTTGATGAGGCGGATGCCCAGATAAAAAAACTCGTAGCGGATTATCCTGAAGATGTCGATGTGGCGATCCTGCTGGGCAATTTTTATTTGCGTCAGGAAAAACAAAACGAAGCCGAAGCGGCGTACTTGAAAGCTGCAGAAATCAATCCTCAGAAAATAAAGCCTTACATGGCTTTAGCCAACTTTTACGAAGCCGTCGGCAACCCGGAAAAAACCCTTGCCTCCTATCAAAAGGCTAAGGAACTCGAACCTGAAAATGTTCAGATTAGGCTTGCGATTGCCCGGTATTATCTCGCTCAGGGGGCTGTGGAGGATGCCGAGAACCAGGTTTCCGAAATTCTATCTAACCGGCCCAACTATTTTCCGGCTCGCCTGTTGAAGGCTGAAATCCTGATCACCCGGCAGGAGTTTTCCTCGGCCATCGAAATCCTGGATCAATTGATTAAGGAGGACCCCCGGGATGCCCGCGGTCACTATTTCAAGGGGTTTGCCCATTTCGCCAAGGGCGAGGTTAAATCCGCGAAACTAGCCCTGGCCGCAGCCGTCGATCTGCAGCCCACATTCATCAAGGCGCGACTGCTGCTGGCCGAAGTTTATTTGCGCACGCGCGATATTGAATTGGCAAAAAAAGAAACCCAGGAGATCCTCAAGCGCCAACCGGCCAATTATCAGGCCAAACTTACATTAGGCAATGCCTATATGGCCGAGAAAGAATTTATGCTGGCCCAAAACACTTTCGAGACCATGATCGAGATGGCGCCTGACATCCCTGTCGGCTACTCACGGCTTGGCCTTTTACAATACTTTCTCGGCAAGTATGAGCCGGCCCTGAAAAACTTTGAAAAAGCATTGGCGATTAATCCGAAACTTATGGATGTATTTGCCAATGCTGTCCGGGTCGATGTGGCCCAAAAAGAATACGACCGCGCCCTCAAACGCTGCGACCGCCAGCTTAAAATCGTGGAGGACTCTCCTTCGGCGGTTGCGGTGGTTTACAATCTGAAAGGCGGCCTCTATGCAGAGCAGAAAAAAATTTCATCGGCGGAAGAATATTTTCAAAAAGCCATCGATAAGAATCCTGATTTTTTGCAGCCTTATTATTCTCTGGCCCGCATATATATGGCAGATAAACAAGTGGACAAGGCTATTGCCAAGTATGAGGCTTTGTTGAATGCCAATCCGAAACAGACCGCGCCGCATATGTTTTTAGGAATGATCTATGAAAGTCGCAAGCAGTATGACCAGTCTGAAACACATTACAGGGCCGCGCTGGACATCAACCCCGAATTTGCCCCGGCCGCTAATAACCTGGCTTATATTCTGGTTGAACAGGATAAAGACTTGAATGAAGCCCTGGATTTTGCACGGATCGCCAGGGAAAAACTGCCCAATGAGCCGTATGTCATCGATACCATGGGATGGGTTTATTACAAGAAGGGATTGTACGATTCGGCCATCGGTGAGTTCACGGAAAGCCTGGCCAAACTCCCGGAAAATCCCACCGTGAATTATCATCTCGGAATGGCGTATTTTAAAAAAGGCGACCCTGAACAAGCCCGGACCTACCTGGAAAAAGCGCTGAACATCAGCAGCAGCTTCGATGGGGCCCAGGAGGCTAAGCAAGTGTTGTCCGGACTTTAATCTCAGGGTTCCTGACCTCAGTCGGATATGCTTCTCGGGAGGCCCTGATATGAAGGGAACCTGCAAAAATTGTAGATAAATTGAGCGTAAATTCAAGATACAACAGGATCTATAAAAAGCTAATATCGACACCCTTTGTTTTGGATATAGAACCGATAAAAAATAAGACATAAAAATTCAGAACGATTCGCCCGAAATCCAGCATGGTTGGCGCGACCACAGACATTTGTGTCGCATCAGATTTTACGACACGTCAGTAGTTCTGAATTTAGGTGATCACAGATGAAAATTTCTGTCGTAATTCCGGTTTATAACGAGATTGATACCATTGAAGAGATTCTTGCCCGCGTTGATAAGGTTCCGATAAAGAAAGAGATTATCGTAATCGATGATTTATCGATCGATGGGACGCGTGAACGATTGAAAAAAATTGTTGCAGACAAAGAAAATGTCAAGGTGATCTATCATAGCCGCAATAGAGGCAAAGGGGCCGCTCTGCGAACAGGCTTTGAGTCTGTGACCGGCGATATCGTTATAATTCAAGATGCTGATTTAGAGTATGATCCGGATGAATACCCAAATCTTTTGGAACCTATTTCAGATGGTCGGGCTGACGTCGTTTATGGTTCCAGATTTATTGGTGGGCCGCACAGGGTGCTATTCTTCTGGCACTACGTAGGCAACAAACTTCTAACCTTAATATCCAATGCATTGACAAATCTGAACCTCACGGATATGGAAACCTGCTACAAGGTTTTCAAAAGCCAAATACTAAAAGACCTCAACCTGAAGTCCAACCGGTTTGGTTTTGAACCTGAGTTTACCGCCAAGGTTTCAAAAATGAGACTCCGGATCTATGAAGTCCCGATAAGTTACAGCGGCCGGACCTATTCCGAAGGAAAGAAGATCACATGGAAAGATGGCATCGTGGCGCTTTGCCTAATTTTCTGGTATCGGTTCTTTGATTAAAAATTGAAAAAAGATTCGGGATTATGTTCGGCTACGTTTCTTTTTTTTAATATTTTCCAATTTGATGAGGAGCTTCTTGATGTTTTTTTGTTTCTCTTTTTCTCTCAACTTTTTCTGAGAATCCGTATGAAATTTGTGTTTTTTAATGATTTCGAAGGTACCTTTAAACCATTTTACGTCATCGTTGACATCTATTCCTCTTGCACGTCGTCCTTCCCTTAATTTCCCATCTAATTTGAAAAAATCTTCCCTGCCCAAGTGGTCGAGATCGGCATCACAAATGATCTTTTCGACATGGGTTTTGGGGTCACGCTCAAGATCGGTTGATAGGATCATCTTTTGAATCTTTTTGATTTCCTTTGGCTCATAACCGATCAATTTAAGGATTCTGCCTGCCATTCGTGCAGCAATCGGTTCATTTTTATCATATTCTCTAATGTAGCCGGTGTCATGAAAATAAGCTGCTGTAAGTAACAATTCTCTATCAAGATCGGAGATATTCTCGGATATCGCTATCCTATTGGCAACAGCAACGACGCCTTTGGTAGGATGCAGGGTGTGGTTGGCATCATGATATTTTATGCCGTCTGGCAGCTCATCTCTAAACAACTCCCTTATGTATTGATCGACGATTTTCAGCCGAGGTGTATGAGGCTTGTAACTTGGTTTCATATCAAGATTTGTAAAAATTTTATATAAAGTACTGCAACCATGGCACAGTTTGTATGAAAAATCAAGCATACGACGGATGGCTGTCATTGCTCTTAATTTCAAACACTCGATTTGTGTAACAG
>JARFPZ010000501.1 GCA_029288035.1 Desulfosarcina sp.
TCAACAAACAGCAGCAACACTGCGATCAGTACTGAACCAATGCCGACCCATTCTGCCGGCGAAAGCGGTAATTTTCTTGATACTGCCGATTTGATCGAACTCCATTTGTATGACTGAATTTCAAGCACCTTCCGCAGACCATTATCTGCAGTATTCAATAGCCTAAACTTTTCCGAGACCACGCTCATAAAAAGTTGTCATGTAACGACTGCGGCGCTTGCATAGTAAAGTTCTATATAAGCGCGGCTGCTGGCCAAATAAAACGGCAAGTCTGATCAAAAAAGAAACTCTGAAAAAGAGAATATCAAATATCGAATCATGAATATCGAATATCGAAGTAAGGTATTCTGTCTATTTTATAAAAAATGACTGAGCGAAGCGAATCCACCCTTCGACATTCGATATTCGACATTCGATATTCTGCGGTTCGCTTTTAACTTGGTGTAGTTTCATATAAGAGAATTTAACACCTTTGAAGCCTGACTCCTTATGAAACTCTTCATTGGAAGACTTTGTTGGTTTCGCAAAAAAAATTCCGAATTCGTCATGCCGGACTTGATCCGGCATCCAGAATAAACTGGAAATACTGGATTCCGGCTACCGGATCGAGTCCGGCACAGGCCCCGCCGGAAAGACGCTTTAAAGAAAATTTGGCTTTTTACCACATCGTCAAGTTTCTTTCTCGATCAGACTGGCCGTTTTTGTGGCCAGTGGCCATGCTGAACACTGAAACCTGAAACCATTTTGTCTGACAACATGCTGTCAGAAAAATGCCGCTAAACGCTTAGTGGTTTCGGCCCCTGCGTTTCAGGACGAACCAATATAAATCCCCTTTCGATCCCGATGGTTCCGTATGCTCAATCGTAAAATCGGCTTGAGCCAGAATCGTTGATATCTCATTAAAAGAACGATAATAGGCAGGGATTCTCCCCATTTTATTTTTGAGATTTTCCAGCCACCAGAACAAAGACTGCCGCGCATTTGGCATGATAACGGCTCGTATGATCAGGCGGCCGTTATCACAAAGTCGGTCACCCAACCGCTGTAGGGTGAGTCCCAAATCGTCATTATTCAAATAATGCAGCATATCCAGCATGATGGCGGCATCGGCCAGATGTGGAATTTGTGGTACATCCGGTACCCGGCCAACAACCATTTTGCCCCTTTGCCCGAGTGCTCTGGACGCTATTCTGACCCGATTGCTGTCAAGATCAATACCATATATTTTCAATTCGGCAAAATTCTCAATCAACCAGCTGGCCGGTACGCCGAAACCACAACCGATATCAAGAATGGTCCGGAGCTGCCGGGTGAATGCAAAAATACGAGGCAGCTCTGAAAACATAGGATCCAAGCGAATTTTAAACCCGGCAAATATTTTCGGATACGCTTCCATATTTCGGTAACGTCTTAAAATGCGATCATGAATAGGGTCAACAGAGCTGATATCTTTTTGCCGGGATTGAAACACGTATTTTAAAATGGGCGGTAGGATGATGAAAGCGCCGATAAGGGAGTAGCCGATGCCAAACAATGACGTTATTCCGGCACTTCTTAAAATCGAATGCTCGGCCGTGCACAAGACGCCGAACCCGATGAGCGTTGATGCGGACGCCATGAAAACCGCCATACGGATGAGACGGTAAGATGGATGAAATGCATCCGGATAACGCTGATAGGATCTGACAAAAAACAGAGAATAATCGATACCCATACCCATGACAATAATGGCAAGCATTAAGGCCGGAATGTCCAGGGAGTGGCCGATAAGGTTCAAGGTGCCCAGCGTACTAATTAAGGCGAAGAGAACCGGCAACAGCGAGATAAGGGTTAATTTCCAGTCGAGGAAGAATAAAAACAAGAGAATGGTGACGCTGATACCGATGATCACCAGCATCTTTGTGAATGTGGAAAACAAAAGTCGGCCGAGTTTTTGCGAAAAAAAGGTCGGATCAAATAATTTGCCCACAGATTGATATCTTTTGAAAAAACTTTCAGCCTGATAGGATTTGCCGGTCGTCAAACCGGAAAATTGAACCCATCCCGATCCGTCCAGACTTTCAGTGATCCCCATCAGACTGTAAAATTTTTCAGGAATGGTTGCATCTAAGGGTGGGCTTAGGTCCGGATCAATGAGCTCGTAAAATGGCTTAAACGCATCTGCCGCAAAACCTGTTTTGAGCGATGCCTCTGCCATCGCATGTTTAAACCGGCTTATCCTGCTCTGGTTCCAAAATTTTTTCCAACTCGCAAAATTTTCTAGCCTGCGATTTTTCCCGGGAAACATCATCGAAGGAACAAAACCGGTGGACAGAACACCTGAATTCAAGTCCGGATCCATCATGGTCAAGAGGCTGTCACCTTTTTTCTGAAGCGCCGCTATACTTTTTCCTTCGGACATCAAATATATCTTGCTAAAAATGTTGCCCCAGACCTCGGCAAACAGATTTTCGGCCGCAATGGATTCCTTGCTCACGGTGTTCATGGAGCTCAGACTTACATTGAATCCGGGCTTGGCGAAAAAAAGCATGACGATAGCGAATCCAAGCGCCGCATAAGCCCCCTTTTTTCCCGTTAGTGACAGCGCGTTGACGATATTTTCAAGCGGTAGACGCCTTGGACGGGCCGGCGATATGGCCGTAAAAATCTTCGGGAAAACAGCATGAACAAATAGGAATGAGAATGCAATTCCCAGCGCCGTGAACAACCCGAGCTGCTCAAATACCGGGAAACCACTGAAGGTAAGCACCCCGAAAGCGCCCACAGTTGTCAACGCCGCCAGCAGGCCCACAGCCCAGACCTCTGTGGACGCTTCTTTGCCGTGAGTTTTATAGGGGCGATCCAGGAATAGAAAATATGCAATCCCGTGATCGACGGTTATCGAAATAATGGCGCCGCCAAAACCGAGCACCATGATCGAAATCGATTGGTGCAGCAATGAAAAAACAAAAAATGCGATCATCGACCCGGCGATCGCCGGCAAAAGGGACAGCAGCCCCATCAGAGGCCTTGGGAAAGCAAATATGAGCAAAATTGCAATGCCGATGGTGGCCAACAGGATAGCGTTTTTTACATCTCGCCTGATGATAAGCTCATTATCCAGGGCCGCGCGATATGCGCCGGTAGGAGTAAGCGTAATGTCGTACCCTGCATCGGAATATTTCCGATTCAGCTCATTTGCCAGATTATCAATAAGTTCGGCAGCCTTGCGGGCGAAGGTCGTATCCGTGGCGGAAGCGATCGGATTGGCGATGACAAGCAGATGTTGTCCGTCAGCCGATACGAGTTGGCCCCTGTATATACGGGCATTTTGAGATGGCGCCAAGTGGGATAGCCTGGCCAGGATAAAGTCTTTGAGCCCCAGGGGATCTTTTGAAATGAATTCTGCCTGCCCGATGCCACTCATTTCCAGCAACTGTAAATAAATAGCCTGCAGTTTTTTGTGGACTTCATTGGTTTCCAGCATTGGTTCGATCTTATCTTCAAGCTCTTTCGCGCTAAACATGACCGGCAGGTTTTTTATAACATACGCCATTAAATCAGGTATGAGATTTTGAACATCTTTGAGGCCGACATTTTTAAACAACCCACTGGCAGTTAATTTTTTTTCGACCAGTTGGCCGCATTCAAGCAGAATTTCCAGGTCGTCTTTTTGATGGCTGACATCAATGAACAATTGATCCTGAACGGGATGATTTTTAAAAATATAGATGGCATCTGAAATTACCGGATCATGTTCAGGAAGGGAGGCGACAATATCCGAATCAATTTCTATTCGGAATAAACCAATACCGAAAAGAATGGTCACAACAATCAGTATTAAAATCAATCGGTGCCAATGGATTTCAGCGGTTTTCATGAGGCCAACATGATGATCAGCAGGATGATAATAATGTGTAGCAGGATGATCAGCGAACGTTGGTGATGATACAGCTCGTTTCTTTTTTGTAACTGCCGCAGCCCGCCACATAACCTTCTAAATTTGTCCAACGGTAAAAATCTGATGTTATCCGAACGCGAATTACTCTGAAAGGCAAAAGAAGGATAGATAGCATAAAATTCATCATTTAGGGTCCGCAGAAAATCATCAAAGGGTATGTCGCACCAGGATTTTTCGACCAGCGATTCAGAAAACTTGCGACTGAAAACATAGCCATGGGTCAGGCAGCGGTACTTAATTTTCAGTACCGATCGGTTTTGTGTTTTTTTGCTGCCCGATATCAGACAGCCAAAATACAGGGAATTCCAATGACGGTTGGTCGATAAAAACTCAATACAATCCTGAAGAACGGCCGGGCTGAATCGTTCCAACAGGATATCATCTTCGAATACAACGATTGTGTCGGCACCGGCCCGGATTCCTTTTTCCAGGCAGGTTAAATGCGATTCAAATATTCCCTGTTCAATATTATGCGGATGCCTTTTTACAATCACAAATTCAACTTTATCTGCCAGACCGACTTTTTCGAACTGAGCGGTTGCATCTGCGCGTCTGTCCGCGCGCTCGTCTAATGTGATGCAGTAGATTTTATCAAAGAAGTCCCAGTTTTTGGCAGAGATTTCAGCTTTCATCATAAGTTATAGGGATGCTTTGCCTTAAATCGCCAGGTCGATGAGAAAAATATACCGTTGGCGAAGCGAAGTGATGCCGGATACTGGTTAATGGATCTTGACTCATTCGTTAAGTTTTTGGCCTAATAAAAGGTTAGTAGGCTTTTTCAATCGCCAGCTGCACTGCATTCATAATCACGTAACTGCTGTTGGTGGCCCCGCTAACCGCATCCACCCGGGTAGACTGATGTGCTATGATTCGTTCAACTACCGTTTCTTCGGCCTTTTTACCCCGCCAAGCCTGGTGCTGAATTATGTTAATATTGACAATGGAATTATCTTTAATTGTCACTTCGACGATCGCTTTATTTGGCCCACCGCGATAACTGCCCTTATAGGTTCCATCAACAAGTTTTGCAGAATCAACAGGTCTTCCAATCGCCGCGGTCGGTGCACAACTGATAAATATCGCAGTGTAAACTAAAAAAGCGATCACAATAAATACCTGTAACCCGAATGCATATGTTTTGAACTTGCACATTCTATCTTTTCTCCTTATATAGTACGCCAACTTTGGTTTTTCCTAGCATGCTTTAGGCGTATCACGAACCAGCCAACAATGACAACGCCAGGTTCTAAAATAGCGTACCGCTTGAAGGCTAGGATGCTTGAATGCTAGCAGGCTGACAGACATGCTTCCCGGCTCCCTAACATCCCAGCTTTCCAGCCATTACATGGTGCTGTCTATTTTGTGAGATACTACGCAGATTTTGTGCCAAGTAATACCCAACCCGGACAAACCGGATAGAATAGCCACCAAGACACAAACAATAACTGTTTATTATTATTTAACTTCGTGTCTTGGTGCCTGGTGGCGAAAATATTTACACGGTTGGACGGCAAAATTCAACCGAGGTCTCGGAATTTCTATAATATAATGAATATTATCAAAAAATTCGCCGAAACCCGATATGTTCGTTCAGCGATAGAAGATAAAGCCGATCTAAGCGCATTTAAAAAGAAGCCCTCTGTGCGGGTCGTGTTCGGAATAGCGACCATCGCCTTTAGCTATGTCATTGGCTGGCCGGCAGTGGCTGCCCTGGGAGCGCTGTCCGTTTACCTGGAAAAACCCTTAATCGTCGCAATTGGCGGACCGCTCGTCTATGGCCTGTCACACCTGGTATTTATACTGGGAATGTATCTGGCCGGAGCCGATTATACCAGGATATTTCTGCGCTGGGCGACGCGGGTAACCGTTGAGAAATTAACAAGTTCAGACCTCGTTGAATAGTTTACTGGTTGAATGGTTGATTAGGTAAATTATAGTCATTTCTTCTGTTTCCTGAAAATATCATTCTTTACCTCCCCGTTGCCGCAGCATCCCCAGTACATTTGACTTGTGGTTGTAATAGATCATTGCCGCCGTCGTCGCAACGCCTGGGATCGCTGAAAAGGAATACTCACATGCGACAATCGTCCCCGTGGCCAGGATCAACACCATCACGAACGAGCCGATAAAAGGGGTGCGCCAGATTGCATAGGCCAGAAGCCAACCCAGGACGGATATTCCGGCGGCCACCGGTGCGATAATCATTGTAAAACCGAGGTAATTAGCGACGCCCTTACCGCCACACAGACCATGAAAGCAGGGAAAACGGTTGCCCAGGATGAGGCCCAGACCGGCCCAGGGAACGAGCGCCACCGGCATCAGATGTAAGGCGATAAAGGCAACCCCCAATGCCCGACTCATATCCAGGGTCAGAACAAGGACGGCCCAGAAATATCCCGCTTGCCGATAAACGTTGGTAGCACCGGGGTTCCCGCTAAATCCGGCTCTCGGATCATCTTTGCCCAGGGCTTTAAACAGTAAAATTGCAAAATTGACGGAACCTGCCAGGTAGGCCCCTATAAAGACGAAGATCAACGGTGTCATATTAAGGTTGACGACGCTTATATTTAAAAAAATCCCAGATAACTTCGGCGGCGTCAAAGTTTTTGAAAGGGTCGTTTTCCGCCAGATCCGACGTAAAATACTTACCCGGCCAAACATGTCCCCAGTCCTTGATCAGGTAAAGTGCCACTTCAGCGTCATCCCGGCAAACGCCCCAGGATTTCAGAATGACCCTTCCGGCGTTTAAATCGGTGCTGGCGGCCCTGGGATTGCAGCCATTATGCAGAACCCAGAATTTAACAGATTCCTCAACGGTCCAATAGGTTCGGGTTCCACCCCGGTGATGGCTGACACCACCCTCATAGCGTATATCATCGTCTGCCAGACCGTGAAATATGATCATGGAAAGGGGCTGCACGGGTTCGGGTATGCGCCATTCCGGCGCATCGGTGGAAGGCTTTCCGCCGATGGAGGCCGCCATGGGCGCTGCTGCTGCTAAAAGATCCCCTCTTTCGGCGGCAAAACGATAGGTCAGCATACCCCCATTGGAAAACCCAACCATATAGACACGGCTGCGATCGATCGCCAATCGCGCACTCGCATCCTCGATGGCGGCCGCAACGAATCCCACATCGTCCAGATTATCGTCAGCAGCCTTTCCACAGCAGTGCCCGGCGTTCCAGTGCTGCAGAAATCCCAGGATGCCCATCCCATTAGGATACAGGACAACAAACCCTTCCCGATCCGCCAGATCACTGAACCCGGAAAATTTTTCCATCCCCTTGGCCGTATCAAAAGCCCCGTGAATGACAACCACCAATGGAAGCGGATTTTGAGAATTGTAGTCGGGCGGGATATGCACCAAGTACGTGCGACGAAAACCGTTTATGCGGATGTCAA
>JARFPZ010000520.1 GCA_029288035.1 Desulfosarcina sp.
CCGGATTAATTTCCCCGATAACGGAATATTCAGCAATGCCGAAGGTCTGCATGCAGGCTTCAACCAGATCCCGGGCCAGAACATACACCTGACCGCCACCGATATCTACGGCCACATATTCAAAATCGGGATGAAGTGCGATCGCTAGATTTGCCGGAAGCGTCCACGGGGTTGTTGTCCAGATGATGACAAAAACATCTTTGCCCCTGAGCGCCGGCAATTCATTGCTTAAATCGTCTTTCAACGCAAATTTTACGTAAATTGACGGAGTGGAATCGTCCGAATATTCAATTTCGGCCTCTGCCAACGCGGTTTGACAGGTAAAGCACCAATAAATCGGCTTTTTGCTGCGAAATAAACTACCGTTTTTGGCAAACTTGCCGCATTCTCTGGCGATGGTGGCTTCATATCGGTAGTTCATGGTCAAATAGGGATCATCCCAAACCCCCATTACCCCGAGGCGTTTAAATTCCTCCCGCTGGATATCAATAAATTTTTCCGCATAGGACCGGCACAGCCGACGAACCTGGGCCATGCTAAGATTTTTCTTTTTATCGCCAAGTTCTTTGTCCACATTATGCTCGATGGGAAGGCCGTGACAATCCCAGCCCGGTACGTATACAGCGTCGAAGCCCGCCATCTGCCTTGAACGCACAATGATATCTTTCAGTATTTTGTTCAACGCCGTTCCGATATGAATGTAACCGTTGGCATAGGGGGGACCATCGTGCAGGATGAACTTCTCTCTTCCCTTGGAGGTCTGGCGGATCTGTTCGTACAGACGGGTTTCATTCCATGCTTTCAACTGCTCCGGTTCCCGTTTCGCCAGGTTGGCTTTCATGGGAAACTTGGTAGTTGGAAGGTTGAGTGTCTTTTTATAGTTCATGGATTCCCCCTAACTCGGATTTTAACTAAGCCTTGATTTTTACTCTCTATCCTGAAACCTGTCAAGGAAATAGCAGATATTTCAGCAATTCTTATTCTGGATTTTTTCGAAGGAATTCAAACATCAGGGGAGATGCGTTGCCATTCTGACAGCAGGCTCAAGGCTGAATATTAAAAGTATAAGTTTGGATTTGCTTCGAATATTTAAACTGGATCGTTAAAAATCGGTTAAATTTGACCACCGTCAGCTTCATCAGCTAATTCCATTAAATAACGTCCGTAGTCGTTTTTCATATAATTGGCGGCCAATTTTCTAAGTTGCTGCCTGTCAATATAGCCAAAGCGGAGAGCAATCTCTTCTATACATGAAATTTTCAGTCCCTGTCTTTCCTGAATCGCCTGCACATAGCTTGCCGCCTGCTGAAGTGCTTCATGGGTTCCAGTATCGAGCCAGGCAAATCCTCTTCCCAAGAGTTCTACCCTGAGATCCTGGCGCTTTAAGTATGCCATGTTGATATCAGTGATCTCCAGTTCGCCTCGGGCCGAAGGTTTGAGATTCTTGGCAATGTCAATGACATCATTGTCATAAAAATAAAGGCCCGGCACCGCATATTGCGAGCGGGGAGATTCAGGTTTCTCCACGATGGCCGTAACCCTGCCGTTGGCATCAAATTCAACCACACCATATCGTTCGGGATCCCGCACAAGGTAACCGAAAATCAATCCCCCCTGGGTCATTTGGACGGTACGCTGCAAGGTTTCGGAAAGGCCCGGACCATAAAAGATATTATCGCCTAATATCAGGCAAACCGTATCGTTTCCGATAAACGACTCTCCAATAATGAAGGCCTGCGCAAGGCCATCGGGTCGCGGTTGTTCGGCATAAAAAAACGACAGTCCCAAGTGGGATCCATCGCCGAGAATTTTCTGGAACAAAGGTAAATCGTGGGGCGTGGATATAATGAGAATATCGCGAATTCCCGCCTCCATAAGTACGGAAAGCGGGTAATAAATCATGGGTTTGTCATTGACCGGAAGAAGTTGTTTGCTGATGCCAAGGGTAAGCGGATACAGTCTAGAACCCGATCCCCCCGCCAATAAAATGCCTTTCATCATATGGTGTCTCCGAGGCTGCCTATTGGATGGTGGATAAAGATGATTAAATCGCTTAAATTCATAATTCTATAGCATGCTTCACGCCGGCGTCATCACCCTCGAACCTACCGCCAGGTAAGTGAAGGCTTTAGCGACCAGTTCATTGTAGTCGGGTATCATCCGTCTGCCGTCCATCACAAGGTAGGGAGGTTTCACCGTATCTTCGATGGTTCGGGAAAAACCTCTGAATTCCTCGCAGTCCGATGATATGAACAAGGCGTCTGAGCTTTCGATGGCTTCCCTGGCTGAATCAAAATAGCTAATTTTTTCGAATAAGATGTTTTTCGATGGATCAAATACGTTAGCGGCCGAGTCATTTGCCAGGGGATCATAGGCATGGATAGCCGCTACGCCTTTTCCGAGCAGGGATTCAATAACTTTTATCGATGAGGCATCTCGCATGTCACTGGTATGCTTTTTAAATGCCAGCCCCAAGACCGCCACGGTTTTATTGTTGAACTTGAATCCGGCTTCAGTGATCGCACGGTCGATAAGGTAAACCTTTTGATGCTCATTAACCTCAAAAGAGGCCTCCAGCATCTTGGTGCTCACGTTCACCCGACGCAGCTGGTAGATGAGAGAAGCGATGTCTTTGCCAAAGCAACTCCCTCCCGCGCCGTTGCTCACAAAGGATCCCCAGGTGCTGATACGGTCGTCTGAGGTCACACCGAGCCGGAGGTCATCGATATTGACGTTGGGCATTCTTTCGCCGATCTTTGCTCCCACACCGTTCCAAAAAGAAATATAGGTCAGCAGAACGGTATTGGCCACGTACTTGATGGCTTCCGCGGTCTCCGGTGTGGTTTCAATGTATTTTATGCGCACATGATGAACAAACTGAGAGTAGACCCGTCGCAGTATGTTAAAATCTTCATCACTGTCGCAGCCCACGACGACGCGATGGGGTCGGCGAGCATCCGCCACTGCGGTTCCCTCTGCAAGAAACTCGGGGTTGGATGCGACACCGAAATTTTCAACCCCATGCGATTTCATGATGTTTTCCAAATGTCGCGCCGTACCAATTGGAACAGTACTTTTGTTCACAAGCACGACCCGGCGGTTGTCTTTTCTTTTGGCAAGGACTTCTGCAATAAATTCGGCGGCGGCATCATAGAACGTGAGATTTGTGGATCCGTCGATGTTTGAGGGCGTCGGCAAACACATAAAAATTGCATCTGTCCCTTCAATGATGGCTGGCAGATCATGGGAGAAATGCAGGGATTTGTTTAGTGTCTCTCGAATGATATTCACCAGACCGGGCTCGTTGACGTATTTTTCTATGGGCTCGGGCTGACCCGTGGAAAAAGCCTCGATCTTATCCTTGTCTATGTCGTGGGCAATGACGTCATGCCCATATTCTGAACATACCGCTGCATGGACGAGCCCTACGTATCCGGTTCCTATAACAATTATTTTCATACCAACCTCATTCTATAATTTTATTTTTTGAAGTTTCGAACCAATGTGGTATTCTTCTTATTCAAAAACGAGCTAATGCCAGCTTCAGTTGTATTTGTAGATAGAATACCGTAAATATCTCATAAGATCAATATTTTAAAGTCAATGAGAAAAACTCTTGCATCGCATCGTACTGGAAAGTATTATTTAATTTTAATGACCCTAAGCTTTAGTCAAACCATATGCCGCAGCAACTTTTCCTACAAAACATCATCGCCTGCATTTGGGATTTTGATAAAACCCTCATCCCGGGATATATGCAAACACCTATCTTCGATCATTACCGGGTGGACGCCAAAAAGTTTTGGAAAGAGGTCAATGAATTGCCGCAATATTATCGAAAAAACGGGCTCGACTTGATTGTCCCCGATACCGTTTATCTGAATCACTTCATCACCTATGCCCGCACAGGAATCTTCAAAGGATTGAATAACAAGCGGCTAAGGGAGCTCGGCGCTGAGATCAAATTCTACAATGGCCTGCCGGAATTTTTCGATAAAGTCAAACACTTTGTCAAAGCCGATCCCGCATACCGGCAGCACGACATTCGCGTTGAGCATTATATTGTCTCCACAGGTTTGCGGCAGATGATTCTGGGCAGTAAAATAGCGCCATACGTGGACGGCGTCTGGGGCTGCGAGTTTGTCGAAGACCCGCCCCAGGCCGGTTGGCTCGATTCGGCTGGCCTCCAAACGGCCGGTCCGCCAAAAAGCATATCCCAGATTGCTTACGCCTTGGACAACACCACCAAAACCCGCGCCATATTTGAAATAAACAAGGGGACCAATAAAATATCCGACATCGATGTCAATGCTAAAATCCCGGATGAGGACCGCCGCGTACCTATTCAGAACATGATCTATATCGCCGACGGCCCCAGCGATATTCCGGTATTTTCCATTGTCAATCGCTTCGGTGGAAGAACCTTTGCCGTTTATCAGCCGGGTTCCAGCGAAGAGTTTTCCCAGGTCAACAATCTGCAGAAACAGGGGCGGGTTCAGTCGTACGGTGAAGCCGAGTACACCGAAGGTTCCCAAACCGCCATGTGGATCGACAACGCAGTCAATGAAATAGCGAGACTCATCGTTGCCAACCGACAGCGCGCACTCGGAGATAAAATCGGCAAACCGCCCAAGCACTTGGATTAATTTGAATGAGGCCAAAAATGAATAAAATAGAAAATCTAAAAAAGATAAAGCTATCCTTACAGGCAGGGACCTCCCAAGACACCATGAACCTCACGCCAAAGTACCCGGGTCTTGAGTTCATCTTTGGTCTGGGTTCAGGCGGCATGACACCCTTTGAATATGAACTAGCGGACAAAGTCGAAGGCCAAAGCGTTTTAATTCACCTGAAGAAGGAAAGCTTGCATAGGTTTTTTGAACACCTCAATCCGCCACTGATGGATTTATTTGAGGTCAGAAATGACATCTACCTGAAGGTGAAAATCGACGCCGTGACGCCCGCTGAAAATAGAGAAATTATAAAGGCCATGGCCGATATGGCCGCCCACGGTGGGACAGGATGTGACTGTGGTTGTGGATGCGGCGGATAGATTTTTTAAAATTTAAAACATTTCTAGCACAAACCAAAATTCAAGAATCTTCTACTTGATATGGATAAAAAAACCCGGAATCAGAATCTGATTCCGGGTTAGAAAAAATTCGGCGGCGTCCTACTCTCCCACACAGCTGCCCGTGCAGTACCATCGGCGCTGAAGAGCTTAACTTCCGTGTTCGGGATGGGAACGGGTGTGACCTCTTCGCTATTGCCGCCGAAAAATGATTATTTGTGACCAAATTTCGTGTGCTTAATGTGTTAGTTCAAAAACACCAGTGACAGATAATCACACTTTACAAGTTGTATTTAGCACGAAACATTGACATTCAAGATGATCATGTGAATTATTTTGCGGCCAAGCCTCACGACCAATTAGTACCGGTTAGCTAAATGCGTTGCCGCACTTACACACCCGGCCTATCAACCTTGTGGTCTACAAGGGGTCTTCAGTTCTGCATGTTTCCATGCGGAAGGGATATCTAATCTTGGGGTGGGTTTCCCGCTTAGATGCTTTCAGCGGTTATCCTTTCCGAACTTAGCTACCCAGCAATGCCGCTGGCGCGACAACTGGAACACCATAGGTTCGTCCATCCCGGTCCTCTCGTACTAGGGACAGATCCCCTCAAATATCCTGCGCCCACGAAAGATAGGGACCAAACTGTCTCACGACGTTTTAAACCCAGCTCACGTACCACTTTAATTGGCGAACAGCCAAACCCTTGGGACCTGCTCCAGCCCCAGGATGTGATGAGCCGACATCGAGGTGCCAAACCGC
>JARFPZ010000559.1 GCA_029288035.1 Desulfosarcina sp.
ACCGATGTCATGCACAACAGCAATGATGAAATGTTCAGCCCCATGTTCCTGGAGAACAAACTCAAATTCAGCCCCTATATCAAGGAGGCCGTTATTTTCGGCGACAAGCGGGATTTTGTGTCCGCCTTGATCAACATCGACCCTATTGTGGTGGGAAAATGGGCTGAGGACCGCGGCCTGTCTTTCACTACCTATATGGATCTATCGGGAAAACCAGAGGTCGTAGAGCTGATCAAAGGGGCAGTACAAGATGTCAACGAAAGGGCAGAAAAAGAGCATTTTAAAATCAAACGGTTTGCTGTTTTGTACAAGCTGCTGGACATGGATGACGGTGAGCTGACCAAAACCGGCAAACTCCGCAGAAAGTTCGTCAGGGAAAAATATAAAGACCTGTACGAAGCGCTTTATGATGAAAGCGTCAGCACAAAGATGGTTGAGGCTTTTTTCCAGTACCAGGATGGCCAGAGTACAACCGTGGAGGCTGAAATGAAGTTTTATACCATGGAAGGGGTTGCATGAGCTATTTTTTCCAGCTGGTGGTAAGTGGCATCGTGGTGGGGTCCATATACGCATTGTCGGCATTGGGATTCGTTTTGATCTATAAGTCGAGTCGCGTGCTGAATATTGCTCATGGGCAGATCATCGCTTCGGGAGCATTTATTACCTATGCACTGACGGTGTGGGTCGGTATCCACATTGCGATTTCGTTTGTATTGAGCATGATCATCACCTTTTTCCTGGCCATGAGCGTGGAACGGGTGTTTCTACGCCGCCTGATCGGGGAACCCATCATATCGGTGATTATGGTCACCATTGGCCTCATGTCGATTATCGACGGTGTGATTTACATGACGCCCTTTGGCGCTGAAAACTTCTCGTTTCCCGAATTTCTACCCAAAACACCGATTTCTTTCTGGGGGGTCTCCATGTCCTGGACCCAATTGGTGGGCGTGATCATCACCTTTGCGATGATCGGGGCCTTTACCTGGTTCTTCAGGGCTTCCACTGTTGGCATTTCCATGCGGGCGGTTTCGGACGATCAGTTTGCATCCATGTCCATCGGCATATCCGTGCCCAAGGTGTTCGGCCTGGCATGGGCCACCGCGGGATTGAGTGCGGCTGCGGCCGGCGGCATCATCGGCAACATCACCGGATTAAATTTTGATGTCTTGCAATCTTTCGGTATTATCGTGTTCCCAGTGGTGATTGTGGGCGGTCTGGATTCCATTTTCGGAGCCATCGTGGCGGGCATCCTCATGGGGCTGATCCAGCAGTTTGCCGCCGGCTACCTGGACGGCAACTGGGGACTTTTCGGGACGGCGGATGTATTGCCTTACATTATTTTGCTGATTATTCTGCTGATCAAACCCCATGGCCTTTTTGGGATACACGAAATCGAGCGAGTTTAATTTATGTCTGAGAATCGATGGATAGCCACGGGTAACTTCTTTACTTCCTACAGGGCCGAACAGCGCATATTCATGACGCACGTCGACCGGCTTTTGTTTGCCTGTTTGCTGGTGGTGCTGTTCGTCTGGCCGCTATTGTTCGAGGTCGGTAACAAGTACATGCTGGTGATCGACAGCATTTTGATCTCCATCGTAGCGGTTTACGGGTTAAATCTGCTGACAGGATTTGCCGGACTGATTTCCATCGGCCACGCCGCCTTCGTGGGGGTGGGCGCCTACACCCTGGCTTCATTTTCCAGGATTTTGGGGTACGACCACGTGCTGCTGACCCATTTCTGGCCCCTCATGATATTGGTGGCCGGGGTCGTCGGTGCGGTTATCGGAGCTATTGTGGGCTTGCCGTCGCTGCGACTCAAGCACCTCTACCTGGTGATCGCAACCCTCTCCTTTCAGATGATCTTTCAGTGGATCATCAACTTTTCGAAATTTTTCAATCAAGGGCAAACCATTTCCATCGGCCGGGTATTTTGGTTCACGGGCAAAGTGGCCCGCAAGGAGCATTATTTCTTCTGGTACTATGTCATCCTGGTTTTTGTGGTGGTGTTGGGATTTGCGGTTCGCAACCTGTTGCGGAGCAAGTACGGGCGGTGTCTGGTGGCTGTGCGCGACAACGACCGGGCAGCCGATGCCATGGGCATGCATCCCGGATTTACCAAGGTGTACGCCTTTGCCATAGCGGGTTTTCTTGCGGGTGTTGCCGGGGCGCTGCATGCCTATCTCTGGCGGGGGGTGGGTTTCGAGTCCTTTACGCTGCATCATTCCATTTCCTACCTGGCCATGGCCATCGTGGGCGGTCTGGGTACCCTGGTGGGCTCTTTAGTCGGGCCGGCGGCTATCCTGATGCTGGAATTGCAGGTGGAAAGCTTGGCTGAAATTGTGGGTCACTACATCACAGCCGTGGGGGATGTGGCCACAGCCCTGCGGCCGTTGTCTTTTGGTCTGGTCATCGTTCTGTTTCTAATGTTCGAACCCCGGGGGATTGCCAACTGGTGGCGCATCGTCCGTTCGTATTTTAAATTGTGGCCGTTTCGATATTAATCGATGGAGGCGTTGATAAAGTATCGTTTTTTTACCATTGGCCAACAGCTCTGGTCGCAAAAGACTGAGGCTCGATGGCCGCATATTTTTAACCTCAAAACCAAATCGAAAGGGAGGAAAAAATGAACAACAAAAAATCAACATTTATCTTGGTCGCCTTATCTTTTCTGCTGGTTGTGGGATTTTCTGTTCAGGTCCTGGCGGGAGAAACTTATAAGATGGCCTGCTCGCTGGCCATTACCGGACCCACCTCGGATGTCGGCAGTCCCTATGCAAAAGGCGTTGAAGACTATACGCGCTACGTCAATGATGAAAAGCTCTTGGGAGACGACCAGCTGATTACCTATGTGCGGGACGATGGATACAAAACCGAAGTCACCAAACGGAACTTCGAAGAATTCCTGGACGAGGATATCGTGTTTTATCTGAACTACTCGACCGGCAGCACGATGGCACTGCGCCAGGATTTTCAAGAAGAGAAAATCCCGGTTCTGCCAGCATCCTTTCATGCCGGAAACCTGGAGGGAAACGATTATGTCTTTCTACCCATCGCCTCCTATTCCAGCCAGGCCGTGGGGCTGGCCGAATATGTAGCCGCCAATCACAAGGGCAGCGGCAAACCCAAAGTGGCCCTGTTTCTGCATCCGTCGGCCTTCGGTCGGGCACCTCGTGACGATGTCCAAAAGTCGATCGACGCTGGCCTGGGCATTGACCTGGTGGAGATCGTCGAGCACGGCAAGGATCTGGACAACACGGCCATGCTCCAACGCTTCCAGAGCAAGGGCGTACAATACGTCATCAGCCAAACCGTTCAGCCGCCGGTGGCCACCATGCTCAAAGGGGCCCAGAGCCTGGGTATGATTGCCACGACATATGGTGAGGAAGGCAAAATTACCTTCCTGGGTTGTCATTATGGCGGTGGGCCAGCGCTTGTCACTTTGGCCGGTTCAGCTGCCAATGAGAACTATTATTGGACAACATCTTACAAAATGATGACCGCCAAGGGACCTGGGAGGGACGCACAGTTTGCCCTGGCCAAACGATATGGCCGGGATGAGAATATTGCCAAAGATGCCAACTACACCAACGGCATCATGGTGGCTCAGGTCGCTGTTGAGACGATCCGCAGGGCCAAAGCAAAAGGTAAAAAGATAACCCGTGAGACCTTGTACGAGGAACTGCTGGCCATGAACGGGTTCAATGCCTATAATACGTTGACCACCGTGGGTCCGGTGACATTCTCGAAAACCGATCGCGAAGGTGTGGACACCCTTCAGCTTTACGTTACCAAAGGGGGTCTATTCTATGAAGTCGGTGCACCGTTCGTTTCCGAGTATGTTAAAAAGATCAAACAATAATATCGCTGCGCGATATAATGAGACGCAGCTTTGCTGTATCTAAACCAAAGGGAGGGTTACGTTGGTAACCCTCCCCTAAGAAACGAAAAAAATGACTGAGCAAGCATCCAATGGCAATCTTTTAGATGTCAACAACATCGAAGTCGTCTACAACGATATCGTTCAGGTGCTGCGCGGTGTCAGCCTGAGCGTTGCCGAGGGGAGCATTGTCTCGCTCCTCGGAACAAACGGTGCCGGCAAGACCACCACCCTGCGGGCCATCAGCGGTCTGCTTAAACCTGAAAACGGTTTCATCAAGGATGGCTACATCAAATTCCTGGATAACGATATCACCAATTTACTGGGGACCCACGTTGTGAAGCTTGGCGCCGTCATGGTTCCGGAAGGTCGCCGGGTATTCAAGCATCTCACCGTGGACGAAAATATCCGTGTGGGATCCATCACCCGCAAGGACGGCACCACCGGTGTCCGCAAGGACCAGGAGCTCATGTACGATCACTTCCCGCGCCTGTCCCGGGTCACCAATCGATTGGCGGGTTACTGCTCAGGCGGAGAGCAACAAATGATCGCCATCGCCCGGGCATTGATGTCTGCTCCCAAAATGCTGATGCTGGACGAACCCTCTCTGGGTCTGGCCCCGCTTCTGGTCAAGGAAATTTTTGAAAATATCAAACGCATCAATCAGGAGATGGATACGACCCTGCTGATTGTCGAACAGAATGCCAAAATTGCGCTGGAAATATCGAACTATGCCTATATCATGGAATCCGGCAAGATTGTGCTGGAGGGGCCCTCAAAGGAATTGA
>JARFPZ010000631.1 GCA_029288035.1 Desulfosarcina sp.
TTTGACATCGATATCGCCAGGGAAATGGCCAGGGCCCTGGGGGTAAAATTCGTGCCGGTCAACACGGCCTGGCCCAGTATTATCCCTGCGCTTAACCTCGGCAGATTCGATATTATCATCAGCGGGATGTCCGTGACCGAAGAACGAAAAAAACGGATTGACTTCGCCGATCCCTATATGACTGTGGGACAGACCGTTCTGGTCAATAAAAAACATAAAGACGTGATCACTTCGTACAAGCAATTGAACGATCCTAAGTTCACTGTGACTTCCAAACCGGGGACTACCGGTGAGGAGGCCGTGCAAAAATTTATGCCCAAGTGCACCTACCAACCCTTTGACACCGAACTGGAAGGGGCCATGGCAGTCATTAAGGGTCAAGCCGATGCCTTTGTATATGACCTGCCCTACAATGTGGTCTTCATGGCCATGCACGGGGAAGACGATCTGGTTTTTTTGGACAAGCCCTTTACCGTCGAACCCCTTGCCTGGGGTATCAGAAAAAATGATCCGGACTTTCTTAAATGGCTCAACAAATTTTTAGAAGAGCTAAAAGAAGACGGAAGGTATGACAAAATCTACAAA
This sequence comes from Desulfosarcina sp., assembly GCA_029288035.1. Taxonomy (GTDB): domain Bacteria; phylum Desulfobacterota; class Desulfobacteria; order Desulfobacterales; family JAFDCJ01; genus JAFDCJ01. The sequence continues at coordinate 586 of JARFPZ010000631.1, forward strand.
AAATGGTTTATAGATTCCGAATGGTTCAGACACGTTCGATAGTCTATTTACCCTATCGTTGGGTCATATTGTCCCATACTAGCTCGAATAGCAACGTCGGAAAATGGTCTCTGGACGAAGCACTCATTAGAAATCTGCACAAGATCCAGCAACTCCTTGACTAATCTGTTGAGCTGAATCTGATATTGCTTCTCATCATAGGTGTGAAGAGAGACACCCATGGTTAGGCCGTTTTTATCCCAACTGGAGGGGATGACGAGGCCTTCAATGAATAGTTTGTCTCTTTTTTTTAACTATCCTCTCGCCTTATTTAGGTCCCAAAGCCGGTCAGTGTGACATCCTCGCCTTTTGGCAATGCTTTGGTAATCGATGATACCATACAGTCCACTGCCTTCTGAGCCGCTTTTTTCGTGCTGGCAACCTTTGTAACTTCGCTGACTAAATCACTTTTGTTCATCCACATTCTCCTTTAGTTATTCATCGGATCGGCCCTTACAAGATTGGCAGTATTTTCTGGGAGTACCCCTCCCGATCCAGCGAAAGGTCATTACATGTTTCTGACCGCATTTGGGACAGATGCATTCGATCTTCATTTTGGAATTGTAACTTTTATCATCGAATTCAGCCCCGTCTAATTCTTCAAAGAAGGATGGACGAGCCATCTTATCGGGGTTATCTGAATTATTTGCTGGAGATTTTTCAATTTTAGCCATTGGACTTCTCCGCATTTGGATATTTGGGAAATATGGTTTCACCCGAGCCCGGTTATTCGCTCTCGTTCCTCCTGCTTGGTTTTGCATTGGATACACCGTCTTGCAACCGGTCGGGCTTTGAGTCGTTGAACTGTAATGTCTTTGCCGCAGTCATCACAGATGCCATAGACGCCCTCATGGATGTCTTCCAGTGAAGCGCGAATCTTTTTGATAAGCACACTTTCTCTATCCCGCATACGAAGCGTGTAGCCGCGTTCGGAATCTAAAACCGCTCGATCTAAAGGATCCGATAGATGATCTGCGCCATCTAATAGACCCACCACCGTATTACCCGCTCTACCCAGCAATTCATCGAGCCATTGAGTGAGTAAGTCTTTAAAAAAGTCGATGTCTTTTTGTTCCATCTTTGCTCATTAAACTCAATCGAGAGGCCCTATTGATAGGTTGTTGTTGATCCTGCTTTCAGCTAACCCTAATCCCAGAAGTAATCATCCGTCTCATCAAAGTTGGTGGCATCTAAGAACTCATTGGTCTCTCCATCTAGTTCCCAGTCCTGGAGATCGTCCTTTTCAAAAAAAGATGCAAAATCCGCATTTAGTGAAAATTTAGAAAAATATAACCTGTCCGCGCCATGCATGGTTTATTCTCCTTGCCAATCATATTTGAGGCGATGCTGGATCTTTTTGTGGTTCTTTTTGACTTTTGTTTTCATTCCTTCTACTTGCCGCCATTTGTCTTTTCTGCGGATTGGAGACCGTTTGGGTTGATCTGCTTCCCTTTTAGCGAATCGTCGGTTTTCCGGATCAAATAACTGATGATCTTCCTCAATTTCAACTTCTTCGATATCGTGCCGTTCCATTTCCATCTCCGATCTTTTCACCCGCTATTTCTTGACAACTTCAAAGGATTCGACAGTAATAATTTTAAATTTACGGGTATGTTTTAGTACGCCTACAACTTTTACTTTTTGAGCGATGTAATTGAGTACCAGATCATCACCCACAGCGTTGTTGTCGACTTCGTATATCTCGTTGTCTGCAACGATCTGATTGTTGTCATTAACTTCACCGACAAGGGTTATCCTGTAAGCCGCAACAGCTGGGACCAGAAAGCAATTGATCATCAATATAACCAAAACAACTGCATAAAATCTTCCCATTGTTCAGGCTCCTCCATTTCAAAATCCCGGTCGCTATGGTGATTCCAGGCAGATGGCAAACCTACGCTGAGCTGACTTCTCAACTTAAGACAGCTGATTTCGTTAAACTGATACTGTGTCAAACAGCTCATTTAACGCAATAGCCATGCCAGGACTGTAATAATTTGATATTATTTGGTAAATTTTCTAATGAAGGTCAAAAACAGGAACTGGCAATTCTGAATTGAAAATAAGATTATTTAGAAATAAAAAAAATACGCTGGCAGAAATTGAAATAACATTTTGAAATTATTAATGTATTAAAATCGGAAATTTAAATTCCGATTTTTATTCATATCGGAATTAATAGTTCCTGTATTTCCTACTATTTATTTCCGTTTCTCCCGGTTGCTGGGCTCTATTTTATCCTTTACGGCCTATGTTTTTTCGATGGAAGAGGCATTGTATACCCTGATATGTCTATTTGTTTCGACCAAGGTACTCAAAGTGGTTATGTATGGCCTGAGCCAGCGCAAGACAGTACAAATTATTTCTCCTCAGTGGTAGCAAATACGTAGGGGCATTATGGAGACGATTCAGAGAGGTGTGACCATCATCGGAGGCCGGGGAGGTTCTACCGGACAGGATATCCTGATGGTGTTCACGGTCATCTTTTACGCGGCTTTAAATTCTTCTTTGCGGATACCGTATTTGTTCATCAGTTTGTTCAACTGGCGGCAGCTGATGCCGGCATCACTTGCAGAGTCATTAATCTTGCCCCGGTTACGAGCCAGGACATCTTTCAGATAGTTTCTTTCAATTTCTTCAACACCCTGCTGCCTGACTTCCGCCAACTTCAGCTGCTTACCGATAGGCATAAATACAGAAGTGGCCTCAATTTCGAATAGCTCATTCGGAAAACTTTCCGGAGTCAACAACGAGGAAGCTTCCAAGATATAGGCCCTTTCGACAAGATTTTCCAATTCCCTGATGTTTCCAGGCCATGGATATTTCTCGAATGCCTCTATGACCACAGGGTGAGTTCTCCTTATCTCTTTTAAAGAAAATTGGTTCAAATTGTTCAAAAAGGTCTCAACCAAGAAAGGGATATCTTCTAATCTCTCTTTTAAGGGCGGGATCTCAATCGGAAACACATTTAGGCGATAATAAAGATCTTTTCTAAAAGTTCCCTCTTCGCACATTTTTTTCAGATCTGCATTGCTGGCGGCAATTACCCTGACATCCGTTTTCAGAGTTTCATCCCCCCCCACCCGCTGATAGGTACCGTCCTGCAGAACCTGCAGCAGCTTGATCTGAGCTGCAGGTGTAATGGTGCCGATCTCATCCAGAAAAATGGTACCGCCCGTGGCAAACTCAAACTTTCCGAGTTTTCTGCGCACGGCTCCTGTAAAAGCGCCTTTTTCGTGGCCGAACATCTCACTTTCAACCAGGGTGTCCGGTATGGCCCCGCAATGCACGCAGATAAATTGCGCATTTTTACGATTGCTGTGCTGGTGAATCAATTGCGCCAGGACACTTTTGCCGGTTCCGGTTTCGCCGACCAACAGCACTGTGCTTTTGGTTGGTGATACGGTACGAATTTGCTGAAAAACCTTTTTCATGCGTTCGCTGTTGGTCCGCAGAAGCTCAAAGGTATCCACCTGCCAGAATTGGTCACGCAGGTAGTCGAGTTCCGACTGCATGATTCTCGTTTTGTTCAAATTTTCCGAAACCAACCTTAGTTCTTCGGCATCAAGTGGATAGGTAAGGTAATCATCGGCACCGGCCTTGACTGCAGTGACGGCTTTACGTATTTTATCCTGCCGGGTCATGACAATAATTTCTGCAGAAGGATATAACTGCCAGAATGGCTTGAGGGACTCTTTGTAATTTTCCTCGGAGTCCTTGTTGTTGAGAACATCCAGATCGATGAAAATCAGATCAAACTGTCTTCTTTGAAACAGTTCTAGTGCTGCATTCCTGTTGGCTGTTCTTTCAACGGTAAAGCCTGACGTGTAGGTTGAGGCAATTAAAGGATAGGCTTCTTCTTTGTTGGTGACCACTAAAATCGATTTCATTCTGAGATCCTAGGCAACTGTTTCTATTTCGATCAGGCGATCAATCATCACAACAAGATAAACTATATCAAGTGATGATTTGAATCACAATTGAAAAAAATTTTATTCACTGGTGACGTCTCCCCTTAGGTTGCTTCTTTTGGCGGCAACTAAAAAAGGGATCTGTGCCGTGAGAATAGGTGATTCATACAAAGATTTGGTTGATAAGTTGAAAAATGAATATAGAAATGCAGACATCAATGAAACAAACTCAGAATTATTAGAATGGCAACAACTGCTCATTGATTATCTGGCCGGCAGTACCCCATGGCCGATATTACCCTTTGATGTCAAGGCCACCGCATGTCAACGCAAAGTATGGGACCATCTTAGAACCATTCCCGAAGGGCAAACCGTGCATTACCGCGAACTAGCATCCGCCATCGGCCAACCAAAGGCCACCAGGGCTGTGGCCCGCGCATGTGCGACCAACCCGGTGGCAATCGTTATACCGGGTCACCGGGTCGTTCCCAAAACCGGCGGTGTTGGTGGATACCGTTGGGGGTCTGAACGAAAAAAGAAGTTATTGGCTATGGAGAAATAGGACGGCTAATATTTTTTCCCCTGCTCAACTTCGCCAATTGCCTCATCGATGATATCGATGGCACGGTCCATTTCATCTCGGGTGATAATCAAGGCCGGCCTCAAGGTCAGGATATTACCCTCGATGGTTTTAGCGGAGAGACCTTTTTCAAGGCACTTGAACATGATGATTTCGGCTTCTTCTATCGCCCTGGCTCCCGTTTTGCGGTCGGTGACCAAGTCGATTCCGATATGCAGTCCCAGGCCGGCAATATGGCCTATGAGACGGTGTTTCTCGCTCAATTTTTTTAATCGCCCTAGTGCATACGCACCCAGCTCAGCGGCGTGATCCACTAGGTTATTTTCTTCGATGTACCCAATCTCTGCCAGGGCCGCCGCCGAACACAGGGCGTTTTTCTCATGGGTGTAGTGGCCAAGGGATCGATGGCGGCAAACGTTTAATGCGTCATGGGTGACGATCCCGGCAAAGGGCATCAATCCGCCGCCGAATGATTTGCCCAGCACCAGGATGTCCGGCGTCACAAAATGCTCACAGGCAAACATTTTGCCGGTACGGCCGAAGCCCTCGATGATCTCATCGAAAATCAGTAATGCCCCGTATTGTTCGCATAGTTGTTTGACCCCTTGCCAGTATCTTTTGGAAGGTATTACCGGCGTGGCGGAAATCGGTTCGCCGAGAACAGCGGCCATCTCGGGTTCCCGCTTGAGAACCAGTTCGATCTGTCGCAAGCATTCCGCATCCACGTCTTCCTGGCTCGAAAACCCCCAGGGGTTGCGATAATAATTGGGAAATTCAACCCGAAAGGCACCCGGAATCATGGGGCCGAGTCCACCGCTGAAATGCTCTTCACCCCCCACGCTGGCCGCCCCGAATCCGGCACCGTGAAACGAATCCCAGAAGGATATGGTCTTAAACCGATGGGTTACCTGTTTGGCCAGCATCAGGGCCATCTCGATGGCTTCCGAACCGCCCGGACAAAAGAGAGAGCGACTGAGTCCATCGGGGGTTATCTCCGCCAGTTTTTTGGCCAGCTTAACGGCGGGAATATTTGTGTAGCGACGCGGACAAAAGGTCATGCCTTCATCCAGCTGTTTTTTCACGGCCTCGATGACGGCCGGATTGTTGAAACCGGCGTTATGAACACCGTTGCCGTGCATATCGATATATTTTTTGCCGTCAATATCCTCGATGTAAATCCCCTGTGCCCGGGATAACACGTTTAAGACGGGGGTCGACAGACTTTGATGCAAAAAATATCGGGCGTCTTCATCAAACCATTTTTTGGCATCATCGGATAAATTACGTTCCCAGTATTTTTGGCGGTTATCCGTCGTATTGACATCACCCTGCTCTCTTTCGATTCTTTTGTCCTTTTTCATTGAGTGTCTCCTGCACAGGAATTAAAGCCAGATATACTTAGGATCTGCTGCGACTTTGATTCAACGTTGATCATTTCTTGTGCACCGCGGGTAATGCGAGTGTCCAGTGTTCAGGAGGGGAGATCCTCGACGCACTGGTTCCTTTTGAAACTGACCCAAAATGGCACGGTCTCATGATGATTAGACTGCCCGTTCAGATGGCCAGGATTAAACAGCGAACCGCAGAACCGCCAAATATCGAATAACGAATTTCGAAGGATTGAATCGCTGCGCTCTATCCATTGTATTTATTGAAATCGATAGAATTCCTGCCTTTGGTCTGCCAGAGGCAGATCCGCCGGAGGAGGATTCGCTATCCGCACTATTATTGCAATCCGAGGTGGATCAAATCAAGATAAAAATATTCGTTTGACTTAAACGGTCTTCAACAGTTAAAGATAATGACTCAGCAGCATTTTACATCAACCTATCGTGAAAGCGGGCTCCAGCCGCGATAAAAGGTCATTCTTTAAATTTAACGGCTTAATCGCGGCTGGAAGCCGCTCCCAGTGAATAAACGGTAACCCACAACCTGATGACATTGTATTAAAATAAATATGTGAAATAAGCCAAATGGTGATCGATCAATGACAAAACTCCATAAGTCGGAAGGTGATATAAACATCTCCGCCCGGCGGCTAGCATGGCAAAAAACTCATGTCGATGCTGAAAGCCAGGCATTGTTGGATGAGGACGTCCGTTATTTTTTAAAACAATCTCTTTCCACCCCGTGTCTGAACACCATGCGTGCCTGTGAGGGGATATACATCGAAGATTTGCAGGGACGACGCTACATGGATTTTCACGGCAACAACGTCCATCAGGTCGGATTTTCCAACCCGGATGTAATTGCCGCCATAAAAAATCAATTGGATGAACTGCCTTTTTGCACGCGCCGTTACACCAACCGGATCGCGGTGGACCTGGCCAAAAAGCTGGCGCAAATCGCTCCCGGTAATTTGAACAAATCCCTGTTTTGCCCGGGGGGTGCCGAAGCCGTCGGTATGGCGCTTAAGCTGGCCCGGATGGCGACCGGCCGGCATAAAACCATTTCCATGTGGGATTCTTTTCATGGGGCCACCCTGGATACCATATCGATCGGTGGCGAATCCATCTTCCGCCAGGGTATGGGACCGCTGCTGGCGGGGACCGAACACGTACCGCCGGCGGACGAATATCGTTGCGTATTCGGATGCTCAAAACGGGGTGGCTGTGATCTGGTTTGCGCCGATTACGTCGAATACATCCTGGAAAAAGAAGGCGATATTGCCGCCGTAATTTCCGAACCGATTCGAAGTACGCCCTATATTCCCCGGCCCGAATACTGGCAAAAAATCCGAAGGGCCTGTGACCGTCACGGCGCCTTGTTAATTTTTGACGAAATCCCCCATTCTCTGGGTCGCACCGGCAAGTTGTTCACGTTTGAAAATTTCGGGATCATCCCCGATATTGTCATCATCGGTAAAGGATTGGGCGGCGGTGTCCTCCCTTTGGCTGCGATCATTGCAAGAGAAAATCTGGATGTGGCCGCCGAGCGTGCTTTGGGTCACTACACCCATGAAAAAAATCCGGTCTCCTGCGCGGCCGCCCTGGCCGCCATCGCCTACATTGAAAAGCACAAATTAGTGGATCATGCCGGGCAGTTGGGGCGGTATGCCTTGAAACGCCTGAACGCGATGAAGAAACACCAGCGGTTGATCGGCGATGTCCGCGGCCTGGGCCTGTTTTTAGGAATCGAGCTGGTCAAGGATCAGCAAACCCGCACCCGTGCCGAGAATGAGGCCGAAGCCGTGATGTATGCCGCTCTTTCCAAAGGCCTCAGTTTTAAACTTACCATGGGTAACATTTTGACATTGACACCGGCACTTACCATCACAAAAAAGGAAATGGATACTGCCCTGGATATTATCGAGGAATGCATCGCCGAGGTTGATAAAACCATATGATGGGCAAACAATAATATTAATTGCCGCATGATTGATTTATGGCATATATCTTGACACCTAATCTATAGATTAGTTATAAGACGTTTGTTCTGGATCGGATACCGGATCCTTTGGCCCTGCAAAAAGTCATGAAATAGACGAAAGGGTACACGATGCTCAAGGCGATTAATGTCACCAAGCGTTTCGGTGAACTGAAAGCAGTCAACGATCTGAGTTTTGAGGTGCAACAAGGTCAGGTATTCGGTATTGCAGGGCCCAATGGCGCCGGCAAATCCACCGTCTTCAATTTAATCACCGGGGTCTACAAATACGAAGGTAACATCGAGTTTAACGGGCGGGATATTACTGGCATGCCGCCCTATCGTATCGCCAAAGCCGGTATCGCACGAACTTTTCAGATTCCTCAAACCTTTCCCAGTCTCAACGTACAAAAAAGCATCTCCGTAGGCAGCCGGTTTGGTGCCTCCGGTGGACTTGATCTCGCCTATGTGGATGAGGTGATCCGCTTTGTGGAACTTGAACAAGAACGTTCAAAAAATACCGGTCTTTTAACTCTGTTGGGCAAAAAGAAACTGATGATTGGTGCATCCCTGGCTACCAAACCCAAAATTCTGATGCTGGATGAACCCATGGCCGGCTGCAATGCCACGGAAATAAAAAGCCTTATGGAATTGATCGCCAAAATTAACCAGGAGCTGGGAATCACCATAATTATCATCGAGCACTTCATGAAGGTGCTCACCGAACTTACCGAAATCCTGTTGATCATTGAATCCGGTCGCAAGATCTGCCAGGATGAACCCGCGAAAGTCACCAACGATCCCAAAGTAATTGAATGCTATTTAGGTGATCCGAATGCTGAACGTGCGTAAATTGAACGCCTATTACGGTGAATCGCATGTATTAAAGGACGTCTCCATAGACGTCAATCAAGGTGAGGTGGTGGTCATGCTGGGGCCCAACGGCCATGGCAAAAGCACGCTGCTAAAATCCATTTGTGGCCTGGTGGATAAAACGGAAGGTAAGATCACCTACCAGAATCGAGATATCAATGATATGGTGACCGAAAAACTTGTCGACCTGGGCATTATCTACATTTCTGAAAACCGCGAACTTTTTCCTCATATGACGGTTTTGGAAAACCTGAAGTTGGGAGCCTATTCTAAAAATGCCCGACCCCATGAGAAAAAAAATCTGGAGCGGGTATTCGCCCTTTTTCCCCGGCTGGTGGAACGGCAAAAACAAACCGCTTCCACCATGAGCGGCGGTGAGGCCAGGATGCTGGCCGTAGCCCGGGGGCTGATGTCCAATCCAGATTTTTTGTGTATTGATGAGCCCTCTTTGGGGCTTCAGCCCAGCCTCCGGCATGAGATCTTTTCTACCATTAAGCGGATCAACGAACAGGGCAAAACCGTCCTGTTGGTGGAACAAAATATTCCTCAAATCGCAGAACTGGCGGACCGAATCTATGTCATGGAAGAGGGACGAATCTCTTTTGAAGGCAATAAAGACGAAGCGCTCAGCAATGAACACTTGAAGGAAATATTTCTGGGCATGTGATTGGGTCCCGATATATTTATTTGCAATTTGCTATTTCGGATTTATCAATTCATAAGCCGCCGGCATCGATCAGGATTGCACCATGAGGCATACCCTCGCTGTGACGGTAGAACTTTTTAAATTCTCATCCCTATAGGTAGGGATGGCTTATGAATTGAGTTAGGTAAAACGCAACCGGCATTTGGATTATGCTTCGGCAGATTATATCTGGTAAAGGTTTGAAAACGTATGTTTAGCGAAGACACCATTCTACTTTTGTACGAAATCACCGACGTGATTATTGCCGGATTGTCCACCGGTTCCGTGTATGCCTTGATGGCCGTGGGCATGACCCTGGTCTACGGTGTCACCAAGGCCTTTAATTTTGCCTATGGAGACTTTTTTAATATGGGCGGCTATTTTGCCTGGATACTGATCTTCGGGCTCGGCTTTCAATTCGGTGGTTACTTGATGGTCCTGATCATCGTGATGCCGTTGATGTTCGCTGTAGGATACGGATTGGAAAAACTGATGGTGGCCCCCTTAAGGAAGCGCCCGGACTGGGAAAACAAGGTGATGATGTTGACCCTGGGCCTGGCGCTATTTCTGAGCAGCCTGTATATGGTGGTATTCGGCGTTAAAATGAAATCTTTGCCCCCAATTTGGGAAGGAACGCTTGAAGTCGGCCAGTTGGTATTCAGCTACCAGGACATCCTGATTTTTGTCATGTCTTTGGGCGGCATCCTGCTTTTTGGATGGATGCTCAACAACACCCGCACCGGCATGGCCGTGAAAGCCGTGGCGCAGAATCCTATCGGGGCTAAAATAGTGGGAATTCCCCAAGAGCGAATTTTTGCCGCTACCTTCGCCATTTCGACGGTCATGGTGGGATTCGGCGGAATCCTGTTGAGCCAAAAGTGGTTCATCAATCCCAACGCCGGCGGCACCATTATGATAAAGGCCTGGGTGGTTACCGCATTTGGTGGAATGGGCTCCATCCGCGGAGGCCTATATGCCGCCTTCATAATCGGCATGCTGGAAGCGTTTGTGGGGTGGTTGTTCGGTATGAGTTATGGTATAATTGCACTTTTTATTCTTTTGTTGGCGACCCTGGCGCTGCGGCCTCAGGGCCTGATGGGAAAAGGCGAGTAAGGTATGCGTTTAAAAACGATGGCGATGATAATCGGTGTCTGCTACGGGATCATGGCGATCTTGCCCATCTTTGTCGGAGACATCAAATTCATTATGAACATTATGATCATGTGTCTCATCTGGGCCGTGGTGGCCTCATGTTGGGATGTGATGATGGGATTTGCAGGGATATTTTCATTCGGCCAGGTTGCTTTTTTCGTCATGGGCGCATATTGCTCCGGTATTCTCGCCATCGAGTATCATGTGACCCCGGTTTTGTCCATTCTGATCGCCGGGCTATTTACCGCCGGCATGGGGGTGCTTGTGGGGTTGCCTTGTCTTAGACTCGCGGGGCCTTATGTGGCCCTGGTGACCTTTGGTGTGCACATGGCCCTGCAGCCGACCTTAAGGGGTAAGATCGGCATCGCACTGGGCTCCGGCGGATCGGTGGGTCTGTTGACGATTCCCCCCATCAACATTTTTGGCTACAGCTTCAGCTCGGCCAATATTATTCCTACTTTCTATTTAACGCTTTTGGTATCTCTCATTTGCGCTCTTATTATCATGTTTGCCATCAAATCCTATTGGGGTGTTGCCTTTCTGGCCTTGAAGGATTCCCAGGATTTTGCCATGAGTTTAGGCATCAGTGCCTTTAAATATAAACTGATGGTTTTTGCCTTGACCTCTTTTTTGACCGGCATTATCGGGGCTTACTACGGACATTTCTATGGGGTGCTTTCGTTTCGCATGTTGGACATGGACCTGTTTAGCATATTGATGGTCATGATGTTGGTGGGGGGGCTGGGACATTATCCCGGCTCTATCCTGGGTGCTTTTATCGTGGTCGCAGGCAGCGAGCTGATGGCACCGCTGGGTGCATACCGGGCCGTGACCATGGGTGCTCTCGTGGTAATTCTGGTTTTGGCACTTCCAAACGGTGTGATGGGTCTTTTTTTAAGACGCTCGACAAAAACCGTACCTGCGGGCTGATGTCGAGGTGCCTGAAAAAAATGAAAAATGGTCGGCAGCGGCATTCGAATCGGGCTTGGCGGCCTCGTTTTGTTAACTCCATATTCTCTTGTTTTTAGGAAACGAGTGTTCATAATCGCAGTGTGGCTCAATTTGGGTTCATACATCACTATTTATTATCAAAAGAGGAGGCGCAATATGAAAAGAGTCAATCTATTTGCATGGGTTATAATGGTATGCCTGTTTTTAGCCCCTGCGGCCATGGCAGCCGATACCATTCCGGTGGGTGTTCCGATTCCAATGACCGGCTGGGCTGCCGGCTCAGGTGAAGACTATTTCAAGGGCATCAAAATGGCCATTGACGAAATCAACGAATCAGGCGGTCTGCTGGGTAAACAACTTGAGATTATTCGTTTTGACTCCAAAGGATTCGAGCCTGAAGTGGTCATGCAGGCGGCTGATTATCTGTGCGGCCAAAAGAAGGTGGCCTCGGTTCAAGCCGGCTGGGCCGGCTGGGGCCAGGATGTCCGGGCTTACGGCAAATACGATGCTCCCTTTTTCGCTGACGATGGTTCCCAGGCGGCGGTGGATGTCTTCAGGGAAGATCCCAAGAAATATTACAACATCTACCAGACCACCGATGTGGGTGTCGAGCAAGCCAAGAGCATGTTTCGGGCGCTGATGGCGCTGCCCTACGAGTACCCCAACAAGAAGGTCGTGATCATCAACACCGACGATTCATGGGGCCTTGAAGTGGGGGACACCCTTGAGGCAAGCTTTAAAGAATCCGGCTGGAAAGTTTCCAAACGGGAGACCGTACCGTACGGCACCAACGAGTGGGGCGTTATTCTGTCCCAGATCCGCAGAATCAAACCGGCCCTGATCCACGTTGAAATCCCCAGTGGGCAGGAAAATATCACTTTCATCCAGCAGTTTCTCAAAAAACCCGCCAATGCCGTCATCAGCCTGGGCTGGGGCATAACGCCGCGCGAGGTGGTGGGCACCCTGGGTACAACCGCCGACGGTATTGTGGGTGAGATGCCCAGTGGACTACCTGGACCCAAGGCCCCCAACCCGGCAGCCCAAGCCTGGGTCGACAAGTTTGTGGGCCTCTACCAGCATCAGGTTCCGGCCGGCGCCTGGATTGCCTACACCGCTGTTAAGGCTTGGGCCCATGCCGTCGAAAAAGTGGGTGATGCCTATGATTTCAAGGCCGTGAATGCCTATATCCAGAAAAACGGCTATGAAGGCGAGTTGGGTCTTATCAAGTGGGATAATAACAATGTACTGCGCGCTCAAGCGGGCGCTCCGGTGGTACATTACCAGGTGCAGGGCGGTGAACTGCAGCCGATCTTTACCGATCCGCCGCTAACACCGTATCCCAATTCAAGCTTTAAGGTACCGCGCTGGATCAAAAAATAATGCGGTTGAGTGGATTCTATTTTAATGCTCAATTTTGACAGGATTTACAAGATTATTTGGAGATTTTGTATTCCCGGTTTCTAGATCAAACCGTGAAAAAATCCAATTGATCCTGCTGATCTTGTCGGGAAAGAGGAATTTTATAGAATCCATCCCCTAATCATATCCGGGGTGCCGGAAGTGCATAGTCCGCCGGCGGATCATTCGTTGTTCGATGTTTGTCATTCAAAACAATCCTGTACAATATAATCGTAATGCTTTTGTCCTATGTATTTTTCGGGGACGGTCATATCTTCGGCCATTTTGTTGGGTTTCGCTGACAGCAAAAAAATGGCCGGTACGTAGGTTGGGTTGAGGAACGAAACCCAACAAAAGATATCGGGATGTTCAACCCAACCTACGAAGTAGCCATGGCCAAGGTAAAAACCAAGCCCTATTTTTCTGAAGGATAGAACGAAGCGATTCCATCATTCGTCATTCGTCCCTCATCGTTCGCTTTTCGCCTTTCTGACCGTTTTCCGCAGCACTCCGCCTTTGGTTTGGTGTCCCTGGG
>JARFPZ010000640.1 GCA_029288035.1 Desulfosarcina sp.
GCTTGACAGCGTGTTGGGTCTGGCGGGCGCCGGTGACCTGTATGTGACCTGCCAGGCCGGTCGCAACGGCCGCATGGGCAAACTTCTGGGTAAAGGGCTCAGATACAAAGAGGCCAAGTCAAATCATATGCCCAATGACACGGTAGAAGGAGCGGAACTGGCGCTGGGAATCGGCCAAACACTAAAACGGTGGCTGGCAGACAAGAAGATAGACGGCCATTCAATTCCGCTTGCGACAAAAACAGTCGAAGCAATCTGCGATAACCTGCCCCTGCAGATCCCCTGGAATTTATTTTACCGGGATACCTGAAAATGTTGGCGGATCACGCTTACGATATTCTCTATAAGTTTTAAATGATCATTTTTTTATTGACATCAGAGCTCTTGTTAAGGCATATAAAGGAACACATCAATTTAACTATATTCTTATAGTGCCATAAAACACAATCCATCTGGAGAGAACCATGAAAAAGGGTGTCCAGAAGGTACCATATTAGGCCCTCAAGGGATCATATATCCTTTGGGGGCTTTTTAGTTTTTCAACTTTATATAAAAATTTAAACGTGTATTCTTTTTTGAATGTAAAAAAGCCAGGTAAAGAGTTAGAATATGAGAAGAAAATAATTGATATTTACTTTCATTATTTTGATTTTATTGGGGTGCTTTTCTTTAGCTTGGGGAGCTGATAGAGGAACTATTCGTTCAGGAGAAACCAAGGTTGGATTTCATCTTGCCGGCCCATCTTTTATTGATATATGGACCTTTAACAGTAATGAGGGCGATAGGGTATTGCTAGGTGCCATACCAACATCAGGTTCTACCGCGATCTACATCAGCCTTTATCCACCTGATACTGGTCCTCGAGAGGCTGTGAGCCATCAGAGGCTAGACCACCAACTTAGACAAACCGGGCTCTATACTATGGTTATCGAAGAAAACTATCGGGATGCTGAATCAACTTACAATCTTTCTCTTGATAAAATCCCATCGCAACTACGACCCGGCCTTTATAACCCACACCCTTCGAACGGCGCCATCATATCTGATTTGAGCGATTTCTTCAGCTGGGATCCTGCCCCCGGAGCCACAGGCTACGTTTACTTTGGAGAGAATGTTATCGTACCACTTATAAAAATTGGCAATAATATACGCTCTCCCTCTACGCCTTTCCCCGCAATGAATTCTGATAATATCTACTACTGGCACGTTGTAGCCCGTACCTCAGGTGGATATATTGAAGGGCCATATTGGTGGTTCGAGACTACAGGTAGTGCAAGTGAGCCCCTCTTATACAGTCCCGTAGCTCCCTGCCGTATCGTCGACACCCGCAAAGGGGGTGGTATTATCGGCGCTTCCTTCCAGCGCAATTTCCGTGTGTACGGCTCCGGAAGCGCATTAGCGCCCCAGGGGGGTGATTCCGGAGGCTGTTCCTCGCCGTTTGGTCAACCCCATGCTGCCTACATCAACATGATCGCGGTAACGCCCTCCGGCAAAGGCAACCTCCAAGCCTTTCCGGCAGGGGCCGGACCGGGAGCCGGATTGTCGGTCAACTACAACACCATTGATAACAACCTGGCAAACGCCGGCACCGTCAAGACGGTTACCGGTACTGGTCCGGAGATCACGGTGGCGTCAAATTTTTCATCAGCACACACCGCCATCGATGTGTTGGGATACTATTATCCAGTCTCTGAAGAATAAGTAGATGCCAAAGATGGCGATGATCTGATGATCATCTAATAGGCAGGGTCAGAAATTGCCCTGCCTCCTTTTCACGGATGAAAACGAAAGCACAAAACCGGGGAATCGACACACCCACGCCCAGACAAAGTTAACCATTGGTTATTGCTTATGACAGATCTCGACCTTCAGCTTGAGAAAATAGCTGTGATTCTCTAACGGTTGCGGGATTGGATGAAAATTGGAAATGTAGCTGATTCAGGGATCAGGAATTATGCAATGCCGGTTCTGTCCCCGGCTTGGCAGAAGCTTTCTGGGTCCGCCACTGGAAGTGGTAGCTAAATATCAGAGCTATCGATTGTCTAACCTTCGCAGCACTCGACTCTTTGCGCCTTTATCCAGATCATCCAACGCAAATGCCAGCGCCAGCTCCAGCAGGGTGGACTTGTTGTCAATGGCAATGCCGGCCAGCTTCAGTTCATAAAACTTCCGGTTAAATCGTTCGATGATCT
Source organism: Desulfosarcina sp. (assembly GCA_029288035.1). GTDB lineage: Bacteria > Desulfobacterota > Desulfobacteria > Desulfobacterales > JAFDCJ01 > JAFDCJ01. Next base: position 2,193 of record JARFPZ010000640.1, read on the forward strand.
CCATCGACAAATAAAAGCCGGCCTTCTTTTTGGTCGACATGCCGGCTTTGACATCTTTTGCGGAAGGTGTGCTTATATCTCGGGTAAGGGGTTTGCGCTTTCCTGTGACCGCGTCAACCGGGTCAATACTATCGTCTCTGAAGAAATCAGGTAATTTTTTCCTGCCGGTCGCCATGGTGAATAATCCTTTCGATTAAACATTTATAATCGGAAGCGCCCTGGGCCCGGTCCTCGTATTCAAAAATGGTCTGCCCGAAGGATGGGGCTTCCGATAAACGAACATTGTAGTGAATGGGATCGCAGACCTGCCGGCTAAAATATTTTTTAAGCTGCTCCAATATCTTGTGACTTTGACGGGTTCTGCGATCGAACATGGTCGGAAGTATATACTCGAGACGCAGATCGAGGTTTAATTTCTGGGCGGACTGCAGGTACCGGAAAAACGTTTTCAAGCCCTGCAGAGAGGGGCCCTGCAACGCCACCGGACAAAGCACTTCGTTGGCCGCCATGAGGATGTTGACGCTCAACACATCCCACCCCGGCGCACAGTCAAAGATGAGATAATCCAGTGCCCCTTCTTTGGGAACCAGTTTTTGAGCCAAAACGGTTTGACGAATCTCCCGGGACTGTTCTCCCAGCCAGTTCTTCAACTCCACCAGACGGATACCGCCGTCAAGAATCCACAGGTTCCGGCGCGACGGGTGAATGGTATTATTGCGGGCAATGTACTGCCCGTCATCACGACGCTCGGTGATAAACTCATAGAGACCGTACGACGGCTTTTCACCCAAAAATTTGGCAACCTGGCCTTGGGTATCGCAGTCCACCAACAAAACCCGCTTCCCCTGTGAAGCGAGCCCGTGGGCCAGATTCACAGCGGTGGTGGTTTTTCCCACACCGCCTTTGGCCATTGCCACCGCAATTTTTCGCATATCCATTTTCCTAATTAATTAAGAAATGACGAATAACGACTGACCAATTGTGGATGTCGCTTCACTCTGCTCTTTTAAAGAAATAAAACAGAAAGAATTCCTTAATTCGTCATTCGACAATAGTCATTCGTCACTCTTATATAACTCCCTGATCAAGCATCGCATCCACCACTTTTACAAAGCCGGTAATGTTGGCTCCATTCAGGTAGTTGCCGGGGGTGGCGTATGTTTCAGCCGCATCCAGGCAGGTCTTATGGATCCCCTTCATGATAATTTTAAGACGTTGATCCACCTCTTTGCCGAGCCAGTTGAGTCGTATGCTGTTCTGGACCATTTCCAGACTGGAAACCGCCACACCGCCGGCGTTGGCCGCCTTGCCCGGTGCATATAGAATCGACTTATCGATAAAGATATCAGTGGCTTCAGGGGTACAGGGCATATTTGCGCCTTCGCAAATTAGCTTGACGTTATTGTTGATAATTGCGTAGGCATCTTGTTCGGAAATCTCGTTTTGGGTGGCACAAGGGAAAGCGCATGTGGCCCTGTGGCTCCACAGCGGGTTGAAATCCGAGTTGGTGTCGAGGGGCGTAAATACAGCGCCGGCATACTTATCGGCGTACTCCTGGATTCTGCCGCGCCGGATATTTTTGAGCCGCTTGACATAGGCCAGTTTATCTCTATCGATCCCCTCGGGATCATAGACATAGCCGGAAGAATCCGAAAGGGTGATGACCTTGGCGCCCAGTTCGATCAGTTTTTCGGCAGTATGCTGGGCCACATTGCCGGCGCCTGAAACCAGACAGACCTGGCCCTCAAGGGTCATATTGCGGGTGGCAAGCATTTCGGCTGCAAAATAAACACACCCATAGCCGGCTGCCTGGGCACGAATCAGGCTGCCGCCCCAGTTTAAGCCCTTGCCGGTCAAGGCCCCGGTAAATTCATTGCGCAATCGTTTATACATACCAAAAAGATATCCGATCTCCCTGGTACCCACCCCGATATCACCGGCAGCAATATCCGTATTGGGACCGATATGCTGGTAAAGTTCGGCCATAAAATTCTGGCAAAAGCGCATCATTTCATCGTCTGATTTACCCTTGGGATCAAAGTCGGAGCCGCCCGCACCGCCTCCCAGGGGCAACGTGGCCAGGGCATTTTTAAATACCTGTTCGAAGGCCAAAAATTTCAGGATGCTTTGGTTGACGGAGGGATGAAAACGCAACGCACTTTTATAGGGGCCGATGGCACTGTTCATCTCCACGCAAAACCCGCGATTAACTTTCACATCGCCTTGATCGTCAACCCACGGTACGCGAAAAGTGATAATCCGTTCGGGTTCAACGATTCTTTCCAAAACCGCCGCCTGGCCGTATTGGGGGTTCTGATCCAGTACCGGCTTTATGCTCTCGGTAACTTCCTGAACGGCCTGGTGAAATTCTCTTTCATGCGGATCTCTGGCCTTTAAGGATTCCAGAATATAAGACATAAGTCCTCCAATGAATTATCAGAGTTGAGCCAATTTGACCCATAGAGATAGTTTATATCGTGCCATCCAGAAATGGCACATGTCTTTTGTTGTATCGTGATATCTGTGATAATCGTCGGTATCACTTACTAAAGAAGGCATCGCTTGTCAATTCAGGGCAGAAATGCACGGTATCTTCCAAGCCGTGTCAAAGCGATGGTTTTGGCTCGGTGAAAAAACTTGACACAAATGTCAGGATGATATTTACGCCGGGCAGGCGGGTGTAGCACTCCAGGATCGGACGAACATAAAAACAATTACCACATCGCCGGTATCGATTGATTACCGGGGCGAAACGGTGAGAGCATTCGTTGCGCTGTTTGACGATCAGAAAGACAAGGTCACCCCCGATGAACTTATTTTATTTATTGTCTGCGCAGGTTCCTCAACTTTTGTAATTTATCATGTTTGAATAAAAGTTCGATCCATTCTCGAAATAAAGGCACGAGCTGTTCAGGATCTTTAAGTGAATCATTGGATATTTTTTTTTCGGCTTCCGCCAGCGCATCGGCAAAATCCTTTCGGGCCGGTGCCTCGGTCAGCAGGTGTCGATATATTTCAGCCGCTTTTGCCCAATGCCCCTGAGAGGCATACACTTTAGCCATCGTCTCGGTGTAAATACCGACTTCCTTGCTCATTTTTTTGGCTCCGGTTGGCTCGGGGTTTTTAAAATAACTTCATCCTTACCGATCATCCCGAGTTCTTTTCTGGCGATATTTTCGATGTACTTGGGGTCGTTCTTTAATCGATCGATTTCAACACTGATGGAATGATTCTCCCGGGTGAGCTGTTCTGCTTTCTCAACCAGCTTGCCTCGTTCTTGTCTTAAGAATACCAGATCCGCAAGCCCATGCTCACTGACAATGATAAAAAATAACAAAGCTGCAAGCAACAGACTCGCAAACGATATCAGAAAACCTTGTGTCTTGGTCATTTTTTACCGATGCCTCTGCCGGCTTCAATGAAGATTCGACGTAATTCCGGGCTTTTTATCATATATGAACAGATTCCATAAACACACAGCCCAACAGCAATACTGCCGACAACGCCCCCTATAAGTCTGGGCAGGGTGCCGCTGTTGTCCAGGACCATAAACAATACCGCCATGCGAACGGCAATCCCCATTAATATGGCACATAATAGCGATCGGCAGACGGACCCCGCAATGCTTTTCCATCCCAGGTTACCCAGTCTGGTTCTCAGTACACCCAGCAAAAGCCCCAGATTCAACATCGAGGCAAGTGACGTGGCCAAGGCAAGCCCACCGTGGGATAGCGGGTTCATCAGCACAACTCCCAAAAAGATATTGGCAACTATCGATATGCCCGCCATTATTGCCGGGGTTCTGGTATCCTGGAGGGCGAAAAAAACGGCCGCAACAATTCTGACAGCCGAAAATGCCCATAGACCCATAGAGTAATATAAAAGTGGCTGGGCCGTCAACAGTGTTGCCCGGACATCAAATTCTCCCCGTTTAAACAACAGGGCGACGATGGGCTCTCGCAGGACGATAAGACCGACCGAGGCGGGAATCGTTATAAAAAAAACCAGCTTCAGCGTATGATCGAATGTGTCTTTGAGCTTGTCGATATCCCCGGCTGCAGCTTGGCGGGATAGACTTGGCAAAACGGCGGTGGCCGTTGCGATGGCGAATATGCCAAGGGGGAACTGAACCAGGCGATCGGCAAAATACAGATAAGTTACGCTTCCCTGCTCTAAAAGTGATGCCAGCAAGGTTCCCACTAGAATATTGATTTGATAGACTGCACCCCCGACAATGACGGGTGGGATCAATGTGCCCACCCGTTTTAAACCGGGGTGGAGCCATCTTGACGCTTGCCAAAAATAGAACCTCTTTTTTATCAGAACCGGTAATTGAAGCGCCAGTTGGAGAAAACCTCCGAGCAGGACGCCGACAGCGAGCCCCATCACCGGCTGTGGCAGTGACGGTGAAATAAAGATTGCGGATCCGATGATGGCTAGATTTAATAAAACCGGTGCAAATGCCGGTGTGGCAAAATGGCCGAGGACGTTAAGGATACCCATGCAGAGGGCGACCAATCCGATAAAGAAAATATACGGAAACATTAACCGCGTCAGTGTGATGGTCAGCGCAAGCTTGTCTGCTGAAAATCCCGGAGCAATCAACCTTACGATCCACGGGGACAACATCACGCCGCAAATGGCAACAACAATCAATACGATACCCACCAATCTGAAAGCTGAACGGGCCAGATGAAAGGCCTCGGCCTGACCCTGATTAACGGTATATTCCATAAAAACCGGAATAAAGGCGGAACTCAACGAACCTTCTGCAAAAAGGCGTCTCAACAGGTTCGGTATTCTAAAGGCTGCAATAAATGCATCGGAGCTGAATCCGGCCCCAAAAAACCATGCAATCACCGCATCGCGAATAAAACCCAGGATACGGCTTGCCAGCGTTGCAGCGCCGACGACACCAGCAGCTTTTACGACCCGGTAATTTTCAGACATGGACTTTCACTATCCATAAATTTTCTGGCTAAATCTGCAAAAATTCTTGACATAATCATTTTAAATTCATATTTATACGATTTTATAATTCTTCAGAAAAGGAGTGTTTACCGTTGGCAAATCACAAATCGGCATTAAAACGCGCCCGGCAAAACGAATTGAGTCGTTTGCGCAATAAAGCAGTAAAAACGAAAGCAAAAAGTATCGTCAAAGATGTGCGTGCTTCGGTTGAAGAATCATCAAACGGGGATGTCATGGCAAAACTGACTGCTGCCCAATCACTTTTTGATAAGGCTTCAAAAAAGGGTGTCATTCACAAAAAGACCGCTGCCCGAAAAATTTCTCGCCTCGTAAAACTGGTCAATTCCACCAAAACCTAAATTTCGCATGGTTGACTGGTAAGATACAGAAGGGTAATATGCCCTGACAACATCTTATCGCAAAAAAGCCGATAAGCGTCTGGATACGGAGATTAGCTGTCAAAAATTGTCGGTTAACCGACTGAAAATTCTTTCCGATATCCGTTCCGACAATAATGCTATGGCAAGGCTCTCGTTGCGGTCGTTTTCAAGCTTCGAATCTGAAACATCATAAGCCTGGCGATCTGAAAGCGCTTTCGCTGTCCAGATGACATCACCACTCTGATTGATCAATCTCAAATCGATTGTCATAATAACTTCCCGTTCCCTGGCTACCCCCGTGCCCACCCGGGAGATGGTCCTGGTACGTATCTTCTTGATGACGCCCTTTAACGTTGCATCCGCATTGGTGGCGTCGCTTGCCAGGCTTCTCTTTCTTTGCCGGGTAAATTCGAAAACAAGTTGATTCGTGACAACTCTCTCAATTCCGGCTTTCGATGTGCTGTTTTCAAAAACCTCAATGAAAATTCTTTCGATGTTATCGGGAAGTTCTCCCGAGCCGGCAAACCGATACCCGCAGGCGTATGTCATCAGTGCACATAAAAAGAAAGCTGCTATCATTTTGACTTTATTCAACTAATTTCCTCGCGATCCATTGCTGAAAAAATACGTTACACCACGATGTTCACCAACTTATTTTTGACCACAATCACCTTTTTAATCGTCTTGCCTCCAATAAATTTTAAGGTTCGTTCATCCGTCAATGCGCTTTCTTTGATGGTGTCTTCATCCGTATCCGTTGCAACCCGGAATCGGCTGCGCAATTTACCGTTCACCTGGACGACAATCAACACCTCATCTTCTACGATGGCATCTTCGCGGTATTGTGGCCATGGCGCTAATAGTACACTGGATCGATGACCGAGGGCCTCATAGAGTTCTTCAGCAAAATGCGGAACAATCGGTGAAAGAAGAAGGGTCAGCGATTCCATGGCAAGTCGCATCACCGAAAGCTGGTCGTCATCTTTTTTCTGCATGTCAAGGGCGCTGATGGTATTAAACAGTTCCATGACGGCGCTGATGGCGGTATTGAAATGGAACCGGTTTTCAATGTCCCGGGTTACCCTTTGAATCGTCTGATGGGTTTTACGATACAATCCCTGCAATGAATCCTCCAGATGGTCGGGGTTTCCATCGAACGGCTGAACGTCTTTTAGCCGATCCATTACCGCCGCCGCCAGCCGCCAAACACGGTTTAAAAAACGAAAACCGCCTTCAACACCCTGTTCGCTCCATTCCAAATCCCGCTCTGGCGGCGCTGCAAAGAGGCAAAAAAAACGGGTCGTGTCGGCGCCGTATTTATCAAGTAATATATTCGGATCAATGACGTTCTTTTTGGATTTGGACATCTTTTCAACCCGGCCGACGGTAATCGGTTTGGCGCACATTTTACAAACACGCTCGGAATTACGGGTGTCTATCTCATCGGGCAGGAGAAATCCATGCTGCGGGCACGACGTTGTCTCTTTGCAGACCATCCCCTGGGTCAACAGATTGGTAAACGGTTCTTTAAATTTAACCAGGCCTTGATCATTCAACACGCGGGTATAATATCTCGAGTAGAGTAAATGCAAAATCGCATGCTCAACCCCGCCGATGTATTGATCAACCGGCATCCAATAGTCGACCGCATCGGCATCGAAAATATGGGTGTCACATCGGGGGCTGCAGTACCTTTCAAAGTACCAGGAAGACTCCACAAAGGTGTCCATGGTATCCGTTTCCCGTCTTGCATCCGAACGACCGCACTGCGGACAGGATACCCGGACGAAGTCATCCAGGCCAGGTAGCGGGGATTTGCCTCCTTCCAGCATATCGACCTGCTCCGGCAGAACCACAGGCAGGTCCGACTCCGGCACCGGCACGATGCCGCATTCATCGCAATGGATCATGGGGATAGGTGCGCCCCAGTATCGCTGCCGGGAGATTCCCCAATCTCTCAATCTAAAACTGACCGCCCGTTTTCCGATGTTATTCTGCTCCAGGTGATCGGCAATTTTTTCGAGTGCTTCTCGATTATCCATATGGTCAAACCGATCGGAATTAATCATGACGCCGCTACCCACATAGGCCTCAGTCATGGTCTGCCCGTCAAGATCCGTATCTTCAGGTTTTACAACCGCGATAATCTCCAAACCGTATTTTCTGGCAAAATCAAAATCACGCTGATCATGGGCGGGGACAGACATGACCGCACCGGTACCATATTCCATCAAGGCAAAATTGGCAGTATATACCGGTATCCGGTTGCCATTCATGGGATTTAGGCAATAGGCACCGGTGAAAACTCCCTCTTTTTCATAGTTTTCGATGCTACGTGCCGATCGATCCTGCAGCGCAATGCGCTCGACAAACTGTCGCACCTCAGTCTCGTGGGGGGTATCTTTTGAAAGTTTGAACACCAGGGGATGCTCCGGCGCTAGACACATGAAAGTCGCCCCAAAGACGGTGTCCTGCCGGGTGGTAAATACGGATATCACTTCATCCCGGTTTTCGACGGCAAAATCGATTCGTGCCCCAACACTTTTACCGATCCAGTTTTTCTGCATGGTAATGACTTTTTCCGGCCATCCCGGCAATTGGTCACAATACAGTAGCAGATCCTGGGCAAAATCGGTAATTTTGAAAAACCATTGCCACAATTGTTTCTGGCGAACCTGCAGACCGCAGCGCCAGCATAATCCGGCTTCAACCTGTTCATTGGCTAGCACCGTCTGACAGTCTTCGCACCAATTCACAAAGGATTCTTTGCGATAGGCCATGCCTTTTTCAAACATTTTTAAAAATAGCCACTGTTCCCAGCGATAATATTCCGGCTGACAGGTTGCAAGTTCTCTTTCCCAATCATAGCTGAAACCCAGGCGTTTTAGTTGGCTGCGCATGGCATCGATATTGGCATACGTCCATTTGGCAGGATGGGTCTTATTGGCAATGGCAGCATTTTCAGCCGGCATACCAAATGCATCCCATCCCATCGGATGGAGGACATTGAACCCCCGCATGCGCTTATATCGGGCGACCACATCTCCGATGGAATAGTTGCGCACATGTCCCATGTGGATATTGCCGGATGGATAGGGAAACATCTCGAGCAGATAATATTTTGGCAAAAATGGATTTTCCGTTACCTTGAATAAACGCCATGCATCCCATTGTTTTTGCCATTTGGACTCAATTGCCGCTGGATCGTATCTCTCATCCATTAGGTTTCATTTCCTCTGTTCAAATATTGTTAACCTCCAAGCTCTGCGGTATTGCAGGATTTGCCCCCACATCATACAAACAACCGCTCATTCCGTCAACTCATCTAAGTTCAGAACTACTGATGTGTCGTAAAATCGGATGCAACAAAAATTTCAGAAATCGCGTCAATAAAACTGAATTTGGGCGAATCGTTCTGAATTTAACTCCCTTCATAAGCCGCCGGGATAGTTCAGATTTAAAACAACGTGTCGCGATCACCCGGTGACGGTAGAACATTTTCAATTCTCATCCCGTCAAGCCGGGGTGGCTTATGAAGGGAGTTAGAAATCAATTGACTTGTATCTAACAATTTAATATTAAAACAAATAGGGCAATAAAGAAATTCACATCCGTCCGTATCGGGCGGATAAGTTCTTTCAGCCACTGATTAATATTATTATTTATATTCCAGGTGCAAGGATAAAAATTTATGAGTATTAAGATTTTAATAAATGCAGTCGATCCTGAAGAATGCAGGGTCGCAACGGTCAAAGAAAATAAACTTGAGCAATTCCATGTTGAAAGCAGCTTGAAGGAGATCACCCACGGAAACATATATAAAGGAATCATTTCCCGCATTGAGCCTAGCCTGCAGGCGGTGTTTGTCGATTACGGTGCGGAAAGACACGGTTTCCTGCAAAAAAACGAAATTCACAGTGATTATTTTCTGGATACCTCTACCGGAGAACATGCCATTAACAAGCTTGTTAAGCGGGGGCAGGAGTTGATGGTGCAGGTGATCAAAGACCCTTTTATGAAGAAAGGTGCCATGCTGACCACCCATATTTCTTTGCCGGGAAGGTATATGGTTCTCAGACCGGGTAATGAGACGATCGGTGTTTCTCGTAAAATTGAGAATGAAGAGGAACGCCAACGTTTGAAAGACATCGTCGGCAAGCTGAAGCTGCCGGAAGATTTTGGTGTCATTGTCCGCACGGCCGCTGTAAACATCAGCAAAACAGCACTTTCTAAGGACTTAAACTTCCTGTTCCGATTGTGGAAAAAAATCAAGGGCAGTGTCATGAAAAACAAGGCCCCTGCCCTGCTTTACAAAGACCGGCACCTTGTCATACGCTCGGTAAGAGATTCGTTTTCCTCGGAGGTGGCCGAAATCCTTATCGATGACACCTCCCTTTACCATGAAGTTAAGGATTTTATTAAACTGTTTTCGCGAGGAAACGACAAAGTCGTCAAACATTATAAAGGGGCCAAACCGATCTTTTCTAAGTTTCAGCTTGAAGATCAGATCGCTTCCATATTTGAAAGCCGGGTAAGTTTGAAATCAGGCGGGACCCTGGTCATTGAACAAACGGAGGCCCTGGTTTCGATAGATGTAAATTCCGGCAAATCGACCCATGAAAAAAATATTGAACAGACGGCATTTCAAACCGACCTTGAAGCCGCCGAAGAAATTGCGCGGCAGTTGCGGTTAAGGGACTTGGGGGGACTGATTGTCATTGATTTCATTGATATGAGGGATCCGAAGCACCGGGCGGAAGTGGAGCGTACCCTGCGAAAGCATATCAAGGAAGACAAAGCTCGGTCCAAAGTCGGCAAAATTTCACGGTTCGGGCTGCTGGAGATGTCACGACAGCGAATCCGTCCGTCGATTGAATTCGGAAGTCATTTGCCATGCCGATACTGCCAGGGCAAAGGTCTGGTGCCGTCCCCGGAAACATTGGGCATCGGCTTTCTGCGAAAACTAAGCCTGGAAACCTTGAAGGAAAAAGCCGGTCGGGTAAAAGGAATTGTACCTCTTGATGTGGCGGATTACCTTCTCAATAAAAAACGCCGGGAGATCGTTGACATCGAGGAGCGACGTGGTCTCAGTGTTGAAATCGAAGGCGATCGTTCCATGATACCGGGAGAAAGCGAGATTGTTTGCAGCGGATAAAAAATTTCAATAACTATTTGACGAAATTGTTCTTTTAACGTATATCAGCGCCATTTTAAGAATTTTCTTTAAATGGATTGTCACTGACTGACAAATAGACTAATATAAATTTTAAAGCTGGTCTAAGACTTGTTTTGTTTATTAACTTTTTAGGCTGATAAAACGGCTAACGAAGGAGGATTTATTTTGTTTGATATAGCCTATGCCATGGGTACTGGCGGCGCAGGAGGAGAAGGCGCCGCAGGTTTTTCCGGGTTTATCCCGTTGATTTTGATGTTTGTTATTTTCTATTTTTTGCTGATCCGCCCCCAGCAAAAAAAGACCAAAGAGCACCGTCAAATGGTTGCCAACTTAAAAAAAGGCGATCGTATTGTTACGAGCGGCGGTATCCACGGCCGCATTACGGGAATGGATGAGGTGACATTGACCGTGGAAATAGCCGACAAGGTTCGTGTAAAAGTCGCCCGCGGTAATGTATCGGCCCTGGCGCAAGCGGCAGCCCCGAGTCAACCGGCGAAAAAATAACCGCAAGTATCGACAATTGTCAGCCCCATACAATTTTGTTAAGTAACGGATTTGCTAAACTGTTATGGTGGGTGTTCCGATTCGGTTTCGAGCATCGGCGTAATTTTCTCGTATGAACAATTTAGCCGACGATCCGTTTAACAAATTATCTGGGGCTTTCGTATGATGATATCGCCCAAAATGGGTCTTATTTAGTAAATGGCAAATAAGTGTAAAAGGGAAAAGATCATTGAAAAATATTTCTTGGCGACTGGTTTTGGTTTTTGCCGTGCTTGTCGCGGCGATCATTTATATCCTTCCAAGCTTTAAACCTACCCTTTGGCCTCACAAACAGATCAATCTCGGCCTCGACCTCCAGGGCGGCATGCATCTGGTTCTGGAGGTAGATACCGAAAAAGCCGTCGACAGCACGACTGAACGTATTTCCCAAGAAATTCGTGAGCAGCTCAAAAATGAGCGCATCCGGCATGTTTCCGTGAATCGAATAGAAGGTTCCCGGATATCCGTCGAGGTCAATAAGGAAGAAAGCATCGATAAACTGAAGGCCCTTCTTGATGATGAATTCAGGGACCTGCGAGAGCTTTCAAAAACAGAGACCGGCGGTAGTTATGCAGTCGTTATGGACATACCTGACCCGGATCGCGATCAGATAAAAAAACTGGCGGTGGATCAGGCCCTTGAAACGATCCGCAACCGCATCGATCAGTTCGGCGTGGCTGAACCGGATATACGCCGCCAAGGTGAAAACCGAATCTTAATCCAGCTGCCCGGCATCAGCGACACCCAAAGAGCCAAAGATCTGATCGGTAAAACCGCCCTTCTGGAGTTCAAACTGGTGGATGATACCGGATCCGTTGATGCGGCCGTCAAAGGCACGATCCCTCCGGGGAGGGAGCTGCTGTATCAAGTCGAAGAAGACCCGCAAACCCGGCGAACCACCAAGACACCGTTTCTTCTCCGAAAACGATCCCTGCTAACCGGCGCCTCCCTGACGGATGCACGGGTTCAGATAGACTCCCAGTTCAATGAGCCCTATGTTTCCATTAATTTCGATAAAAAGGGGGCGCGGATTTTTGAAAGAATTACCGCTGATAATGTCAACAATCGCCTGGCCATCGTGCTGGATAATAATGTCTATTCCGCCCCGGTGATCCAGGAAAAAATTGCCGGCGGTCAGGCTCGGATTACCGGTCGATTTACCACCGAGGAAGCACGCGACCTTGCGATTGTGCTGCGAGCCGGTGCCCTGCCGGCCCCGGTCAATATCCTTGAAGAACGGACCGTGGGTCCTTCTCTGGGGGCCGATTCCATCCGCAAGGGTCTAATATCCATGATGATCGGCGGGGTACTGGTGATCATATTCATGATTATTTACTACAAAATGGCGGGTCTCATCGCCGATATCGCTCTGTTTCTGAATATATTGCTGATTGCCGCAGGATTGAGCGGATTTGGCGCCACCCTCACCCTACCCGGAATTGCCGCAATCATACTTACCATCGGCATGGCCGTGGATGCCAATGTCATTATTTTTGAACGGGTCAGAGAAGAACTGACACTGGGTAGAACCCCCCGAGCAGCGGTCAATGCCGGCTATGATCGGGCGACCTTGACGATTCTGGACGCCAACGTCACCACCTTGATTGCCGCTGTGGTTCTTTTCCAGTTTGGTACCGGACCCATAAAAGGATTTGCCGTCGCCTTGAGTTTGGGAGTTGTCGCCAGTATGTTCACCGCCCTGATTGTATCACGCCTGATCTTTGAGTATGTTTTGATGAACAAAAAAACGCAAACGCTAAGCATCTAAGGAAATCGACCAAAGGAAAATCAATGCAGTTTATCAAGTCGGATGTTAATATAAATTTTATCGGCAAAAGAAAGATAGCCTTTATCGTATCGGTTGCGATGATTTTGGTCAGTATCATTTCTCTGATATTGCACGGTGGTCCCAGGCAGGGAATCGATTTCGCCGGCGGCACCCTCATCCAGGTTAAGTTTCTGGCGCCCGTAAAAATTGATGACATCAAAGCCGGTCTTCAGTCCATCGGACTCGGCAAGTCATCGGTCCAGTCCTTCGGTGAACAGGAATCAAATGAGTATCTAATTCGTACCGACAGTTCCGTCATGGCTGCCGAGGGTTTTTCAGTGGATGTCGAAAAGGCCCTGGCCTCGTCTACCGGTGGAGAGGTGGAAATCAGGCGCATGGAGATGGTTGGCGCCCAGGTCGGACAAGACTTGCGGGAAAAAGCGTTGTTTGCCATGTTTTATGCCCTCTTGTTTATCACCATTTATATTTCGGGACGGTTTGAGTTAAAGTGGATGATAAGCGGCGTGATGGCGGTGGCCTTAATCGGCGCCGTATATATCTTCACGCTGTTTAGTGTCAGCATCCCTTTCTTGATTGCCGCGGCATTGATCGTCTCGCTGGTGTTGTTCTGGTTTCTAGAACTCAAATATGCCATGGGCGCCATCGTCGCTCTGATACATGATGTCACCATTACGGTGGGTATTTTTTCAATTCTCGACAAAGAGTTTACGCTGGCGATCATCGCGGCACTGCTGACCATCATCGGCTACTCATTGAATGACACCATCATTGTTTACGACCGTATTCGCGAAAATCTGAGAAAATACCACAAAAAGCCATTGGAAATCATCTTAAACCGCAGCATCAATGAAACCCTCAGCCGTACAATCTTAACCTCGGTTACCACCCTGTTTGTGGTCGTCACCCTTTTTATCCTTGGCGGCGGAATTATCCATGACTTCGCTTTTGCCTTGATCATAGGGGTCGCGGTGGGAACCTATTCGTCCATCTTTGTTGCCAGCCCGATTCTTTTGACCTGGCAGGAACGGCAGCGGAAAAAAAAGCGTGGATGACATTCGACCGTGGTTTTTACTTAAAAGCGTACCGGGGGTCGGAAATCTCCTTGCCAAACGCCTGTTAGATCTTTTTGAATCACCCCAAAATATTTTTCAGGCATCGGCCGAAAAACTTCTCCAGGTGGAGGGCGTCACCAAGCGCCATGTTGCCGCCCTTAAAAACCACAAAATGCCCGGGAAGGTAACCGCGGAACTTGATCTTTTGGCCCGCAAGAAGTATCGGATCACGACCCAGGCGGATCCGGATTATCCACGACTTTTACGCGAAATCCCGGACCCACCGCCGTTTTTGTATGTTTCCGGGCGACTGAACAACTCCGCCTTGAAAATTGCCGTGGTCGGTTCTAGAAATGCAACCGAATATGGATTGACGACGACCAAAAACTTGTGCGCTGGATTGGCCTCCCTTGGCATAACCATCGTCAGCGGTATGGCTCGCGGCATTGATACCGCCGCCCACGAAGGCGCTCTGGCAGGTGGAGGTGAAACCATCGCCGTGCTGGGCAGCGGCCTCGAACGCATTTATCCGGCGGAAAACACAAAACTCTTTCATCGAATTTCTGAAAATGGCGCGGTGGTGTCGGAATTTGACTTGTTGGCAGAACCCGAAGGCCATAATTTCCCGCTGCGCAACCGGATTATCAGTGGTATGTCTTTGGGGACTGTCGTTGTGGAAGCCACCAAAAAAAGCGGTTCGTTGATTACAGCGCGGCTGGCAGCGGAACAAAATCGGGAAGTGTTTGCGGTACCGGGCAGTGTTCAATCATTCAAAAGCACCGGCACCCATACCCTCATAAAGCAAGGGGCCAAACTGGTAGAGCATGCCCAGGATATTGTTGAAGAGTTGGCGCCATATTTCGCCAACAATGAGCGTCCGGGAATCCCCGCCCCGACGGAAGCCCATGAAAACCTGTCCTCTCTGAGTGCTGACGAGTTTCGGATTTATAATGCGCTGGAACCTTATCCCATCCACATTGACAATCTAATCAGAAAAATCTCCATGGAACCGGGGAAGCTTTCAGGCATCTTGTTGAAACTGGAACTTAACGGCACGATTCAACAATTACCGGGAAAATTTTTTATACTAGCAGATCAGTCGGGCAAACGTTAGCCACTAATTGCCGATGGTTCGGCCAACGCTGTCAAACTATCGACAAATCAGTTTCGATGCATATATTCATTTTCTTTGTAAAGGCGGGATCAGAATTATCTTTCATACAATAATCGGAATATAGGCGAGGAATCACCGTGAGTAAACCTTTAGTTGTCGTGGAATCTCCCACAAAAGTCAGAACGATAAAGAAGTATCTCGGATCCGACTATAAAGTTGCCGCCACTGTGGGACACATCAAGGATCTCCCCAGTAAAGAGATGGGTATTGACGTGGAAGATGGTTTTAAACCCAAGTACCAATATATCCCGGGCAAACAAAAAATTGTAAAGAGTTTAAAACAGGCTGCCGGAGACGCCCATGATGTCTATCTGGCTCCGGACCCCGATCGCGAGGGGGAAGCCATCGCCTGGCATACCGCCGATGTATTGAAAAAGAAGGGACGAAATTTTTACCGAGTCCTTTTCCACGAATTAACCAAAGATTCCGTTCGCAAAGCCATAATGTCCCCGGAGGTCCTCGATCGCAGCAAGTATGAAGCCCAGCAGGCCCGCAGAATACTGGACCGACTGGTCGGCTACCAGGTGTCTCCGCTACTGTGGCGAAAAGTGAAAGGCGGTTTGAGCGCCGGACGGGTTCAGTCGGTGGCCGTTAGAATTATCTGTGAAAGAGAGCGTGCCATCCAGGCCTTTGTATCGGAGGAATATTGGTCGATCAGCGCGCATCTGGAAAGCAGTGCGCCGCCACCGTTTGTCGCCAAGCTGATAAAAAAAGACCGGGAAAAAATTAAAATCCCCCACAAAAAGGCAGCCGATCAGATATTAAAGGAACTCGAGGGTCAAAAGTTTATCGTCGAGGATATACATAAAAAGACGACTAAAAAAAATCCGTTGCCGCCGTTTATCACCAGCAAACTGCAGCAGGAAGCCATCAGAAAACTTAGATTCAGTGCCCGCAAAACCATGACAATCGCCCAACAGCTCTACGAGGGGATTGACCTGGGCCCCGGTGAACCGGAAGGCCTCATCACTTATATGCGCACCGATTCCACTAGAATTGCAGCGGAGGCGGCCATAGAAGCCCAACAGCTCATCCTGGAGCGTTTCGGGAAGGAATATGCCCTGGAGAAACCACGATTTTTTAAAAACAAGAAAAAAGTTCAGGATGCCCATGAGGCGATCCGACCGACGTCGGTTTCCAATACACCGGAAAAAATAAAATCCTGTCTCACACCGGACCAACACGCCTTGTATCAGCTTATCTGGCAACGATTCATGGCCTCCCAAATGACCCAGGCGCTGATCAACCAGATTTCCATATCGATTAGAGCCGGCGTCTATCTATTCACGTCCAGCGGTTCTTCGATAAAATTTCCCGGTTTTATGGCGCTTTATATGTCGGTCGATGAAGAAATCGCGAATAAGTCGGAACAGAAAAAACCGAAACTACCGGACCTGAACAAAGGAACGGTCCTTAAACTCGACAAGCTGGAGCCCAAACAGCATTTCACCATGCCGCCGCCGCGATTTTCGGAGGCATCCCTGGTAAAAGAACTCGAAGAAAACGGCATCGGCCGCCCCAGTACCTATGCAACCATCTTGTCGACCATCCAAGGCAAAGGATATGTAGACCTGGTCAAGGGATATTTCAAGCCGAATGAGCTCGGATTCATTGTCAATGATCTTCTCGTACAAAATTTTCCTGACATTTTTGATGTCGAGTTTACCGCCAAAATGGAAGAAAATCTGGATCAGGTTGAATCGCAAAAACTTGATTTCCTGCAGGTCTTGAATGGCTTCTACAAACCGTTTAGCAAAGACCTGGACACGGCATCCGAGGAAATGCTCAGCGTAAAGGGCGTTGGCATACCCACCGATTTGAAGTGTCCTAAATGCGGTAAACCGGTTCGCATCAAAGTCGGAAAAAACGGGCATTTTCTTGCTTGCACCGGATACCCGGATTGCACCTATTCCAATGATTACATTCGGGATGAGAAGGGCATAATTCAACCCGAAGAGCAATCCGAAGAAGAAGCCACCGATAAGGTATGCGACAAATGCGGCCGACCGATGGTTATCAAAAGAGGCCGCTATGGTGGTTTTCTGGCCTGCAGCGGTTATCCTGAGTGCAAAAGCACCCAATCTTTGAATTCCAACGGCAATGGCAAAATGATCGGTGTCGGCTGTCCCCAAAAGAACTGCACCGGAGACATTGTCGAACGGACCTCCAAGCGCGGTAAAATTTTCTACGGCTGCAATCGTTTTCCGGACTGTACCTTTGCCACTTGGGATAAACCCCTCGATCGAGAATGCCCGGTATGCGGTGCCAAATTTCTGGTTGAAAAAACCACAAAAAAAAGAGGAACCTTCATCACCTGCCTGGAAGAGGGATGCGGGTTTAAAGAAAAAGCTTGACAACCTTTATTTTTGTTGTTACCTGTTTAAAAATTAGAATCTTCGTTGTGATTATGATAAACTTATTCGCCATTAGAAATCTTATTAGTCTTATTATTCTCGTCGAGGGTCTAATTATCCTCGGCGAGACAAAGGGTTGATAATGGCATAACGTCACCGATCAGAAAAAAAAAAGAAAATCCGTTATCAGCTCTAAAAGCTGATAACGGTTTTTTTTTGAAGGGACAAGCATCATGAAACTCACCGGCGCACAAATACTGATGGAAGTACTGAAGGAAGAAGAAGTTGCAACGATTTTCGGATATCCCGGCGGAGCCGTCATTGATATCTATGATGCCTTGGCAGAGACAGATATCCGTCATGTGCTGGTACGCCATGAGCAGGGCGCCGTTCATGCAGCCGACGGTTATGCAAGGGCCGCCGGTCGGGTGGGGGTTTGCCTGGTGACCTCGGGTCCCGGGGTAACCAACACCGTGACCGGTATTGCATCGGCCTATATGGATTCCATTCCCATCGTCGTTCTCAGTGGTCAGGTCCCCACGGCACTCATCGGCAATGATGCTTTTCAGGAAGTGGACATCGTCGGCATCACCCGTCCCTGCACCAAGCACAACTACCTGGTGATGTCCATTGAAGACCTGGCCCCAACTGTCAAAGAGGCGTTTTATCTGGCCCGCTCCGGTCGACCGGGTCCCGTTCTGGTGGATATACCCAAAGATATTACCAAAGAATCCATTGAATATGTTCCCGTCAGTGAGGTTAAGCTCAAATCCTATAACCCGACTTACAATCCGAACATGAAACAACTGAAAAAAATCGTAACCCTCCTTGAGCAGAGTGAAAGACCAATGATCTTTGCCGGCGGCGGCGTAATTCTTTCAAAAGCCGCCAAGGAGTTAAACGAATTGGCGCGTAAAGCCCAGATACCGGTGACCACATCCCTGATGGGGCTGGGAGGATTCAAGGAGTCAGACCCGTTGTCGCTGGGAATGATCGGGATGCACGGAACCTACAGAGCCAATATGTGTACGGCCGAATGCGATCTGCTCCTGGCTGTGGGTGTTCGGTTCGATGATCGCGTCACCGGAAAAACCGAAGCGTTTGCCGCCCAGTCTCAGATTGTTCACATTGACATCGACCCCACCACGATTCGCAAAAACATTGCGGTCACCATCCCGGTTGTGGGGGATTGCAGAATCACCTTGCAACATCTCAACCGCTTGCTCGATCAGGTTGATCTGGGAGATCTGGCTGCCAAACGGAAAAAATGGTTTGACCGAATCGATGAATGGAAAAGCACCAACCCGCTGGCCTACCACCAAACGGATAAGATCAAGCCCCAATACGTGGTCGAGCAACTTTGCGAACTGACCAAGGGTGAGGCCATCATCACCACCGAAGTTGGTCAGAACCAGATGTGGGCCGCCCAGTACTATCAGCATAATCTACCCAATCATTTTATCACCTCAGGGGGTTTGGGGGCCATGGGGTTTGGGCTACCTGCCGCCATTGGAGCTCAGGTCGCCTGCCCGGAAAAAATCGTCATAGATATCGCCGGTGACTCCAGCATCCAGATGAATATCCAGGAAATGGCCACCGCTGTTCAGAACTGTCTGCCGGTGAAAATTGTGATCTTAAATAACGGCTACATGGGCATGGTCCGACAATGGCAGGAATTATTCTACGATAAACGATATATCTGTACCGGCATGGACTGCGCACCTGATTTTGTAAAACTTGCCGAAGCCTACGGAGCCGTTGGTTTGAGAGCCACAAAACCCGAAGAGGTTACGGCGGTGTTGTCTGAAGGACTTGCCGTGTCCGGACCGGTGATCATGGATTTTGTCGTTGAAAAGGAAGAAGGGGTTTACCCGATGGTTCCTGCCGGAGCCGCAATCACCGAGATGTTGCTGGTATAGATTTCAGATGTCAGAG
>JARFPZ010000643.1 GCA_029288035.1 Desulfosarcina sp.
GAAGGCTGTGCGCAAGGATTACTTTCTGGACCATGACCACAGTGCCTATGTGGACCAGTGGGATTGGGAGCGAGTTATCACCAAAGAAGATCGCACCCTTGAATTCCTCAGAGACATTGTTACCAAGATCTGGAAAGTCATTTGGGGAGCGGGCCGGATGGCCCAGGGAATGTTTCCACAGCTCAAAACTTCCAAATACCCCGACTTCCCCGAAGAAATCAAATTTCTGCATGCCGAAGATATGCTGAATATGTATCCGGATCTGCCGCGCAAACAACGGGAGACCCAGACCCTTTTAGAACACGCCCCCGCGCTTTTTATTATCGGCATTGGCTCGGTGTTGAAAGACGGCTACCCGCACGAGATGCGCGCAGCAGATTACGACGACTGGATCACTGAGACCATTGTCAACAATGGCGAGCAGTATCATGGGCTAAACGGTGATATCCTGGTGTGGAACCCGGTTACCAAACGGCGCCATGAGCTGACCTCGATGGGCATCCGGGTCACCAAGGAGTCGCTCAAGGTCCAGCTCAAAATGGCGGGCCAGGAGGATTTTCTCAGCCTGCCCTACCATCAGGCCCTTCTAAACGATGAGATTCCATTGAGCATCGGGGGCGGCATCGGACAATCCAGGACCTACATGTACCTGTTGCGCACGGCCCACCTGGGCGAGGTGAGTGTAACGGTATGGCCCAAAATCCTCAAGGACATATGCGCACAAAAAAACATTAATGTCCTGGAGTAGATCGGACTGCTCCTCTTAAAAACTACGGGATGCAAGCACGGGCGATGATGTCTGCCAATGCCAAAATGATCCTCATGTATTGAGACATCGGCCAAATGGTTGCATATCGCATCCCGCAGTCAACTCACTGATGCTGAATCTTTTTGGTTTTCGTTTATCTGGGACACTCCGCTTCAGAGCCTGCCAGATCAATTTGCTGCTAATCATATCGTTTCATATTTAATTCCGGCCAAAGTGCATTTAACTGGGGAACCTAATTAGTTAAAAAATAATTCTTGCGTAATTCGCGATTCGCGAATAGAATAAGGTCATGATATTAAAACCACAAGATATCTTTATTATGTTAAAGTTGGTAGTCCGCGAAGGTCTTGAGTGGTCTTATCCGACTCTATCACATGAGCTGTCCATGAGTGCCTCGGAAGTTCATGCCGGCGTCAAGCGCGCCGTTGCTGCCAGACTAATGGACATGCACAGAAAAATTCCTGTTAAAACCAACTTACTCGAATTCTTAATACATGGTGTCAAATATGCTTATCCGCCTGATCGCGGAGGCCTTACCCGGGGAATGCCGACCAGTTATGCTGCCCTGCCCTTACGAGAGCTTATCATGCAACCCGATGAGCCGCCGCCGGTTTGGCCCGACCCGGAAGGGCAAGTTCGTGGTTATGAATTTTCCCCTCTTTACGGCTCGGTTCCCCATGCCTGTAAAGTCGATCCCAAACTCTATGAATTACTTGTGCTCGTCGATGCCATCCGCGATGGTAGGGCCCGTGAAAGACAAATTGCTATAAAAGAAATCCAATCAAGAATATCGTAATTTAAAAATATGAAGCAACATTCGATTCACACAGCGATGATAAAGAAGATTGCTGAAAGACTTGGATCGCTCAGGTCCAAAGTTGTTTTTCTTGGTGGATCGGCGACCGGTTTTCATATAACAGACAGGGCAGAACCCGAAATAAGAGCAACAAAAGATGTCGATATAATTGTCGAAGTCGCTTCGATAGTGGGCTATCATAAGCTGGAAATTACGCTGAGAGAATTAGGCTTTTTCCAGAAAATGCAAGAAGATGACCCGATTTGTCGGTGGTACATCGACGACGTTATGGTTGATGTAATGCCCACTGATGAGAATATCCTCGGTTTCTCGAATAGATGGTATCTACCGGCAATAAAAAATTCAGTAACGATTGAATTAGAGCCAAATTTGGAAATTCAAATCGTTACGGCCCCGTATTTTTTAGGGACGAAGCTCGATGCATACTTTGGTCGTGGAAGAGGAGATTATCTCACAAGCCATGATATGGAGGACATCATCAATTTTATTAACGGGCGAGTCGAGATATTGGAGGATATCCAAAATTCAGAACAGGATCTAAGAGCTTTCATCATTAAATGTTTTCAGGGGTTTTTGGAAGATGAATTATTTCTGGAAGCCTTACCTGGTCACTTATTACCTGATCAGGCAAGCCAAGGTCGGCGATCAATAATTCTCGAAAGAATCAAAAAAATTGTTGGGCTTGGCAGAAATTAAGAAACCGAGCATCAGGCAGGGCTATGAAAAAAACAGAACTTTTAAATTTTAAGGCGTCCTTCAAATTGCTGGAAACTAAAAACGCCTCGAACAATCTTAAAATAAGAGATTAGATTATTTTGGATTTATTTTTACGCACTTATCAAGATTTGACAGCATATTTTCCGGCAATGATAATCATCTTAACCGAGGAGGTCATCAATGGCAGACAAAAAAGCAGACCCGGCAGTGCCGGGGATCGGAAACTATTACGACTTAATGCAAGAACTGCCCGACGACTATGAACCCCTGCTTTCCCCGAAAAAAACGATGCAGGCCGTCTTTGCCATCAAATAGACCTGACAATGATGGCCAAATAAGAAATAAAGGAAATGGCAGTTCCTATTGAAAAAATTTAGAGATTTTATGTTCGAATTGACCAAAAGTGAATTAGAAAACTGGAGGTACCAATTTGGCACCTCCAAAGGTGAAAC
>JARFPZ010000371.1 GCA_029288035.1 Desulfosarcina sp.
GCGACGCTTGTATTTAGCTAGGCCAAAATGTCATAGTTTCTTTTCCGATTAAACCGGCCTTTCTTTTGGCCGGCGGCCGGCCTGAAACCTGGAGCAGTTAGAGCTAAATCCCAACAATCTTGATTTACACTCCCAAGCCCCCCACTGAATCCCAATCCCATTAGAAAATCAAAAGTTATACAAAAATATAAAAAACCCCCTTGACACAGATTTTCTGTTTGTTATAGTTCTCGCTATGAACAACTATAAAGATTTCAATAACGCAGAGATCTCAGGGTACCAGCTGGATAAATTTCAGGAACTTATTGCGAAATTGTTTCAGTGCTGCCAGGAGCGGATGCAGTACCAATGCGACCGATTTCAGTTGCCGGATGCAGAGTTTCGATGCTTGTTACTGTTTGGAGATGAACGTTATCTGACGGCCAAAAGTATTGCCCACAGAATGAATGTGGTCAAAAGCCGGGTGTCAAAAATCATTGACGGTCTAATCCGGAAAGATTTAATCCAGCGTATCGCAGACCCCGAAGATTCCAGGGTTAAACTGCTCAGCCTTACCTCCGTGGGACAAAAAAAAATTAATGAAATCAAAATCTTTATGGAAGATGTGCATGGGCAAGTATTGTCTCAGATGGCGCCGGATCAGCGCCAGACGATGCTGACCAATCTTGATATTCTGAAAGCCTCAATGGAAGCTGTCAAAGAAATGATGGTGTGATGTCCTCGTTTAGCTGTTGGTAGGGTTTTGGGGGATAAGTATCTTCGACGTCACTAAAATATTCCAAAAAAAAGTTCTTAATATAAACCAAAATAGGCAAATCTATTTCATAACACATTAAAATAATTATAATATAAAAGTTGACACTAAAATATAAAGGAGGATGCTATGGATATGCAAAATTTAGAAGTGAAATTTGATGAGCTGAAAGCCCAGGTAGACGCTTTGAGCAAGCAAACCGCCGAAAACAAACTGTCCATGGTTGTATTCAGCGGCGACCTGGACAAGGTTCTGGCTGCCTTCGTCATCGCTACCGGATCGGTCGCGATGGGAATGGAAGTGGTGATGTTTTTTACATTCTGGGGAACGCCGGTCCTTAGAGACAAAAAAAAGAAGGTCGGTGGTAAAGATGTTATGGGTAAAATGTTCGGTGCCATGTTGCCCTCCGGTACCGGCGATGTAAAATTGTCTAATATGAATATGGGCGGGATGGGAACTGCCATGATGAAATCCCTAATGAAAAAGAAAAACGTAGCGTCCCTGGAAGAAATGTTAAGCCTGGCCGAGGAACTCGGCGTGCGCATCTATGTGTGCGAGATGTCCATGGACTTGATGGGCTTTAAGCGCGAAGAATTCATAGATTATAAAGACCTGGGGTTCGCCGGCGTGGCGACTTTTTTACAGGAAGCCCAGAACAGCAAGGTACAATTATTTATTTAAATGTAACCGTTACAACAGGAGGATTAAAATGAGTGACGACATTCAGGTTGCAAAAGTATTGGATTTAAAAGGTCTGGCATGTCCCATGCCGGTGGTCAAAGTCAGCAAAGGAATCAAAGAGGTGGCGGTCGGCGAGGTGATCGAAGCCCATACGACGGATCCTGGTTCATTGAGCGATTTCCCCGCTTGGGCAAAAACCAGCGGCAACGAAATCGTGAAGACCGAACAGGAAGACAAACTAATCAAGTTTTACATTAAACGTTTGACATAGCGCATAGAGCGCAGACCTGAGGTGACAAAGCTCACCTGTAACTTGATGCTCATAGGCTTACCTTTTTACGATGTTTTTATCCGTGAATTTGGTGTCAGGTTTCAGGTGTCAGGAAAGTTAGAGGCAACATCATATTCTTTTGTGAAACTACATTAGTTTCTTTTCCGATCAAACTAGCCGCTTTTCAGGCCAGCAGCGGCGTTGAATACTGACACCTGAAACCTAACACCCATAAAGAAAAATAGAGTAAAAGTTAAGCGGTCCAATTTGAGAGTTTTCACAACCATCGTACAGACCATCGCACATCGTGCGCGGCTCATCGTTTATAGAGCATGGAGTTCCGGGTGCAAGCCCTCTGCTCTATACTCTCTTTTCAGGAGACGAACGTGGACGCATTGATCTATTTTATTTTGGTTCCGATGGTGTATATTGCGTTTGCTGTTTTTTTCATCGGTACTGCGGTGCGGCTGATAAAGATATCTAAGGCACCCAAACATCCCACCACGCTGCAAATTTTTCCCGACCGCAACTCAAAGTGGCTGTGGGCACTCCATGACACCTTTTTATTCCCGACCGTACGGCGGCACAATCCGGTTCTGTGGATATTTCTAATGCTGTTTCACATTGGCCTGCTGCTGCTTATTATCGGACATCTGGAATTGTTTGCTGAGTTCAACCTTTTTCAAATCATTCCCCATGAAATCTTCTTGGGTCAAGGCTATGTCGGTCTTATACTTGCCATCGCGTTGCTTTATTTCCTGTTTCGTCGTTTTAGATCCCCAGTCAGAGATCTGTCGGTCCCCGAGGATTACTACCTGCTCATTTTGCTGTTTCTGATCGTGATCTTCGGTAGTGAGATGGACTGGGCCAGAAGATGGTATGGTTACGAGGAGATGGCTGTCAGTGACTATCGGGAGTACCTGATGAGTCTGTTGCAGCTGAAGCCGTATTTGCCGGAAACGGTGACGGATACCGGACATTCTTTCATGCTGGTGCTGCATGTTTTTTTCGCCAATTTGTTTTTGATGTTTTTCCCCTTCAGCCAGAGCATGCATTCGTTTTTGTCATTGCCGATGAATAAGCTCAGGCGTGGTTAAGAGGCATTTTAGAATGGACCAGAAAACAAGGGACGATCTGCTCAATCTTTTCCAGAGCAAGTTAAATGAGGCCATGCGATTTTATCTGGAAACCTGCACCCGTTGCGGGGTTTGTACCGAAGCCTGCCATGTGTACGCCTCCATGGGGCAGGTAAGGTATATTGCGGCTTACCGGGCGGAGATTGTCCGCAGGCTCTACAAAAAATATTTCAAGGGCCGGGGGAAATTCTGGCCGTCGGTCGGAGAGGCCAAAGAGTTGACCGAGATGGCGGTTGAAGAGCTGTTCGATGCGGCTTATTCCTGCACTGGCTGCCGGCGCTGTATGGTTTACTGCCCCTTCGGCATCGATACCCAGATGATCATGTCGATTGCCAAATTGCTTTTAATCGGTGCCAAGGCCGAACCGGAAATATTATCCATGCTGGCCGACACTTCGGTTGAAAAGGGCAAATCAGTGGCGCTGTTTAAAGAAGGCTTTCTTGAGGGTATCAAGAGACTCGAAGAGGAAGTCGTTGCCAAATGGAAATCGGATGCCGGGGAGACGCCCATCCCCGTGGATAAGGAAGGTGCCGACCTTTTGTATGTGGCCCTGGCCGGGGCCCACTCCATCATTCCGGCGGCCGCCATTTTCAACGCCGCCGGCGAAGATTGGACACTGAGTTTCTTTGAGGCGGTTAATTTTGGCGCTTTTGTCGGCGACCCTACAAAGACCAAGCTTATTTTGGATCGTATCGTCAACGAGGCCAAACGGTTAAAAGTTAAGGAGGTGTGTATCTGCGAATGCGGAACAGCCTACCGGGTGATGAAACAGCTTGCCGGTAAGCAGCCCTTTAATGTGGTTTCCATAACCGAGGTGCACGCACGTTATTTACGCGAGAACCGCATCAAGTTGGACCGGACAAAATTGAGCGGCGTCGTCACCTATCACGATCCCTGCCAGATTGCCAGAAACGGCGGTGTAATGGATGAGCCCCGGTACATACTGGGGCAGCTGACAGACGATTTTAGAGAAATGACACCGGACCCCAAATACAACTGGTGCTGTGGCGGTGGCGGCGGATTGGTCGCGCTGGGTGAGGAAACACTGGATTTTCGGATGAAATCTTCCAGGATCAAGGCCGATCAGGTCAAAGACACCGGGGCGATAATACTGGCAACCGCCTGTGAAAACTGCCATACCCAGCTGAGTAATTTAAACGACCATTACAAAATGAATGTGCAAGTGGAATTTTTAAGTTCCATGGTGGCCGATGCACTTGTTCGTTAAGGGGATGTAACCGGTGCAATGGGCCAAGGTAAAGTTAAAGGCGATAGCGATGTTGAGGTATACGCCATCGATTTGGGCTTGATCCTGCGGTAATAAAACAATTGTAAGACTCCAATTTTGGCCTTCTCAGACCATAATTCAGTTATTTGGTCGTGATTGCTAAACTGCTGCCAGAACCGGTACGTTTTTCGCGGAAATGATTCTTGAATCGGCTGTAACCAGTGTAAAGTCATACACAATGGCAGTTGCCGCTAGAAATCGGTCCGCAGGATCTTGATGGGGGAGTAGAACAAACCTACTTTGGATTGCCACTTCTTTATTAAGAGGCGCCTCATTAAGGGGGATTTTACGAAATATTTCTCGCGCGGATTTTTCAATATCCGGACCGAGGGAGACACGGCCTTTTTCGGCCAGTAAAAGGATTTCCCATACGCTGATGGGAGAAAACCAGAGTTCGTTCGAGTTATTTTTTAGTTCCTCTGTGATATTTTGAGAGAGTTTCTCGGGTTTGGCAGCACTCCAAAGAATAATGTGGGTATCCAGCAAAAGCCTCAATCTTTTAAAACCTCCCAATCCTTTTCATCCAGCACAGGTGATATGATATCCCCTGTAATTTTTATGCGATCTTTCATGCAACCCAGCCATGGATCCGATTTGGGCGGTGGTGGGGGTGGTGTTACCAGTGCAATCGGTTCTCCTTTGCGTGTTACGATGATCGATTTTCCTGTTTTTTTGACATTGTCCAACAAACGCAAACAGGTGGCTTTGAACTTTGAAATGGGTATCGTCTCTTGCATGTCTGGCTCTCAATGTATTTGAATAGTTACGCAAGCAATACCATGGTCAATGACTATAGTCAACCAGAATAGCATTTTTTGATAAGATTCCCATATTAAGCTACCGCTTTCAGGGCTGCTTTTCAGATGCTTCTGCCTGGGATGCTGCGATCGCCGCAGCGGCACCGGCCTCGATCAGCCTATTATCCGGACAACCACTATCTCCAGTGCCCTCTTCGAGGTTGTTGTCGTTGGCAGCACCGGTCGTTTCCGGAGGGAGATAAACCGTAACATTTCGATGGGCAAACTCGATGCCTTCTGCTCTAAAACGCTCTTGGATGCCGCAGTCTCAGTGGACGCAAGGATACATGTTCCACCATGCCTTTGGTTCCGGCGGTTTCAATATAGTCGCCGACCCGGAAGGCATCATCCATCAGAAAAAAACCCCGGAAAGAATGTCTTTTACCAGGGTTTGAGACCCGAAACCGATGGCCAAGCCCAAAATACCGGTCCCGGCCAGCAGCGGACCGATATTGATACCAACGGCATTCAGGGAGATCAGCACCACGATCACGCCAATCAGCGCCACAATCACTTTTCGTAAGAGGGTGTACAGGGTTCCCTTGCGGGACCCCTCGCGCCCTTCTTCGCTTTCCTCCATATCCAGGCCGGATTGGGCACGGTCCTCTTCAATCGTCAATATTCAATTCCGGTTTGCCCGGGTTGGCTTATATCAACATCCTGGACACATCCTGCGGCATGATGGCGATCACCTTTATTACTTTTTTCTTTCCGGAACTCTTGATCACAACGTCCACCGGTGACAACTTCGGCGCTTTGCTGTAACCCGTGCAAATGGCTGCCGCCAGTTGGATGGATGCTTTATTGGCATCGTGAGGCACCAAGGCGATGGGGCTGGGGTAGTTTTTGACATCAAGCACCGTATCGGCCGCCGGGTTGTGATATTTGAGGATATTCTGATTGTCCTCTTCGGTTCTTCCCACAATGGCCTTGGCCGCCGGGTTGAGTCGAAAATGGCGGCCGTGCTTTAATAAATGAAGCTCTTCTTCGGTGCAATCATCCTGATATTCGAGCAGGTCTCTGAGTCGGTGGGAAAAATTCTTGTCGGTAAGCAGACAACCGCCGGCTGGGGCAGGGTAGTCGGTTAGGCCGAATTTTTCTGCCAGCTTTATTTGACGGCTGCGGCCCCTGCCGCTTATATTCAAAAGCCGGTCTCTGTCTACCAGACCTTCTTTTTCAGGGATGGTCGGCGGCAGGTTTCCGGCGCTCAAGGGGCGCACAATATGGCCTTTAAAACCGGAGTGTTTTTCCACGTAACCTAAAGAGGATTTGTTCTGAGACATCGGCCTTTGGCCGAGTACTTCACCGCTGAACAGAAAATCGAAATTTTTTTCCTGCATTAATTCCCCCGCCAGCTTAAACATCAGGGCATGACAATCCATGCAAGGATTCATGGTTTTGCCGTATCCGGCGGGCGGATCTTTCAACATTTTCATATAAACACTGAAAATGGGTCTGACGAGAAGCGGAATCCCGGTCAGTTCTGAAGCCTTGCGGGCCTTGGCGGCGTTGAAGAATGGTGTTTCAAACGTCACCCAGGTGACATCGATACCCTGCTCGCGTAACAACAGGCCTGCCAGCATGCTGTCAAGGCCACCGGAACACAGACCGAGTGCGCGGATTGGTTTATTGTTTTTCTCCATAACTTGTCGTCCGTGTTATCCCTGGGAAACCCAACCCGGATAAACCGGAATTGAATATTGACGATTGAAGATTGAAGATTTGTGGTATCGCTTCGCTCTGTCTTTTCTATTAAAATCCGGTAGCATTACTAAAGTATTTAATCTGGTTGTGGCGTAAATCATGTGCAAACATGATGTGATTTCAATGTATAGGCACTAATGTCCGTTGTAGGTTGGCAAAATTATCTTACTTGACGAAACATCCAAAGCAGCATATATCCGCGATATTTTGCCTACGATTCCATTTTTCAACCGACCGCTGACCACGGATAACTGACAAGAAAATGCGGCTTAGCGCCCGAAGCGATAAGATACGTAAAATACTAAGAACCATCTATCCCGACGTCAAGACCCAGCTGTTTCACGACACCCCGTTTCAGCTCCTGGTCGCCACGATGCTTTCAGCCCAATGCACCGATAAACAGGTCAATCGGGTGACCCGGGTGATGTTTAATCATCTGAAGGCGCCGGCTGACTTCGCCAATGCGCCCATTAAAACCATTGAGGATTTTATCCGGTCGACGGGATTTTATCACAACAAAGCCAGAAATATAAAAAATTGCAGCCAAACACTGCTGGAGATCCATGGCGGGCGGGTTCCACAGACATTGGAAGAACTTGTCGAACTGCCCGGTGTCGGTCGTAAAACCGCCAATGTCGTGCTGGGGGCCGCTTTTGGAATTCCCGGGATGGTAGTAGATACCCACGTGGCCAGAATATCCGGTCGGCTCGGGTTAACAGCCAACAAAGATCCGGTGAAAATCGAGTTCGATTTGATGAAGATTATACCCAAAGGCGCCTGGCATGATTTCTGTTTACAGCTTATTTACTTTGGCAGGGAAACCTGTGTGGCCAGAAAACCGAAATGCCCCATCTGTCCGCTCCATAAGCTGTGTTTTTGGCCAGATAAGAATTAACCGTTCATGGGTTCAGAGGTTTAGGGTTCAGCGGAGCCGCTGACCTCAAAAGCGGCCAGTTTGATCGAAAAAGAAACTGACTATATCATATAGAATACTTTCTCTTAATGAAGTTTCATACAAGGGGTTTAGGGGTCCTGTCAAATAAGAGCTGTTGATATAAGAATAACGAGAGAACAAAAGAAAAAATTCAGGAATTAGAATTGCTGCTCGACTGCCAGGTTGATGCTTGACAACCTGCGGGTTGGCGTCTTAATTTGTCTGATTAAATTGCAGCGGAGGGCCTCGTAATCGGCTTGGGAATGTGGATGCATCTCTTTATTTGTATAATTCGAAACTGGATTTAGTCCTCCAGGGAGCTTAAATCAATGCAAAATGTAAAAAGGGTTTCCAAAAAAGTCAGATTTACCATCATATTTTTCGCACTGTTGATCGGTGCAGCATTTGCCACTGGTAGCTATCTCGGCGTCTCAAAGCTCATACCGGAGATCGGTCCAACCATAGAGCGTCATTTAGAACCCGGCGCCGCCAAAGATGGATGGCAGCTTATTTTAAAATATTACCCTAAATTCTGGTATTCTCTGTTTCCGGCGGTGATGATATTCTCTCTGATTATAGGAATTATAGTCTGGCTATTTGTCCGGTCAAGTATCAGAAAACTGGCCGTTTCGGTGGAAGACACCGCTGAGGAGACTAAGGACGAAGATGAGAAGGCCGAAAAAGATCTTTCCGACCGGCGATTGTTTTTGCATCTATTTGCGTTGATGCAGCGGGAAGGACGGTTGATGGATTTTCTGGATGAAGATCTTGACGGGTACGACGACGCTCAAATTGGTTCGGCGGTCCGAAGCATCCATACCGGTTGTCGGCAGCTCGTTCAGCAATATCTGAGTCCGGAGCCGGTGATGGATCAGCATGAGGGTGCGGTGGTCGAAGTTCCGGTGGACTTCGATCCCGGCGCCGTCAAACTGACGGGTAATGTCGTCGGCGACCCGCCGTTTAATGGAATCTTGCGTCATAAAGGCTGGCGAGTGGGTAAAATGAGTTTGCCGACCTTGTCCGGACGGAAAAACGCCGAAATCATTGCCCCCGCGGAAGTGGAGATAACATAATGAACCAATCAAAATATATCGTCGGTATTGACCTCGGCACCAGCAACAGCATTTTGGCCTACACACCGGCCGAGATGGTTGACGAAGCGGCGTCTGAAATTCAGATATTTGAGATCCCGCAGATTAGCGGACCGGGCAGTGTTGCCGCGCGATCGATGCTGCCGTCCTTTATTTTCCTGCCGGGAGAAAAAGACATGTCGCCGGAAGCCCTGAACCTGCCCTGGCAAAAGGATGTCAGCCAGGTCGTCGGAGAATTTGCCAGAGAGCGAGGGGCTGAGCTTCCCCAGCGGCTGATCAGCTCGGCCAAATCCTGGCTTTGCCATCCAATGGTAGACCGCAACCAGGCGATTTTGCCTTGGGGCGCAGCCTCGGAGGTGCCCAAGCTATCAACGGTGGAAGCCACCGCCGCCATCCTCGATCACATTCGCCGGGCGTGGAACTTCTCCATGGCGCGTGAGGATGAACGTCTGGCATTGGAACGACAGGATATTTTTCTGACCGTTCCGGCCTCATTCGATGCCGTGGCCAGGGAGCTGACGGTAAAAGCGGCCGAAATGGCGCAATTGCCCGATATTACCCTGTTGGAGGAGCCCCAGGCGGCGTTTTATGCCTGGATCGAGGCATCCCACGACCGCTGGCGCGATGACATCGCCGCAGGGGATCTGGTGCTGGTATGCGACCTGGGCGGCGGCACCAGCGACTTCAGCCTGATCCGCGTATCGGAATCATCCGGTGAACTGGAGTTGGAGCGGATTGCCGTGGGAAATCACCTGTTGATTGGCGGTGACAACATGGACCTCGCCCTGGCCTACACCATCGCCAAACGATTCTCGGAAAAAGGTACTCGCCTCGATTCCTGGCAGATGCGCGCGCTGTGGCACCGCTGCCGGGCCGCCAAGGAAAAACTGCTGGAACTTTCAGACAGCGATACGGTGCCCGTCTCCATTCTGGGCCGGGGCAGCAGCTTGATCGGCGGTACGCTCAGAACAGACCTTCGCCGGGCGGATGTGGAAGATGTTATTGTGGACGGTTTCTTTCCGTTTTGTGACGCCGACAGTCGTCCGACAGCGGTGCAACGGGCCGGCATCCAGGAAACCGGGCTGCCGTATGAATCGGATCCGGCCGTGACCCAGCACCTGGCCCAATTTCTCAGTCGTCAAGACGAACGCCCCTCAGAATTGCCCACGGCGGTGCTGTTCAACGGGGGGGTGATGAAAGCGCCTTTACTTCGAAAGCGCATTGTAGACGTGCTATCTTCCTGGCAGGACGGGGTTGAACCGAGAGTTCTGGAGGCCTCGAATCTGGATCTGGCGGTGGCCAGAGGGGCGGCATACTACGGTTTGGCTCGCAGAGGCCGCGGCATCCGGATTCGCAGCGGATTGAACAGATCTTACTACATCGGGGTTGCGGCTTCAATGCCGGCGGTGCCGGGAATGCCCGCTCCGATCAAGGCATTGTGCGTGGCACCTTTCGGCATGGAAGAAGGGACGCAAACGGAGATGACCGAACGCGAATTTAACCTGGTGGTGGGCGAGCCTGCAAAATTTGAGTTTCTGGGCTCTGTTGCACGAACCAACGATACCGTGGGTACCATCATCGAGGACTGGGAAGGGGATGTCGAGCCGATCACGACCATTGAAACAACGCTGGACGGAACATACGGCAACGTTATCCCGGTGTCGATTCAAATCAAAGTGACTGAAATCGGTACCTTGGAGCTTTGGTGTGTTTCCAGACAGGATGACAACCGCTGGAAACTGGAATTCAATGTGCGGGAAAAGCCATGACCACTGACATCGCGGACCGTCGCTTTATCATCGGCATCGATCTGGGTACGACCAACTGTGCCGTCTCGTATGTGGATTTACTGGCAACCGGACCGGCGGCCAGACGTATTCGGGTTTTCAAGATTCCCCAGATGACCGGCGCCGGGGTGGTGAACCGCTTGCCGGTACTGCCCTCCTTTTTATACATCCCCGGCGAGTTTGATATTTCACGGGAAGCCATCGTGGAGCTGTGGGAGGGTGCCGATGCCAATTTCGCCGGCGCGTTTGCGCGGGATCATGGGGCCCGGGTGCCGGCCAGGTTGGTGGCTTCGGCCAAAAGCTGGCTGTGCCATGGCAATGTAGACCGGAAGGCCCGTATTCTGCCATGGGGTGCAGACAAGGAAGTCCCCAAGGTTTCGCCGGTGATGGCCACGGCCGCCTTTCTGAAACACATTCGCATGGCCTGGAACCATTCATGGGGTCCGGATGAAAGCCTGCATCTGGAAAATCAACTGATCGTCGCCACCGTGCCGGCCTCCTTTGACGAAGTTGCCAGAGAACTCACCTTGGAAGCCGCCAAACTGAGCGGATTAAACAATGTTATTTTACTGGAAGAACCGCTGGCAGCCTTTTACAGCTGGCTCATGCGCCATGAAAAAGACTGGCAAAAATTCGTCCAAACCGGAGAACTGATTCTGGTCTGTGACGTCGGCGGCGGTACCACCGATTTTACCCTGATCATTTTGAGGGAGGCCGAAGGCAGTCCCCGCTTTGAGAGAATTGCCGTGGGGGATCATCTGATACTGGGCGGCGACAACATCGACCTGGCATTGGCACGGCGGGTTGAAAACAACCTGACCGGCCCGCGCCGCTCCATGAGTACCGACCGCTGGAAAGCACTTTGCCATCAGTGTCGGCAGGCCAAGGAGTCGATTCTGGGCAGGTCTGCCGA
Organism: Desulfosarcina sp.; assembly: GCA_029288035.1. GTDB lineage: Bacteria > Desulfobacterota > Desulfobacteria > Desulfobacterales > JAFDCJ01 > JAFDCJ01. The sequence goes on from JARFPZ010000371.1 coordinate 11,357, forward strand.
AACCTTTAAGGTGACGCTGATGGGGGAAGGCAGCCGCTTGATTGCCGGAACGCTGTCGGCGGAGTTGGGCAAAGACGAGGTCACAGAAACCGTGCTTGAGGGCTTTTTCCCGATTGTCGAAGCCGATACCTCAAATAAAACCCCCGAGCGTAAGGGTATTGCGGAATTTGGTCTGCCCTATGAACAGGAACCGGCCATTACCCGGCATCTGGGGCGGTTCCTGGAACGACACCGCGATGATATCTTCCAGATATTGCAGCGGCAGTCATCTGCTCCCGACTTAATCCTTTTCAACGGCGGCTCGCTCAGACCGGCAAAAATACAACAGCGCATTCGGGCTGCCTTGCAGCACTGGTACCAGGATCCGGATTCAGATCGCCCCAGAGTTCTGGCGAACCCCGATCCGGACCTGGCCGTCGCCCTCGGTGCCGCTTACTACGGACTGGTTAAAGTCGGCGAAGGTGTGCGGGTCGGCAGCGGCAGTCCGCGAGCATACTACTTAGGCATTGCTCGAACCGGTGACAGCACACCGGAGGCCCAAGCCCGGGAGGCGATCTGTGTTGTCGAACGGGGCCTGGAAGAGGGCAGTACCATCGGTCTGAAGGACCGTTCCTTTGAAGTGCTGACCAATCAACCGGTCAGCTTCGATCTATGCAGTTCAAGCTATCGCAGTGGTGATCGCCACGGAGATGTCATTGAAATCGATGACTCTTTCTCCGTACTGCCGCCCTTGCAAACCATCATTCAGTATGGCAAGAAGGGGAGCCGCAAGGCCATTCCGGTAAAAATCGAGGCGGACTACACCGAACTGGGCACTCTTGCGCTCTGGTGTCGCTCCCGTATCAGCGATCATCGTTGGAAATTACAATTTCAGCTGCGCGATACCGCCCCGCCCGAAGGGGTGGCCGATGCCCAAATCCTGGAAGCCTCCGTCACCGAAGATGTGCTATCGTATGTGCGCGATGTTCTATCCGGCAAGGACAAGCAGCAGGCAGAGAAATTGGTCAAGGGAATCGCGGGGATCGTCGATCTTTCCCGCAATGACTGGCCTCTGGGATTTATCCGCACCCTGGCCGACGAATTGCTGGCGCTTTTACAGATCCGCAAGAAAGGACCGATTTTTGAAAGTATCTGGCTGAACCTGCTGGGTTTTTGCCTGCGGCCGGGGATCGGTGAAAGTTTCGATCAGCAGCGCATACGGCAGCTCTGGCGGCTGTATCCGGGTGGGGCTTCGTCTGCCAGACATCCGCGGGTTCGATTGGAATGGTGGATCATGTGGCGGCGGGTGGCAGCCGGGCTGACCCCCGGTCAACAACGTCAGTTTTTTCAGGATGTCTCCGCATTTTTGTTAGGTAAAAAGGGCGAGATCAAGAAGGTCAGCCCCCAGGAACACCTTGAAATCTGGATGGCCGTTGCCAACATGGAAAAGCTTTACAGTAAGGAAAAAATCGAATTGGGACGGAAATTGCTTGCCGTCACTTCCGCCAAAAAGCTAAAACCACAGCACCTGTGGGCCCTGTCCCGTCTGGGAGCCCGCGAGTTGTTGTACGGTCCTGCCGACCGGGTTATCCCGCCCGCTGAAGTCACCGAATGGATCGACCAGTTGATAAGCTATTCCTGGCCGAATCCGAATATGGCCGGACGAATCATTTCGCAACTGGCCCGCAAAACAGGGGACCGATCGCGGGACCTGGATGAAACCATTCAAACCGAGGTACTGGACTGGATGGCGCAACATGATATGCCGGAGGAGCGCCAGCGGCGGGTGCTGGAAGTCGTACCGCTGGCGTACCAGGACCAGGACGCCATGTTCGGCGAGTCGCTGCCCCAGGGAATCATCTTGCGACGGTAACCGGCTGTCCTTCGTGGTAAGACCGCGTTGCCGCTAGGCTGATTCGAAGCGCCGTGCGGGCATCAGCAGCCCCGACCAGCGGTGGTTTGTCCAGCCGGATACATTCAATAAAATGATCAAGTTGTTTGTGATAGGCCGGGGTGAAACGTTCTTCAAACCAGGCGACTGTATCGTGAGTAACACCGTGTGGTGTTAGGGCCATGATTGGCGTGTCGCGCAACTCACCAATTTGAAGGGTGGCGTCGGTACCGCGAATTTCACAGCGGATGTCGTATCCGTAACGGCAGTTGCGACCCGCCTCAACGTATCCCAGTCCGCCTCCGGCGAAGCGCATATTGATGATGGCCGTGTCGATATCGCCCACCGCTGCCAGTTCAGGGCAGGCAAGATTGCCGCCTTCGGCATAAACCCGCTCCACCTCGTCCTGCATCAACCAAGGCAGCATATCAAAATCGTGGATAGCCAGATCAAGAATCAGGCCGCCGCTGTTGGACGGTGCGGCCCAGTCTGATTCGGGGCAGTTGGGGTCCCGGCTGACGGCATATGCCACAATGGGGTCGCCAATATCTCCCGCTTCGATTCTTTGTTTGGCGGCGGCAAAGCCCTTATCAAACCGGCGCATAAACCCCACCTGAAACAACACACCGGCCTTTTTGACTGCAGCCAACATCGAATCGGTTTGGGATAGGGTCAATGCGATGGGTTTTTCACAAAAAATCGCTTTGCCTGCGCCGGCTGCCGCTATCACAATATCGTGATGGGTGTGCGTGCGGGTGACAACCAAGACGCCGTCAATGGCGGCGTCGGCCAGCAAATCGTGATAGTCGGTGTAAATTTTGATGTTGTCTCCCGAGTCCAGGAATTTTTTGGCGTCTTCAGGGCGTCGGGTGGACACGGCGGCCAAGCGAGCCCCCTTGGGGTGTCTGAGTAGATACCGGCTGTTAATTCGTCCGATTCGTCCCAGTCCGATCACACCGATATTAATGGTTGCCATGGCGTGTCCTTAGTATCTATTTATTGAAATCACATCATGTTTGCGAAGGATTTATCTAAGAATATATTCCGCCACTAAGCTCCAAGACACGAAGTTTACTTATAATAAACATCTATTGTTTGTGTCTTGGTGCCTTTGTGGCTATTCTTTCCGGTTTATCCGGTTTGGGTTTCCAACCTTCCTGTTTCTAGTTGTCGGTGGTAAATCTGCAAAATCCGGTTGATATCCGGCAGCGTATAATCCAGCTGTTCGGCGGTATATCGGGCGGACATGCTGGTATCACAGGGGACGGGCACCCCGACCATACCGCTCCAGTCCGGCGGGCCGGTTTGTAAAAGGCCGGCATCGAGTCCAAATATTTTTGCAGCGGCTTTTGCCAGTTCCATACGGCCGACACGCTGCCCACAGCAGCAATGGAAAATGCCTCGACAATCCCGTTGGATGATCCGCAGCATCATTTCGGCACATTCACTGGCCAGGCCGGGAGTGGCGTGCATATTGATGTCGCCCTCCCAGACGCTGAACCGTTGACCGCGTTGCAGCGCATTGACGACCGCCGGAATCATGTTTCCCAGCCCCACATTTTGGGTAAGCGGCGAGTTGGGCTGAAACCAGTGGACGCCGTTTACGGCAGACACACGTGCGACCGCCCCGTTTTCGGCTGTTTCCGTCACCACCGTTTCAGCCACCAATTTTAGCACACCGTAAAGATTGATGGGATTGGGCGGGGTGAATTCATCGGCATCTACCTGGGTGCCGTCAAATACCCAATCAGACGATACGAGAATAATCTTGGCGCCGACCTCATTGGCGGCCCGGACAAGGAAGCGGGTTGAATCAACGTAAGCTTGCCAGGCCAATTTGCGATCCTGGTACATCAGTTCGAAGTTGTTTAATATGGCCGCGTGGATGATTGCATTGGGTTGAAAGGTCCGTACGCTGTTTAGCACCTGTTGGGGGTCAACCATATTCACCGGGGCATATTCAAGGTCCGGCGCACCTTCAGGCAGCCTGGAATGCACGGTCGAAAACACAGCTGCGTTGTAACGCTCCAGGGCGACCTTGACAATGTTGCTGCCAACGAAACCGTTTCCGCCGGTAACATACAACCGCATCGTGTGCTCCTTTATAATTGGCTTTCTTTCTTTTCTTTAAACGCCGGCAAGGTCATAACGTTCTTATCCCAGTTGTCTTTTACCCAGGTAAACGACTCATCCTCCACCGGAGAGGTGCCGCGCGCCTGGTCCCAAAGGTCGCCGGCCAGGTAGTTCAGAAAATACATATTGCAATTGGGCGCCGTGGCAGTGGAATGGAAGCCTTGGGTCATTAAAGCCAGGTCGCCGTCACGGAGGGGTAGAACCTCGCGGAAATCCGAATCGACCCGATAATTGTGGTGCATCGCAAAGCCGTAAGGGGGGTCAAAGCGGCAGTAGTAGGTTTCCTCCAGATAGGGCGCGCCGTTGTATCCATCGTGGCAGTGGGGTGGCCAGCCCGACCAACGTCCCCCCGGCACATAGACTTCGTACAGAATTAATCGTTCGGCGGGCAGCGGAGGGGCCAGGATGTGATGAACCTGCCGCCGAGCGGCGTCGCCGCCGCGCACTTCACGCTTCATTTCAGCGGGGGTGAACAAGCGCAGCGGATATTTACCTTCGGCGGCCGCACCGCCTAAGGAAAATTGAAAATCGGTCTGGGCCTCAATAAATATTTGACTGCCCGGCGGCACGTAGAGGACGTGAGGCAATTCATCGAAGACGCCTTTTCGGGTCAGCTCAAAGCGCTCTTCGCCGACTGTGCAAAGGCCCCGACCTACCAACGGCACCAGCGCCATCTCGTTATTTTTGGTTGGGTCAAGGTAAGTCTGTCCGGCTTTTAGCGCAACCACTTTAAAGCTTAAATGGTTCCAGCCGGCGGACTCGGGCGTTACATTTAGGACGACATTGTCGTTATAATTGGGTTTAATTAAATTTTCCATTGCTAATCCTTTCCGGGGAAAGTTGGAGATTGGGATGTTGATCATCTCTAATCTTCAAATCTCCGACCTCAATTTAAAATCCACCGCGTGATTCAACACAGTCAAGAGATTCTATTTTGGCGGCCTGAGTTTCGCTTACTTGGTCGCCCTGTAAAATAGGCGTGGGGTCCTGGGCCGATAAAGCTAAAAATCCTTCTTCAGTGCCCATGTGCTTCTTACTTTTGTTATTAGCTACTCGTATGAAACTACATTAAATTTTACAGCTTTGCCACTAAGGCACGAAGACACGAGGAGAGGATTTCAATATACTCTTGGTGCCTCGGTGACTTTGTGGCTAAAAGAGTAACATCAAAGTTTCTGTTTTGATCGGACTGGCCGTTTTTTTGGCCAGCGGCCGCGCTCTTATTAAACTACATTGAAAAACTTTGTTGGTTTCGCAAAAAATTCCAAATTTGTCATGCCGGACTTGATCCGGCATCCAGAATCTGCTGAAGTTACTGGATTCGGGCCTTCGCCGGAATGACGCTTTAAAGAGATTTTAAAATTTTAACTACTTCGTCAAGTTTCTTCTACGATCAAACCGGCCGCTTTTCAGGCCAAGGCTGCGCTCATAATTTAGTTAAAGCGGCCTAACTTCTTCCCAGGTGTTGCTGTCCCACGAGCGCATGATCGCTGCGTCTACATTGGCAAACGCGTAAGCTTGCTCCAGGCCCGGCGCGATCTGCCTATTGTCGACAATAGATTTCAGGAAGTGGTAGGCCTCAATACATTTCAGGTCTTCATAGCCAATACTGATGCCCGGGCCGGGGTTGAAGCGCTGGTGGAAGGGATGTTCAGGCCCGGCCAAAATCCGGACAAAACCTTCATGTCCGTTGGTTTGATCAGGCAGGTATAATTGCATCTCGTTCATCGTTTCAAAATTCCATTTGATCGCGCCTTTGGTGCCGTTGAGTTCAAACGCCATTTCACACTTTGGACCGTAAATGGCGCGACAGGCTTCCAGCGTGCCCTGGGCACCGTTCGCAAACTGCACCAGCACCCCAACGTAATCTTCGTTGGTGACTTCACCGGTCGGGTCATTCGGCAATCCCCGGCTAAAGTGGGTGCCGCGGCCAGGTACCGGTAGGGGGCGCTCTTTGATAAAAATGTGTCTATTGCCAAAAACGCGTTCGATGGGATCGACGAGGAACTGAGCCATATCGACGACGTGGGGCATTACGTCGCCCAGAATGCCGGTGCCGGATTTTTCTGCCAAAAAGCGCCAGCTCAATTGGCCCAGCGGGTCGCTGGCGTACATAGAGAAGAAGCGACCGCGATAATGAGTAATCTCGCCCAGTTTACCTTCCTGGATAAGATGGCGGGCGAACTGCACCAGTGGTGCCCAACGGTAATTAAGGCCCACAAAACTCAGCACACCCGCTTTTTGGGCTGCATGGTATATCTCGGCGGTTTCCTGCGGGGTGCGGCCGACCGGTTTTTCGCAAAAGACATGCTTGCCGGCGCTAATCGCGGCCAGGGCCATCTCTTTGTGAAGAAAATTTGGTGAGGTGATGTCAACGGCCTCTATTTCAGGATGATTGATGACGTCGTGCCAGTCTGTGGTGAACTGCTCGAAACCCAGGCGGTCTCCGGCTTCTTTCGCCCGCGCTTCCACCTCGTCTGCGCACATCACCAAGCGGGCTCGCAGGCCCTTGTCGTAAAATCGATCCATTACGGCTTTATATGAACGACTGTGGGCTGATCCCATCCAGCCCATCCCGATCACGCCAACGTTAATTGTGTTCATTTGTCGTGTTTCTCCGGTATCGTGATTCGTCAATCTGGAAGCCCTCACTCATTAGACGCCGACACTCCGCAGGAAATCGCGATTGCGCTGGGCTGCTTCTTTGGGGGTGCCCATACTTGGCAGCACGTCTTGTTCGATGACTGCCCAGCCATCGTAGTCGATTTCATCGAGGGCTTGGAGGACGGCGGCAAAATCAATTTCGCCCTGACCCAGTTCGCAAAACAGCCCCTTGCCCACGGCGAAATTGTACTCCCAGCCTTCCCGGCGGGCCTTAGCGGCGACAAGGGGATCGCAATCTTTAAAGTGAACGTGCCGGATACGGTCGGCATGTCTGTGTACGGCCTCAACCGGATCGCCGCCGCCAAAGTGGTAATGTCCCGTATCCAAGCAGAGGCCGACCAGATCCGGATCGGTCAGCTCGAGCAGTTTGGCTATTTCGTGGGGGGCTTCGATCCAGGTGGCACAGTGCGGATGAAAGACGGTTCTAAGTCCGGCCTCTTCTAAAACGCGACGGGCAATATGGTGGATCCCGTCAACAAATGTTTTCCACTGGTGGTCACTCATGCTGTCCGATGGTTGAACGCGGCCAACAATTTTATTGCGCACTTGATAGGCAAACAGATTATCCCCGACCACGATCAGCGGACTATCCCCGGCGACCTCGGCCATCAAGCGGGCGGCACGTACCGCCCGGTCGGCGCTGTCGGCATGGCCTTGCGGGTCAATCAACACTGCTGTCACCCAGGAGGCGATCAGGCTGAGATCCCGTCGCGAAAGTTCTGCCCTGAGCGTCGCCGGATCGGTGGGCATGAAACCCCAATCGCCAAGTTCGGTGCCGTCAAAACCTGTTTCCTGCATTTCATCAACGACGCGCGTGTAGTCATAAGCGCGTTCATCCTCGTATGTTCTTTCAATGACGCCCCAGGAACAGGGCGCATTGGCAATTCGTATCATTTTTACTCCATGCGGTTTGATTGGTTTTAAAAGGCTATTCGAATTCTTTTTTAAGCTCAAAGGTTCTTTTGACATACTCTTTTAGTTTCGCCTGAACCTTGCCGTAAACGGATGCTGGCGGAAAATTTCCCTTCTGATCGGGGGCTCCCGCTTTTGCACCCGTGAGAATTTCGATGCCCTCCGGGATCGTAGCCACCCGATAGATATGAAATTTTCCCTTTTTTACGGCGTCAATGACCTCCCTTTTTAACATCAGGTTTTTCACATTGGCCTTGGGTATCATCACTCCCTGACTGCCGGTCAAGCCTTTGGCTTTGCAGACATCAAAAAACCCCTCTATTTTGTGATTGACCCCGCCGATGGCCTGGACCTGACCTTTTTGGTTTACCGAACCCGTCACGGCAATCCCCTGGTAGATGGGAACGCCCGAGAGGCTTGACAAAATGGCGTAAAGCTCGGTGGAGGAGGCGCTGTCGCCGTCAATGCCGCCGTAACTTTGCTCAAAGGTGATACTGGCCGATAAGTTCAAGGGATATTTCTGGGCAAAGGTGCGGCCCAGGTAGCCCGAAAGAATTAATACGCCCTTGTCATGGGTTTTGCCGCTGAGTTTGGATTCGCGCTCGATATTGATAATCCCCTCTTTGCCGAGATAGGTTTCCGCCGTTATGCGGGAGGGTCGACCAAACGCCAGATCACCGATTTGAT
>JARFPZ010000680.1 GCA_029288035.1 Desulfosarcina sp.
AAATCTCATCAGATTCCGCAAGGGTCGTGTCTGCATAAAACATTAAAGAAATGCATAAGGCTGCAACAAATAATACTCTCATAGTTTGCCCCCTTTCATTTCATTCATTTTAAGCTGAGATAATTTAAAAACTTTAAGTCATAAAATACTTCGATTTATTGCATGCCTCCATAAAGCATAAGGCCCCCTGGAGGCTTTTGCATCGGCATCTTCTGGTAACCCTTTTTCATGGCTATCTCTACGCAGTTTAGGGTTAAAAGGAACTGTTTGTTGGAAGTAATTGAAGTCGGATGTCGTTTCGATTCAGGAGGAGTAGGAACTCAGCATTCGGTTCCAGATGAGATCAACAGAGCAAATCAGGCGACGTTCAGCGTTTCGCTTCCGGTCAAAACGAAGTGGTTTAGGATGATTCGATTCATGTTTACCTGATTTTACCATCGTTTGTCAAGGGAAAAAAAGTCTACATTACAGTAATAAAATGGCGAATTCATAGGGAGCAAGAGCGTAAATTTTCTTGCTTTGATCATTAATTCGGCATTTATCGAAATTAATTATGATAAGTTTTGGAAGTCGTAAAAATTCGAGCACTTACAGAGTTAAAATAAATAGAAGTTAGCGTTACCAGCAGTCCGAAAACCGGGAGAGATGATATCTTAAATGTTCATGGCCGCTGATTATTCAAGCTTTGTTGGAGCTATATGCACTGCCGTGAAGTAACGATTACGTCGTAATCTTGAGTTTTGTGTGGTCAAAAAAGTGTTGCCTTCTGGTTAAACTTTGATATTATAACATCGATTAATCTTTGGGGTGAAGCTCCTTATCCAATTTGACTTCGATTACTAAAAAAGATCTCACACTAACGGTGTTGCATCTGATCCTCATTCCGAATATTTTTTAAACTCAAACGTTATTACTTCCCCATTTTTTCAAAATCGTTTCGATAGTATTTGTCATGGATAAACTGCTCAAGTTATGTCTATGCAAAATAGTAATAGTAACTTGTTGAAAAGCCGTCAATTCCATAGGACGAAATTGCAAGGAGGTAAAACAATGATATATCTAAAGATGCAACGTGTGTTGAGGGTATTATTGGGTTTCTTCCTGCTCTCAATTGTGGTCTGTCATTCTGTATATGCGGGGACAGAAGATAAACATTCTTACTTACTGGAAGAAGACTTAGTTTACGGCAAAGGGAATGATTATGAACTTAAACTTGATCTTGCTCGTCCAGCGAGAGAGAAAAGACCTATCCCCGCTCTGGTTTTCATACATAGTGGTTCATGGTATACAGGATCTCGGACTTATTTTCATACCGGCATTAAAGAAGCCGCAAAAAGAGGATATGTGGCTGTTTCAATTGCCTATCGACATGCCAGATTGGACAAGAACGGTAAGGTGATAAATGCCTTTCCAGCTCAAATATATGATGTGAAATGTGCGGTTCGTTGGTTACGAGCTAATGCAGCAAAATACAGTATAGACCCTGACCGCATTGGAACAGCAGGGCATGGCGCAGGTGGACATTTAGCCCTAATGCTTGGTTTAACCACCCCCTCGGACGGGCTTGAAGGTGAATGTGGAGATTTAAAATATTCAAGTCGCGTACAGGCTGTGGTCAGCTTGGTTGGAGTTACCGACTTTATTAGCTGGTATCACTGGGGAAAATATTGGCCTAAGATAAATTTCCTTGAAGGTTCACCAAAGAATGTGCCAGAAGTATACAAAAAGGCGAGCCCCGTCACCTATGTTAGGAAAAATGCCCCACCCATTCTTAGCATTTACGGTGATTTGAGCCCTTATGTACCGACATCGCAAGCAGAGTTGCTCGATTCTATGATGAAAGAGAAAGGAGCTTCTCACACGTTAATATTGAAGAAAAATACAGGGCACCGTGTACATGAGCTGGTAGACTTTTCCAAGGATAACCCCATTTGGAACTTTTTTGATGAGCATTTGAAGTGAGAGTGCTGATTATGCAATGCTGTGGATGTTTATACCTGTCATAACAATGAAATCAGCCTAACATTTGACAGATTAAAAACCTCTGTTTGGCAGAAACTGAATATCAGCCAATTACCTTTAGATTGAGATTCTCTTGACCACGGCAATATTGCAGATATGCTGTAAATTTACCCCGAATTTGACAGATCCCCTGCAGACGATAGCTTGCCATTCTCTGAAATATAAAAACTATTGAAATCCTTGCAGATATCTTATGGAAACGGGTTTATATACAATAAAAAGGTAGCGTCTGATTCGTCCGCTTAAATTAAGGGATTGCGAGACGACCGAACGAAAACGATTCATGGAATATTTTCATATTTATTCAGACGCTTAAGTATTTTTACCTTTTTTTCGTATATAGTTCCGTATGGAAATCTTAAAAATTCGGGCGTTTAAAATGTTAAAATAGCAGATACATGCAATCAGGGCTAAGTAAATATTGGTTGAAATGATAACAGCCTCGGTATGGAAAATTAAGATAAAAGCTGAGGAATAAAAAAGGCAGAGCCAACGACTCTGACTTTTTTATTGCAAACAAATTGAAAAGCGACCTAAACTTTAATCTTTTTTCTCCCTATCCGAGCCAGACGGACAGGTTGATACCTGAATTCTGTAAGATTCAGGTATCAACGGACTACTGTTTATTGAGAGCGCGCCTCCATAATCTCCTTGCATGAGGGCATGACCTCGGTACCGCGCAAGGTATGGATATCTGTAGAGATGGCAACACCCTTTTTTGGGGACAATTTGGTTACACCGAGATACATGGGCAAAATGACCTGATGGTCACAGGCACGCATTTCGATTTTCCCCACCGGACTGTCGATTTTAAGCCCCTCCATGGCATCGATAAATTTTTCTTTATCAACAGATCCAGCCTTTTCATAGGCTGCGGCAATGAACTTAGCGGTGTTGTAACCATGAAATGCCGGGAAACCAGGCGGATTCACATAAGCGTCGCTAAATGCTTTAACAAACCGTTTGTTGGCAGAAAGATCTGGAAAATAAAAGTGATAATCCGCGGTTCCCATGACACCTTCGGGGGCCTCCAGCCCAAGCGGCTTCAGCACGGCGTGGTCGGTTGCAGAATGAAGATAGACCGGGACTTTTTGGACCATACCGGTGGCTTTGATGGTTTTCATGATATTGGTCATGCTGCGCCCGCCGGTACAAAAAATAACGGAATCGGGCTTCGCCGCCAATATTGAAGTAATGTAAGGAATCAAATCGGGTTCGCCGGGTTTCCACCAGGATTTTCCTATCAATTCCACCTCGGGCTTCCGAGCTTTTAAATTGCGCCAGGAGGCGTCTGCAAGCGCATGACCGTATTCATAATCGTCTCCGGCAATCCAATATTTGATGTACGGTTTTTCAGATAAAGCAACACCACCCGATTTTCCGGCCATGGCGGTATTTTCTCCAGCGGAGAAAACATAACGGTGTCCTTTTTTACCCGTAATGTTTTCGCTTTTAGCAATCCAGACAATAAACGGCACCTTTTCTTTTTTGGCAACAGCTTCGGATACCGCCAAAGCAGCACCGCTGTTGATGGTGCCGACCAGAACATCGACCTCCTCCCTCAACACCAATTCTTTTGCCATATTCAGGGCAATATCAACCTTAAACTTCGTATCGCGAGTGGTAAATTCGATTTTCTTGCCCAATACCCCTTTTGTATTTATTTCCTGTAAAGCCAATTTAAACCCATTAAGGGCATCTTTACCGTAAACTGCCGCAGGGCCGCTGTAGCAATCGATAACCCCTACTTTTATGTTTCTCGCCTCTGCTTGAACAGGCATTAAAACAATGGAAATAGTAAAAACCGCCAATAGTAATGCAAACCCTACCGTGGAAAAATTGATTTTTTTTCTCCTTTTCATAATTTACCCCCTTTCATCTATGAATTTTGAGTTAATAAAAAGAGATTCAGCAAATGTGCAAAACGATGCGCTATTACGGCCTACGTTGAGCGGTTCAACTTTAATATCTTCTGGTAACCCTTCGTCATGGCTTTCTCCACGAAGGTTAAGGGTCTATGATTGTTAACTGTCAGTAGGAATGTAGTTTAAGTCTGAGGATTTTCTGATCCGGATTCGACTCAGTTCAGGGATAGGTTCAGAGCTTCGGATCTCTGCGGCAAAGGAGCTTTGGTAAGAAATTTATCAACTCTTTATCGCACAAAAATAAGGATAAGATTGATAATTGTCAATAATATGAATTGGTTAGTGATACAATGTGGCAGCTTAAAAGGTGGGCGTATGGAAAAGCTGGGGTGTAAATAGCTTGCCATAAGTTTTAATTCGACGTTTATCGAAATTGATGAAGATAAGTTTTGGAAATCATTAAAATACGGGTGCTTACAAAGTTAAAATAGCAGAAAACAGCACCGGATACAAAAAAATCGGAATGGTTAATATCACAAATTTTAATGTTGTTTGAGTGTTCAACCTTTGTTGGAGAGAAATCAGAGGTTTTAGCAGCGCATTGTCAGTTGTGTTACATAGAAGTAGGCATTGCAACATTTAACTGTGCGGACAAACTACCTCCCTTCTGTTATAGGACCAAACTAAAGCGGACCCGACAAACATGGGTCTTCGCCAAAGGAAAGGGCAAATCCATGTGATAGGATTCACCCTCGTAATGTTACCCACTCTGACCTTTGATATATTCAACTGCCCCACTCAACTCCTCCAACCAACGACTGAGACTATAACCAATACCATGCAGGTAAGCGCTAAAACCAACAGTCTGGAGAGCTGCATAAGAAGCCTCCTGGATTTGGTCATCGTCTATCCCACCGAGCCGTAACTGCTCAGTATGGAAGGGCGTTCAGTACTGACAACGGGCAGCTGCTGCAGCTCCAAAAGCAACCAAGGCTTTATCACG
>JARFPZ010000015.1 GCA_029288035.1 Desulfosarcina sp.
GCCCAAGAGGCCCCAGGTGTATGGGTGCGAGGGATTGGTGAACAAGGGCACGACCTGGCTGGTTTCGACGATACGTCCGGCATACATCACCGCCACCCGCTCAGCTATCTCGGCCACCACCCCCAAATCGTGGGTAATCATGATCATGGACATACCGATGCGCTGGTTGAGTTCTATCATCAGCTCCAGAATCTGGGCCTGGATGGTCACATCAAGGGCGGTGGTGGGCTCGTCGGCGATGAGCAGACGGGGATTGCAGGAAAGCGCCATGGCGATCATGACCCTCTGCCGCATACCGCCACTCAATTGGTGGGGATAGGCGTTAAAGCGTTTCCCGGCCTCGGCGATGCCCACTTTATCCAACATTTCAATGGTGTGGTCGCGGACGGCCTTTTTATTTATGCGACTGTGCTGGCGTATCGCCTCGCAAATCTGATAGCCCACGGTATACACCGGATTCAAAGAGGTCATGGGCTCTTGAAAGATCATGGATATCTCGTTGCCGGTGTATTTGCGCAGCTCTTTGCGAGGCAGGCGAACCAGGTCGCGCCCTTGGAAATGGATGCTCCCTCCGCTGATGATGCCCTGGGGCTGGGGCAACAGTCCCATTACCGACAGGGCGGTCACACTTTTGCCGCAGCCGGACTCACCCACCAGGGCCAGGACTTCTCCCTGGCGCACCTCAAAGCTGACATTCCTGAGGGCCTGCACCAGGCCGTTTTCGGTCTGGAAGCACACCTTAAGATCTTTTATTTCCAGCAGGTTTTCAACCTTTTTACCCATAAGTCAGATAGCCCTTAGCCCACATCATCCTGGAACCTGGGGTCAAGACGGTCGCGCAATACATCTCCCACCAAATTCAGGGAGAGCACGGTCAACACAATCATAATGCCCGGGAAAAACAAGAGCCAAGGCGCCCGGGTGATGTACATCCTGGCTTCGGTTAGCATATTTCCCCAGCTTGGTATTTCAGGCGGCAGGCCCACACCCAGAAAATCCAGAGCGGCTGTTTGTAACAATGCGAAAGCAAAGATAAAGGTCGCCTGCACGATGATGGGAGAAATCAGGTTGGGGATGATATGCCGGGCGATGACTCGGAAGTGCCCGGCCCCTGCCGAGATGATTGCCTCTACAAAAGGCTCCTCGCGCAGCTTGAGGGTAAGGCTGTATATGATCCGGGCAGTGGTGGTCAGATAGGTGATACCCACCGCGATGATGACGTTGATTACGCTGGGGTTGAGGATGGAGACCAGCACCAGGGCCAACAGGAGCGGTGGAAAGGCCATCATCACATCCACCATGCGCATCAGCACCAAGCCCAGGCCCTGGTAATAGGCGGACAAGGTGCCGAACAGCACCCCGAAGAATATGGCAAATATCACCACCCCCAAGCCGGTAATCACGGTCATGCGGCCCCCGTAAACAACCCGGGACCAGGTGTCGCGACCGAAGTTGTCTGTGCCAAACCAGTGAGATGCGCTGGGGGACTGCAGCCGGTCTATGGGGTTGATCGCTAAAGGGTCGGAGCCGGAAACCCAGGGCGCCAACAAGGCTGAAAACGCCAGGGCAACTATGAATACAAAGCCTGCGAATGCAACTTTCCTTTTATATAGCTGTTGAAGTAACTTAAACATTGGCTAATCATCGTATTTCACCCGGGGGTCCAGGTAGGTATAGAGGATATCCACTATCAAATTGATGACCAGGTACACCAACACGATAACCAGGATCACGCCCTGAATCACCGGGTAGTCGCGCCTGAGCACCGATTGCACCACCAGCCTGCCGATACCGGGCAAAGAGAACACGGTTTCCGTTACCACCGTACCGGAGACCAGGGCCACAAAGGTGAAACCCAAGGTGGCTACGATGGACAATAGGGAGTTGCGGAAGACATGCCGTAAATTTACCGCCCACTCGGAAAGTCCTTTGGCCCTGGCGGTGCGCACATAGTCGTCCTTCATCACATCCAGCATGCTGGCTCTAACCAGGCGGATTATCAGGGCGGAGTTGGGCGCGGCCAAGGTAACGGCGGGCAGAATCAAATACCGCAGGTGGGTGAAGTCACCGCTCTCCAGTATGGAAGGGAAACCTGAACTGGGAAACCACCCCAACACCACCGCAAACACAAACATGAGGTTCAGGCCCAGCCAGAAAGTGGGCACCGCAGCCGCAAACATGGCGCCGCCGGAAACGGCCTGGTCCCAAAAGCTGTTGTATTTAATGGCTGAAAGCATGCCGATGGGAATGCCGAAAACCAAAATAAGGGCCATGGAGATGCTGGCCAACCATAGGCTGGTCTCGGCGCCGGAGGCGATAACCTTGGTAACCGGCTCCTGGAAAAATACCGACTGGCCCAGGTCTCCCTGGAACACATTGCCCAGCCAGCGGATGAATTGAACATACAGGGGCTGGTTTAATCCCAAATGCTCTTTGAGCGCTTCTACTTGTTCAGGTGTGGCTTGCTCGCCAAGCATCACCGAGGCGGGATCGCCGGGAATCAAATGAATAAAAGAGAAGATGATCACCGCGCTGATAAGCAGCGTGGGAATCATGCTCAAGGCCCTTTTGCAGATATAGGTGAACACGTTACAGTTTCACCTCCGTTGCTTGGTAACCCCTTGTCCCATCATAGCAAAATTCAGGGCTCCTGACATCAATCGGAAAAAATTCTCGTAAGGTTCTGATATTTTAAGAACCTAAAAAATTTGTAGTAAGAATCAGTAGTTCTGAAATTATTGGAGACAACGATCAGTAAATGGTGCGGCCCCAAATTGGAACCGCACCGGTCTGGTTACTTAATCTCGCAATTCCAGAATTGAGGCCAAATCAAGGAGGATTTTCCCACGCCTGTCAGTTTGGGAGTGGCAATGTTGTAGGTGAAGATGTCACCGTTTTTCACTATGGGCACCTGGTCATACATCAGGCTTTGCAGTTTGCTCCAAATCTCTTTGCGCTTGGCCTGGTCGGTGGTAGAGGTAAAGGCCGCTTTAAGGTCCAATTTTTCCTTGGTGGCCCACCAGCCGGGGTAGGTCTCGCTCATAAAAGAAAATAGGATGGGATCGGGAACGAAACCATGGTGGGTGAAGAACATGTCCCACATCTTGGGATTGCCGCGTTTGGAGATCAGAGTGGCCCAGTCATAGATTTGCAGATCCACTTTGAAACCGGCCTGGGACATCTGCTTGGCTACCACCACAGCGGTGTCGTAGTGGTGGGGATAGGCGGTGGAGACCATGAACTTGATGATTTCACCCTTGTAGCCGGCTTCCTCGGCCAGCTTTTTGGCCAAATCGGCATCGCCCTGGCTGTAATTCTTCACACCGGCCTCGGTGTACCAGAATGTGCCCTTGGGCATGATGGAGCCGTTGGCGGCCCACAGGCTCTTGGGGCCGATGGCAGCCATAAGAGCTGGTTCTAAATCCATCGCAGCCTGCACCGCCTGGCGAAGCTTGTAGTTGCCTTTCATGATGCCTTCTTTGCTGTTGAAAAACATCTCGCCGAAGATGGGACCGGTGTTGACCACGGTATTGACGATAGGGTCTTTATCCAGGTCATCAAAAAGATCGCCGGGGATCTGTTCGGCGTAGTGATAGTCACCTGCTTTTAGGCCATTGATCCTGGTGGAGACGTCTGGCACCGGGATGAAGTGCAGCGTGTCAATTTTGGCAACACGCTGGCCGGCATACCCATTGGCCGCATCACTGCGAGCGGCGTATTCCTCAAATTTGACCAGCTCGACAAAACGGCCGGGGTTCCAGCGGCCCATCTTGTATGGGCCAGTGCCGATGTAGTCTTTGATATCGATAGGTTTTTTGTCGGCTTTTTCCATGATGGCCTTGGGATGGATCACCGGACCGCCGTTAATGAAGGCCAACATGCTTTGCCAGGGGCCGAATACCTCTTTGAAGTAAAGGTCGACCTGATACTTGCCGGCGGCTTCCACTTTCTCGATGGTGGCGAAAAGCACCGGACCACGGGAGCCGAACTTACCCCAGCGCTGCAAGGAGGCCACCACATCGGCACTGGTCATCTCGCCGCCATTGTGGAACTTGACGCCCTGACGAAGTTTCAGGGAGATGAGCTTTCCGCCGTTCGTCACGTCGGCGCCTTCGGCCAGCATGGGTACCGGCTTGTAGGTGGAATCAAAGGTGTAAAGACCTTCGAACATGTGCTGGGCAATCATGGTTGCCAGATCCGAGGTTATGACCTGCTGGTCAAGGGCCGGGGGTTCATCGCTGACTGCCACCTTCAGAACGCCACCCGCCAATGCCATGGGTGCCAGGCACATGACCAGGGCGAGCACACCCACCATCGCTTTTGTCCACTTACCTAGTTTCATTTGGCTTTCCTCCTCCTTTTGGGTATGTTTTTTTGGCCCCGAGCCGCAACTAGCTTAAGGCTAGTATGGTAAAAATACGCATAATGGGGGGCCGTAACGTTTATCCTATTTTTATACCTTTTTTCAGATTATCGGAACAAAAATGGCGTGAAAAGTTAAGAATATATGCATCAAGTTATAGGTGAATTTCATCATCGCATTTTAAGCCGTTGGTCATGCGGCCAGCTCGGGGTGCTCGGTAAAATCCGAAACGAATTGGTTTTGTATTTGCTGCCCGGTCCAGCTAAATGACATAATTGGTACAACAATGGGTTTTGCATTGTCAACATTTAATCCCCTAAAATTGAAATCGGGAGAAAAATACAAACAAGAATTCTATTTCTTGCGATTATTTGTCAATAGAGCGTTGACATATAGAGCGGAAGGACTAATCATAGACCAAGGTGAAAAAGCTATTAAATTCCATATTGTTTCTGGTCACATTTGTTTGATAGAAATTGGTTGGCCCAACACCCGAAAAAGTGACCAGGCAGATCGCCGTTGAAAACGAAAAACAGATGTTTGACCGGTAGGATACGCTAATCATTGCGGTTGCAAAGACGCTCTGATCCCCAGATTGAAATATCCATATGAAATATTCAACCTTGCTATAATATCAAATCCGGCATTAATTATGTCTAAGGAGGCGCTTATGAAAAAGGATACTATCGATCCCAAGGTATACGACTTATACGATGAATACTGCCACACCCAGATGACAAGGCGTGATTTTTTTAACAAAGCCTCGGCGCTGGCGGTCGTCGGCGGGGCAGGCCTCGCTATGGCGCAAGCTCTGCTGCCGCGCTATGCTGAAGCGCAAACAATCTCCTTTACCGATGAACGGATCAAGGCCCGTTATGTTGAGTATGACTCTCCGGGCGGCACCTCAGGCAAGATGCGCGGATATTTGGTAAAGCCTGCCGGTGACGGACCTTTTCCCGCCGTGCTGGTGATTCATGAAAATAGAGGCTTAAACCCTTACATAGAAGATGTGGCACGTCGTGCCGCGGTTGAAGGTTTTCTCGCACTTGCACCGGATGGGCTCGCCCCCATCGGAGGCTACCCCGGAAACGATGACGATGGAAAAGTCATGCAAAAGTCTTTGGATGGTGACAAACTCTTTACCGACATGTTGAACAGTGCCAGATTCTTAAAAGGCCACAAGTTGTCCACCGGCAAGCTGGGAGCAACCGGCTTCTGCTATGGGGGTGGGGTTGTCAATAATCTTGCCGTCAGACTGGGTGCTGACCTGGATGCCGGTGTTCCGTTTTATGGTCGCGCCCCGGCAACTGAAGATGTTGCCAAAATTCAAGCGCCGCTGATGATTCAGTATGCGGAGAATGACCCTCGGGTAAACGCTTCACGCGAGGCGTACCGCAAAGCGCTGGAAGAGAACCAGAAAAATTTTGTTATGTATACCTATGAAGGTACCCGTCACGGCTTCCATAACAATTCGACACCCCGTTACAATGAAGAGCAGGCCAAAATCGCCTGGGAACGTACGATGTCGTTTTTTAAGAAACATCTTTCCTAGAGAAACATCGGGAGCTGAAGCTGCTGACAATAAATTAGGTGAGTAAAACCATCAACGATGCAAACAAGCCCAAAAAATCAATTAAGGCCGAATGCAGTGCATTCGGCCTTGTATAATTAATGCTAAGGTAACACTTAAGACTCAAACCACCAGCGTTCATGGAGCTTTAAACCATCCAATTCAATATTTGCCGCCACATTTTCATATTTGAGTTTGGTGGTAGCCGCCATAACATCGCTTGGAAATAGAGGAATGACGGAGCCGCCCTCATCACTCACTATTTTTTGCATTTCGAAATACATCTCACGCCTTTTCTTCTCATCAAGCTCGGAGCGCGCTTCCTTGAGCAGTTTGTTGAACCCCTCGTGCTTCCAGTCAGATTCGTTCCAGCTAGCACCGGTTGCGTAGGTGGTAGAAAACATCCAATCTTCAGTAGGACGACCCCACCAGTAAGAGAAACACCACTCCTTTTTTCTCCAGACATCGTCCCAGTATCCATCCATCGGCTCTCTTACCACTTCTATCTTGATACCTGCTTTGGCGGCCTGTTCTTTGTAAAGAATTGCCACATCGACAGCACCCGGAAATGCCGCATCAGCCGTATGCAGCTTGAAGGTATGATCCGTAATGCCAGCCTTTTTCAAATGAAACTTTGCCTTATCCGGGTCGAACTCTCGCTGGGGTAATTCTGAGGCATAATACCGATTCGCTGGCGAAATTGGATGGTCATTGCCGATTATACCTCGGCCACGCAATATCGTTTTTAGCATCTGCTCACGGTCAATCCCATATTTCAATGCTAACCTCACGTCATTGTTGTCATAAGGCGAAATATCGGTCTGCATTGGAATGGTATAGTGCTTTGTTCCGTTAGTCTCGACCACCTGGATCCCAGGTGCTTTTGCCAGCAGGTGAAGGGTCTTTACATCACAGCGCGTCATGACATCAATTTGGCCTGTCTTCACAGCGTTAGTTCGTGCATTAACATCGTTAATTCCTATCGTTTCCACCTCGTCGAAGTGAGCTCGTCCCTCTTTCCAATAATTAGGATTCCGTTTGGTTAAAGATCTTACACCCGGTTCAAAGCTCACAAGCATGTAGCCGCCGGTTCCGACGCCTTTCTCAAATTCTGTGGTTCCGCTGGGTACAATTTGCAAGTGATAGTCGCTCATCAGAAAAGGGAAGTCGGCATTGCCTTCCTCGAGCATAAACGCTACAGTATGCTTGTCCTCCATCTTGATCTCTTTGACAGGATCAACGATGACTTTAGCGGGAGACTTAGAATCTTTTCCGCGGTGATGGTTGATGGAAAAGATCACATCCTCGGCATCCATGGTTTTGCCATTGTGAAATTCAACACCCTTGCGTATCTTGAAAATCCACTTCTTCGCATCAGGCGTAGCCTCCCAACTTTCGGCCAATTCGGGAACCGGATTAGACTTATAGTCAACCTCAACAAGGCAATTCCTGAGTTGCCAGGTGAGGCTTTCCGTCATCAGATTTGATACGGTTATTGGATCCAGCGAATCACTGGTTTGCGCGCCGGCGCAACCGATTCTCAACCGACCACCCTTTTTAGGACCCGAAGCGTGCGCGAGTGTCGACAACAGCGCCGGAGACATTGCCGCCGTCAACCCTAAGGCCGATACCCGCGCGATAAACTCGCGGCGGTTAAGTTTTCCCTGAAATAGCATTTCCTCAAGTTCTTTTAATTGTAACATTTGAATCCTCCTTTCATTTAAACGTTCACCCTGACAAATAGCCTGTGGCGTTTGTTTATAATGATATCACCCCCTTTTCTGAAAAGATTTCAAAATTCCGCGAGAGCTTACTTTCAGCACAACGGACAATTATCATTCGTCAAGCTTGGAATACATTTCTTCGATCGTATCGATTTCATATTTCATGGAATTTGGCTGATCCCAGAACCAAGCTTTATAATTCTCACCATTTATTGCGTTTACGATTTGTTCCGCATTAAAGATGCTACAGCCATAAATCCAGTTCGCCATATCGAGCATGGACGTCATATGCGCCGCTTTAGTTCCCGCCGTACATGCATCTTTGACGATTGAAATCGTATAATGCCTGGTAAAGGCGTCATAGACAGAAGTTAGAAAGCAAGAATCGGTAAACACACCCATCATAATTAAATGAGCTGCATTGAGTCCTTTTAAAATAAGAGATAAATTGGTTTGATAAAACGCCGAAAACCGCTGTTTTTTAACAATTATTTCATCTTTAAGCGGTTTCAGCGCATCAACGATTTGACAATTTTCAGTTCCATCAACCGAGTAGATAGGTTTTCCTTTTTCATCCCTCAGATCAAAAGGATGGCAATCGATACCATTCGGTCTTCGGGCGACCATCAGGTGTACCACTGGATATGCCTTGTTTCGACAGGCGTTAAGAACCTTTTGAGAATTGGCGACTGTGGCGTTCCAGTTATAGGCTTGCCAAAACCCTTGGGGACTGTCCTCTATTTGCATGTCAATGATTACCAGAGCCTTGCCCGCAGGATCATCTAATTTTGGAATATATTTCATAGACCACTCCTTATCCCTTCTACGCTCTGCTTACATCGCCAAGGGTCTGCCGTGCTTTGACGAGTAATTGGACCTGATTTTTTAGAAGATCAAGAGCCTCTTCTCGTCTGATCAACTTGAATCTGATTTTATCTCCGGGAGATAATTGACCGACCCGATCTAAATCCACCCGAGCCACCAGGCCTATTTTGGCATAGCCACCTGTAACCTGAGCATCTTTTAGAAGTATAATGGGCAATCCGTTGCCGGGCACCTGGATACTGCCCAGGGGAATGGGATCCGTGATGATATCGGGACCCCGGTTCCTCTCGATTGTCGGCCCTTCAGTACGGCAGCCTTGCCGATCTGAAATCGACGAAATGGAGTAAACCGATTTTGTGAATGTTTCTTGGCCGTTGCGGGTGAAGTAATCAAATTGAGGTCCGGGCAAGACCCGGATAGGCAGCGTGAGATCCAGGGTGGGTTGAAACTCATCTGCCAGGCTTCTTCCTGCCCGGGGTGCCTGATTTTCCAGCGGTAGGGACCGAATGAGGTCACCCTTTTTGAGAGCCGTTCCCATTCCACCACGGAGATAGACCGACCTGGACCCAAGGATGACAGGGGCATCGAACCCACCGGCCACGGCCAGGTAGGACCTTAGTCCTTTTTTTTTACCTTTGAAACGGACCACATCTCCGACTTCAAGTTGAAGCACGGTCCACATCGGGGCCGATTTTCCGTTCAGCTCTAGACCGAGGTCCGCGCCAGTGACGGCTATCAGTGCTTTATCAAGAGCCTTTACAGTGAGTCCCATGGCCGTTGTTTCTAAAGCAGCTGCCCCTTCAGAGTTATTAAGTAGCAGATTAGCCAAACGCAATGAAGTCTCATCCATTGCGCCGCAGTGAGCCAGTGCGAACTTAAGCATGTCCGGCCGACCCAAGTCCTGGTAAGTTGTCAGAAAGCCCGGATTTAATAGTTCAAAGTGGCTCAATAAACTCCTCCATACCTTTTTTTCCTGCTGCCAAGGCCTGATCCTCGTTTACGGCCGGACATTGGACTTGGTCACCAGGTCGAAAAGCTGTCGGCGGAAATGTCGACGGATTGAAAACCTTCACAAAAGTTCGGCCGAGATAACTTAAACCTGACGGTGAATCAACTGCCAGAATATTAGCCTGAGGGCCTGCTATACCAAATGACCCACCCGGGACCAGCGGCCGGGGGCTGTCGTGGCGAGGAACCTGAATCACTTTAGGAACACCTCCCAGGTAGGCCTGGGAACAAATAAATCCCAAGAAAAAAACCGGAAGTCTTATCGTGGAGCAGATATTAATCACCTCATTCGGGCTCAGTCCAGTCACATCGGCTACTCGATCTAAATCCGGACCGTGGTGACTGCCATAAACGGTTGGCAATCTAAACAGCCGAGCCGGTAGCTCTTCCTGTTGAGAAAGGTCAGTAGAGATCGTTTCGACCGCCCGTATGATTTGGCTTGCTGTGGCTATAAACGGATCAAAATAAACACTGACCGACCGATAGGCCGGGATTGCCATTTTTAGGCCGGCGAGATTGGCTTGTTCCAAACCGTGAACCAGCCGTCGAGCCTTACGGTTGATTTCAAGATCGACCTTGGCTTCGAACTCGACTAGAACCGAGTCCTCTCCCAAAGGTCGGATTATAGGGTAACTGATATTGTTTCCACTCATCGCTCAACCTGTCATCTGGCTCATCGGCTTGATTTGAATCTGGTTTTCTTCCAAGGTCGCCCTGATCTCTCGCACCAGATCCAGCGCGCCTGGTGTATCGCCGTGGACAGCGATGGACTTAAAGCTCATTTCTATGACCTTACCGTCGATAGTGGCGATGGTGCCTTCGGTTACCAGCTGCGTGATACGTCTTTTAATTTCGGGTAGATCCTTGATGACAGCGCCAGGTTTTTTTCTGGCAACAAGCGAAAGATCCGCATTGTAGGCCCGGTCAGCATAACATTCCTCAACCACCTGCAATCCCATGGATTCGGCGATTGGCCTTGTTTTTGTGCCGGAGTAGGTCAGCCATTTAATGTCTTTGTCCAGCATGCTGATGGCCAGGCAGATGGCTTCTGCAATTTTTTCATCTTTTTCGGCCATCCCGCTCAACACGCCGTGCGCTTTGACATGCTGGAGTTTAACTCCGGTCGCATCACAAAACGCCCTCAGCGCGCCGATCTGATAGACAAAAAAGTCCTCCAGCTCCTGGGGTGTGATATCCATTTTCCGACGACCGAATCCCAGAAGATCCGGCAGCCCCGGGTGGGCCCCGACGCCGACGCCATTTTCCTTGGCAAGGGCAACGGTTTTTCGCATCACATGGGGATCACCGCCATGAAATCCGCAGCCGACATTGGCAGAACTGATGAGGCGGATGACCTCCTCATCCATCCCCAGTTTATAACGGCCGAAACTTTCACCCATATCGCAGTTGATATCTAGTTGCTTCATTTTTACTTGGTTCCTTTCATCGTCCCGTTATGAAGTTTCCGTGGCATTCTTCAAATGAAATTTTGACCTCAAATTCATTGACAAGCTCCGCGATGGTTTGCTCTGCGCCATCCGGAAGCGGTGTCGGCCTATGACTTTCGATGACATCGATTGCCTTCTGATAGGCATTTTCCAGGGCGCTGGGAGATCCTTTTTCCTCCCAGGTCGCCCGTGGATTTCTGTCGAAAACTGTTACATCGGACTGCTTTCTCATGTTGTCAAAAGTCTCTTTCCGAAGCAGATAGGTGCCGCCCGGCCCGACCTCTCGTATCTGGTCGTATGCCAGTTGATATTCGTCCACCGGAATCCTTTGCATGGCCATCTGCAGGTGCCGGATGTGCTCACAGTCCAAAACGACCTTGGCATGGTCAAATGTCAGTCCGCTTTCAATACTCCCCACGCCATAAATAATGGGGGGACGGAACATGGCCACCTGGGTCAGGTTGATGGCCGTTTCATAAGCGGCCTGAGCATCGAGGCTTTTGCTCTCCGTGACACCGCTGGCAATGGCGGCAGGTAGCCCATAGAAATCGGCCATCTGGGCGGCAGCACGGCCCAGCATGCCGTATTCCGGAGCGCCAAAAGCCGTGGAGGCGTTTTTCAGATACATGATGCTGGTGCTGCTGCCATAGGTGCAGGGCGTCCCTTTTCCGGTAAGCTGAGTGAGCGCAACAGCACTCAGGATTTCCGCATTGTGCTGTACGATGGTACCGGCCAGCGTCACGGGACCTGTTCCGCCGGCAAGCACCGCGGATGTTAGCCAGAGACCGACACCTTCACCAGCGCATTCGATAATTACTTCACAGGTGTGCTTTGTCAGGGTCAGAGGGCTTGAAGGGCATGCGGAAAAGGTGATGATGGGTCTTTCACAAAATTTCTCTTTCCCCCCTGCAGCAACATGAGCCATACGGAGCATGGTTTCCCAACTCTCCCGATTTCCGGCCCCGATAATGATGTGCTTGGATGTGTTCTTGAGCAGCGCTTCCAGATTGTGGATCGATTGACTCTCGGGCATTTTATCCGTGGCGCAGACCGCCCGTTCCATGACGGTGAGATCATCGAAATAATCGACAATCTTCCCGGTATGGCCGCAATCCTCTTTGGTAGATGGACGAATTTTCCGGGTGTAAGGATCTATAATCTGCACACATTCACCGAAGGTAGAAAACCCGACCTTCCCACTTTTCGTATCAAAATCCTTGCTTTGGTCTCTGCCGTAATAAACAACCGTTTTAGGAACCCATCCGATGCAGTCTCCCACCAGATACTCAGGCAGCCGGACAATGCCGCCGTTTTTTTCTCTCCTGATGTCCGCACCGCCGGCGTGGAATATTTCCAGAGCCTTGTCACTGCCCACCCGCACACCGATATTTTTCAAGACTTTGATTGTTTCGTAGTGAAGGCGTTTTTGGGTATCATGATCCCAGCTTGGACAATACTTTGCCATCGTCTACCTCTATAAGGCGACTGCCGCTTTTTTGGCATTGATCTTCTGAGTGGCAATGTTTACCGCATCCATGGCAGTTTCACCGTATCCGTCCGCACCGATTTCGTCAGCCCATTGTTGGTTGATAGGACCGCCGCCAACCAGCACGATGAACTGCTCGCGGATTTTCAATTCTTGCAGCGTATCGATTAGTTCTTTTTGATACGGCATGGTTGTGGTCATCACCGCCGATAGGCCGATCACATCCGCCTGATTTGCCTGGGCGGCATCAATAATGTCCAACGTCGGCTGATCTACGCCAAGGTCAACCACTTCAAAACCATGGGTTTCCATTACTGTCGCCACAATATTTTTTCCCAGATTGTGAACGTCACCCTTGACGGTGGCCAATAATAACGTGCCCGATTTTTTTATGTCTGTTTGATTGGCTTCGATGGCTGGTTTAAGGATTTCCATGGCCACCTTAAAAACATCGGCAGCCATGATAAGTTCCGGCAAATAAGATTCACCGCTTTCAAACTTTTCTCCAACAGTCAACATGCCCTTGGAAATGCCTTGTTCCAGGGCCTCCAATGGGTCAATATTATTGTCAATTACGGCCCGGGCGTTGTCCCTGGCCAAATCTTTTTTTCCGGTAATTACGGCGTTAGCCAAATTATCCAGGATCAGCGATTTTTCCATTTTTACCTCCCGTGGCAACTGGTAAATTGCCTTTTACAATCGAGTTTGTCGCAAAATATGCGAATGCAGCAAGATATAGCCGCTTCAATTTTTGTTACGTTAGGGATGGCCCTTATGGCGCAGATCTCAATAACCTTCAATGGATTTCAGGGTTCTTTTTTCACTGTTATTCAGGTGATCGACAATAGATGCCTCAATTTTCTCAATATCGCCTTTCTGTAATGCTTTGATTAACCGTAAATGCTCTTGTGCACTTGCATTTAAATCATAGGATCCATTTGGTATCGATTTTACGGTAGCTTCCACAAACGTCCTGATTCTCAGTGCACGATCACCAACAAGATTGAAAAGCTCCTTCAGTATCGTGTTTTGAATAAGACATAGGAGTATTTCATTAAGTTCCAGGTCTACCTGGGAGTAGCTTGAAGGCCTGGCGTTTTTTCGACATAGATTCTCGGTTTTTTTTCTCAGATGTTGAAGCCTTTCCACAAGCTTTGGATTTTTTTTCAAATGGCCTTTTATTGATTTTGCAACGTGCACTTCGAGAAGACGTCGAACCTCATAGACTTGCTTGACATCTTTTGCAGTAATTTTGCTAACTCGAAGTTTCTTGTTTGGCTCGTAATCGAGAATTCCCTCATCAGCAAGCCGAACCACCGCTTCGCGTATCGGCGTATGGCTGATGCCAAGGCTTTCTGCCAGCAAATCTGTGGATAAAGATTCTCCCGGCATTAATTTGTTGGTCAGTACCGATTCTTTGATACTTTGATAGGCTTTTTCCCTGAGGGTCCGAGCGCCGATATTATTCAATTTCTTCATCATAATTACTTTCTAAATTGCGTTATGAGTTGAGGTCGGATGAATAAAAAACACCCCGCCATTAAAAAGGTATCCCATCAGCGGCAAGCTCCTCCCTGACGTCGTTATATAGTTTTACGTACGCATCATTGGGTTTACCTGTGACCGGGTCATGACAATCTTGATAGCGATCTCCTTCTGGCGGTGAGGCTATCTGAGACTCATATTTTTCAAGTATTCGAATCACCAGATCGTTGGCCTGCGCTCGGGTCAGCTTGGAAGCCGCCTTTCCGAGTTCCACGCAGAATTTGGCTTCCAATGGGGTTATACCGTCTACCTTAACCGCCTTAGCAGGATGGGGTTGATTGACGCAGGGCGCACCCGATGTGACCCAGGCCAGATAGATTGCTGCGGCCTCATACATATACATTTTGGTGTTCGGTCCGGCCGCACAATAGGGTCCCCAGAGAACCGGAACGGCGATATTCCTACTTGAAGCCTGGATGGCCAAGGATACTCCCCATAGAACATCACGGCCGCTTGAACATGAATGCATGAAATGAATTGGGAAATTGAGCTGCAAATGGCATTTATGGACCAATTGACCTGCTATTAAATAGGCGGTGCATAATATGGCAAAGCCCTCAGGCCCACCGGCATATCCGCCTAACATGGGGCCGGATTCCGCTGCAACATTTGCTCCTGAGGCATGCAGGTAAGCCACCTTATTGAGCGTGTCGTAACTCACCTTCATCTCGGCAATCATTCCGCACAACCACGCGTCCGTTAGTCGGCTGCCGAACTGCGGGGCACTGGCAGCGATGTTGGTGACCGCAACGGCGGTCGTCGGGTGAAGGTTAAAGATAGGCAGCCCTGGCCGGCCGGCTCGCTTGAGAGCATCTAAGGCAGTTCGTAAACCCAGGATTCCAGCGTAAAATTCCGTTGGCGCACCTGCCGAAATGGGAATACCTCTAATGCGTGACAAACTGGGGATTTGGATCGAATTCACCTCGGGAATAGACGCATACCCCTCAACGATATTTGCTGCGTACTGTACCTCTGAGGAGACAATTCCAGATCCTACCTGAAACCAGGGCCACTTCGGTTCATCAGGTCTTCTCATACCAAAAACTTTCGCGTCATTGCCCTCACCGGCCCGCACCTGCCCTGGAGCATTGCAAATCGCCGTCTCGATTTCCTGCCGGCTAAATTGCATCACCCGCGCAGTGCTCAGACAGTACACACCTGCCTGTTCCACCAGCTCTTTGGCCGCATCAAAAATCCTATCGGCAGCAGCATCATCCTGGGGTACTGGATTTTCTTTGTCG
This sequence comes from Desulfosarcina sp., assembly GCA_029288035.1. Classification (GTDB taxonomy): domain Bacteria; phylum Desulfobacterota; class Desulfobacteria; order Desulfobacterales; family JAFDCJ01; genus JAFDCJ01. Next base: position 15,211 of record JARFPZ010000015.1, read on the forward strand.
AATTTAATACCAGTATCCCTGGCCAGCTGCAGGGCGGTCGGCATGAAACGATTTTTGTCGAAATCTTCTTCTCTCATGATAGGGCCGTTGAGCGCCTTTTCACAGATATCTAAAATATTTCCCATTTTTGCCTCCTAATATATCGGTGCTCCCGGAAACGTCTAAATTTCATAAAATCCATTAGTAAAGAATTCAACTAAAGCTACGAAGCGTCGGCTTCATTTTCTTTAATCGCACAGATAGCTAAATCAGGACAGTTTATTTCGCATGTCCCGCAGGCAACACATTTTTCTTGGTTGACCGCCTCAATAACATTGACCCCTCTTGTGTTTCTACGAGCGGATATTGCTAAAACCCCCTTTGGACACCGATAAACACAAATGCCGCATCCCTTACATATATTTTCCGCAATCCAGACCGCCATGGCTATACTCCCATCCGTCCAATGATTTCCGGTATCTCGCGTGCAGATTTAGCAATATAGGCCCCAGCCGCTTTTAAAGCATTGATTTTGCTTTCAGCCGTGCCTTCATCGCCCTCGATGATGGCACCGGCATGTCCCATCTGTGCGCCCCTTGGAGCCGTTCTGCCAACAATAAGGGCAACCACCGGTTTGCTCATCTGATGGGTAATGAACCTGGCAGCATCGTGTTCGAGTTTGCCGCCGACTTCGCCCAATAACACAACGACTTCGGTCTCAGGATCATCCTCGAAAAGTTGAAGAGTTGCCTGTTGCGAAAGTCCCCAAACGGGCCCGCCACCGATGCCCACTACCGTGGACTGACCAATGCCTGCTAAGGTCAGCATTCTACCTACCTCATAGGACAATGATCCGCTCTTGGATACAACACCCACTGGACCCCTCATGAACAGGGTGTGGGGATGAACGCCCAACTTGCTTCTACCCGGCGATATCAGCCCCGGTGTGTCCGGCCCCAAGACGATCGCATTCTGAAGCTTTGCGAAATGCAACAGGTCCAGGACATCATTATCCGGAATGCCCTCGGTCGTAAGCACCAGAAATGGAATTGCACAAGCTAAAACCTCCATGGCGGCATCTTTCGCGAATCTTGCCGGTACAAAACTGATGGCGGCATTGACATCGTGCTTGTGGATGGCCTCCTCCACCAAGTCGTAAATTGGAATACCATCCAGATCGAGCCCACCTTTTCCGGGCGTCACTCCGGCTACGATATTGGTGCCGTAGGCCTTCATAGTTATAGACTGAAAGGCACCAACCTTGCCGGTGATTCCCTGTACAAGAACCCGTGTATTTTCATTGATCAGAATAGCCATTTTACGATTTTCCTATCCGGACAGCTGTATTCACCGCTTCTTCTAAATCCTCAAAAACCTGAACCCCAAGCTCTTCCAGAATTGGAATACCCACTTCGGCTTTGGTCCCACACATTCTCGCCACAATTGGTACCGGCATATTGTGGTCTTGCACATAAGCAGCGATGCCCTTGGCTATTTGATCCATGCGTGTCATGCCACCAATCAGGCTAATCAAAAGGACCTTTACCCGTTGATTGGCAAGCACCACTTCCATAGCCTTCTTAGCGATCTCCTCGGCTGCCATGCCCCCCATCTCGCAGAAATTGGATGGAAATTGCCCCATGTCGTAAACCATATCGAGGGTCAGCATTCCGGTTCCGGCGCCATCGGCGATGATGCCGATATTTCCATCCAATGGCACATAGGTTATACCCCCATCCCGAGCTAGAACTTCAGATACATTTAGTGCTTTTTTTTCGATCGCTTTTTGTTCCTCATTGAATTTGTCATATAAAGCAGCATGACGGAAAGCAGCTTTGTCATCTAAAACAATCTTGGCATCCAACGCTACAAGGCCGGATGACGTTTGAGCCAAAGGATTGATTTCCACAAGGGTGGCATCTTGATGACGAAATATTCGCCAAATGCCTTTGATGATTTTTGCAATACCGTTTACATCAGTAACCGCTAAGGCCTTGGCAAGCGCCCTGAAATCGTATTCTTGCAAACCCACCAGAGGATCGACATGCCTTTTTACCAATTTTTTTGGGCTTTTTCTGGTGATCATCTCGATATCTATGCCGCCGGCTGCGCTGGCGATTATCATGGGCCGATTCAATTCTTTGTCACTCAGACAGGCGAGGTAATATTCTTTTTCAATGCAACAAATCTCCTCAGCCAGCACGGCCTTAACGGAGTATCCTTTTACTTCCATTGAAAGAAGTGTATTCGCTGTGGCCTTGGCCTCAGCAATAGAAGATACGTGCTGGATCGCACCGGCTTTGCTACGACCGCCCACAGGAACCTGTGCCTTTAACACAACCGGATAGGCAATCTTTTGTAGCTCGGAGACCTCCCTAACAAGCACGCTGTTAGGAATGGGAATCTCCTGCTCTGCCAACATCCTTTTTGCCTGGAACTCTAACAGCCACATGACATGTTTTATCCACAATTGATGCCTGTCTTGCCGACAACCAATTCCATCCCGTTCTTGGCAGCTTGCAAATTAGCATCAAGATATTTTTGCGGTACATTTTCGGTAATGATATCCAAAAGATCTTCTTGTGAAAAAATGTCAAGCAGACCTTGAAGGTAGCCCAACATGACCATGTTAGCCGCCAGTTTAACGCCGATAGTATCCGCGATTCGGGTCGCCGGTACCGCCATGCTGTCAATGCCTTCTCTATTGGGTGGCTCAACGAATGCAGGATCGTATATCAAAACGCCACCGTCTCTTAGGGTTGGCATAAATTTGTCCAGAGCCGGCTGCGACATAACAACCAAAACGTCCATATTGTCTGCCAGGGGAGATTCGATGCTATCTTTTGAAACGATGATTTCCGCCTGGCACTCGCCCCCCCTGGTTTCGGAGCCGTACGACTGCATCTGAACCGCGTTGAGCCCTGCTTTTTTTACTGACGTCGTGCCGAAGATAATTGAAGCCAGAACGATGCCTTGGCCGCCGAAGCCGCAAAACCTCACATTCAAACGGCTTTCCTCCATGATCTCCCTCCTATTTATTCAGCACAGAACTACCCGCAAAAACCGGCCGGTTGACGTCGACAAACTCGCCGAGCACAAACTTGTTTACCAATGTTTCAGGCGACATTTCGGCGGCTTGCCGAATGGTGGCGGAATTTTCTTTTATCCATTCAAGGCACTCTACGGCGTCATCAGTGGAAAGCGCCCTGCGCCCGAAGTTGGTTGGGCACTGACAAACGATCTCCACAAAAGAAAATCCTTCATGAAGCAATGCCTTCTTAATCGATTGGATCGCCCTCTTGGGCTTATGAGTCGTCCACCGGGCCACGAAGGTGGCGCCGGATGTCACGGCCAGCTTGCACAAATCGAAAGGGGTTTCCTGGTTTCCGTAGGGAGTCGTAGCTGTCTTAACGGTTGGCGGGGTGGTCGGTGCCATCTGTCCGCCGGTCATCCCGAAAGTTAAGTTATTGGCGACGATCATCGTGACGTCAAGGTTTCTTCTGGCAGCATGGATCAGATGATTACCCCCTATGGCCACGGCATCGCCATCACCAGCAAATATCACTACCTTCAGATCAGGCTTATGCAGCTTGATACCGGTTGCCCACGGGAGCGTTCTGCCATGAACACCGTGAAGAACATCCGCCTTCATGTAAACAGGAATCCGCGCCGTGCACCCAACACCGCCGATCCCCACAAGTTTATCGAAATCTAAACTGATCTCGTCCGCCGCCTTTAAAAAGAAATTCAAAATCTGGGCAACTCCACAGCCGGAGCAAAAAAAGTGTGGCAAAGACCCATCACGCAAATATTTCCACAACGGATGTTTTTTCAATTTAGGGACTCCCTGATAGCTTGATATATTTCGCTGCTGGTATGGATTTGCCCGCTGTTTTTGGTTATGCGACTCACAGGGCAGCACCCACAGCAGACACGTTCAATCTCGCCGGAGTACTTGCCGATATTCATTTCCACCGCCAGCACTCTTGCGGCTTGGCGGGCTATTTCCCCAAGCTGCTTTTCGGGTACGGGCCAAATGGTATTTAATTTAAGCAGACCGGCCTTAATTCCCTCTTTCCGTGCGATTGTCACGGCCTCTCTGGCGGGGCGACTTTCGCTGCCATAGGCGACCAGGGCGATCTCAGCATCATCCAGAAAATACTCATCAACCCGAACGATGTCGTCGTAATTTGCTGTAATTTTCCCAGTGATACGTTGGTAGAGCGTGTCAAATACTTCCGGGTCCCATGCGATCCAACCCATTTCATCATGGGGATTCAGCGAGTGAAGGATGCCATAACCTTCACCGAAATCCGGAAGCGGAGGGGCATCATTCATCTCGGCCCTGAAGGGCACAAATTGATCCGGCGGTACACCCGGCTTCTTGCGGTTGACAATTTCAATCTCATCCGGCTTTGGAATAACCAGCTTTTCTCGCATAAGCGCTATGGTCGTTTCAGACATCACAATCACCGGTGTGCGATACTTCTCAGCCAGATTAAAAGCCCGAATAGTGAAGTCAAAAAGCTCCTGCACCGAGGCAGGTGCCAAAACGATCATTTCGTGATCACCGCTGGCGCCCCACCTGAGCTGCATCACGTCTGATTGAGTAGCATAGTTTTCACCACGGCAGCGCATCACATCCACCACCACGATAGGAATCTCCGCCGCTACCGCGTAGCCGAGACCCTCCTGCATGTAATTGTAGCCTGCGCTGGCCGTTGCGGTCATTGCTTTAGCACCGGCCAAGGCAGCGCCACTTAGAGCAAAAATAGAGCACAACTCGTCTTCAGCCTGCAGAAACGCTCCTCCCACAGACGGCATCCGCAACCCCATGTGTTGGGAAATCTCATTGGCCGGGGTAATCGGATAGCCGGCAAAAAAATTACAACCGGCGGCCAAAGCGCCTTCCACAACGGCGTGGTTTCCCAACATGAAATGGGTACCGGTCAGGATTCGTTTCTGACTATCACGCATTTTCTATCCTCATTTAATTTTTCGAAAATAATGTTCCATCCTCCGGAAGGCTTCGCGAATATCCTCTTCAGAGGCAGCGTACGACAGCCTCAGGTGATCTTCACCGCATTTCCCAAAAGCCACTCCGGGCACAGTTGCCACATGCGCCTTTTGCAGCAGCCGTTTTGCCAGATCAAATGATGGCAAGTTAACGTTATAGGCGACAAAGCAATAGAATGCACCCTCGGGAACACAGCCAAGCTTTAAAAATTCGGATTTCTTTATGAGATCAGTCATCAGATCACGTCTGACGCGGTAAGTATCTTGCATCATCTCAACAACTTTCTTGGACGCTTCGTTAGTCAAGGCGTCAAGGGCACCATATTGGGCAAAGGCCGTTACACACGATGTAGAGTGCTGATAAATCTTTAGCATTCCTTCCAAGACGTCCTTCGGCCCGGTTGCGTACCCAAGCCTCCAACCAGTCATGGCGTAGCTTTTTGAAAAGGCATTCACAGTGATGACATTGTCGAAATCCGATGCGGCACTGTAATGTTGACCTTCATACAACTGGTACTCATAAACTTCATCTGAAAGTAAAAGCGCCTGGTTGTCTCCGGCCAGTTCGGCCAATTGCCGGATGGTATCCCGGGGAAAAACTGCACCGGTGGGATTGCAGGGGGAGTTCACCACAATTATTTTCACCCCTGGCTCTATGGCCCCTTTAATGTTTTCCAAATCGGGTTTGAACCCGTTTTGCGGAACGGAGGGAACGCGGATAACGTCTGCACCGGCCATTTGGGCCGCAGACTCGTAGCTGACCCAGGCCGGATCTAATAAAAGGACCTTGTCCCCTTTTTCGAGTGTTGCCTGAAAAGCCAGATAAATAGCGAATTTCCCGCCGGCGGTGACGATGATGTCTTCAGGATCGGCTTTGACATCATTCTCTGCGTCCAGCTTTGCGCTGATGGCCTCCCTTAAAGCAAAGGCCCCTTTCGTGGGCTGATATGAGGTTTCACCCCTCATCAGAGCCCTGATAGTTGCCTGTTTTATATGGTCCGGAGTATCGAAACCGGGTTCTCCCACCCCCAACGAGACGATGTCATCGATCCCGTTTTGACGCATCCGCTTAACTTCGTTATCCACCTCCTCGGTAACAGAAGGCTGCAACGCTTCGGTGGCTTTTGATAAATATGTGCGTCTCATCTCAGCAACTGTCATTTTTAAGTTGATAGTTTCTCAACCTGGATTACCCTAACGTTGTAACCCTTGGGTTTACACATGCCCGTAATATTCACGGTGTACGGCGACAGAATAGGCATAGTCCAGCAGCGTCCCCCAGCTGAAAAGAGGGATGTCGAGTTTTCGTTGTAGGGCTCTCGCAAATGGCTGCATACCGGTGCACTCCAGGACCATTGCCCCCATGTTCGGATATTTCCGGTAGGCTTCGATGGCAAATGCCAAAAACTCTTTCTCGGTTTTTTCAAAATCAGCCCCCGGTGGATCGGCCTTTTTGCCGGGCGTCCAGAGATGCTCAAACTCTTCACACGATCCGTCAATATCTCGACTACAGCAAATGACATAATTGCTGTCCGGCGTTATACCCACCGACTTCAATAGATGTTCGGTATATTGTCCGCTTTCAGCGTGACCCATGATGCCGATGACTTTATGCGGGCCGACAACCTGTTGGGCCATTGGAACCTGAAGCAGGCTTGAGAGAAAAACGGGCACATTGACGGATGTGGCGATCTCACGCTGGAAGTAGGCAAAAAACCCGCATTCTGCAGCAATAGCCCGACACCCCATCTGTTCTAAATTTTGCGCCGCCCTTTGAATCGAATCAAGACAAGCGGATTTATTCTCAGCATAGATCAATTTCGGCATATCGACATCGCGGATAATTTCATACTGGACAGGGAAAGGAAAAGCACTGGCGTTGCGAACATCGCCGGGAAACCCCGGATAGACTTCATCCAGTATCATTACCCCCAGACCCATTCCGTAGCATTTGTGATCTTTGCGTGCCTGAATATGGTTGATGCCATAATCTCTTGCTTGATGCATAGGTAATCCCTCAATACACATGGTTAGGTGTTAGTTTTCCTATGAAAGCATTTTTAACTAATTCCCAAGAAGGAAACTTCCATAGCCCTTGATGGGTTCATAAACATTTGCCAGTTTCAGCATCGCCCGAAGCAACATCTGATTGCTTGAAAGCGCGGGTTTACGGGCATCTTTTTCGATGACTTCCAGGGCTTCACAGGCCCTAAAGTCCGTGCAACTTATAAATATTGCCTGGGATTCAGGACAATCTACTTCCCGCGCCAGACGGTATATACGGCCAGGGTCCTGGCTGGCAATTTCCTCGGCATTGCGGGTACCCAACCCCTTCATTTGAACGACGTCTATCCCATTTTCTTCGAAAAAAGACTTCTGTTTTTCATTGAGCCATTCTTCATACGGCGTCGCCAAACTAATGCGATTAATTTTGAGTTCGCGTAGCCCCTCGATACACGCCGTGGACACGGTGGTTGCGGGTTTGCCTGTATTTTCCTTTATAATTTCGATGATTTTACGATCATATTCCAGCCCTTTAATGAAGCTGCCGGACGTACAACCGAAACCATAAACATCAACCAAGGCATGGGCGAGCTCCTGGCAGGCCTTTGGAACGAAGTCGATCATGTTGCTAAGCTCTTCCGGAGAATCTTCGGCAATCCATACCCTTGCAAAGTGGGCTGAGACTCCGGAAGGAATCATTCGATACATGTCAGGCTCCAGCACGATGTTTGCCGAAGGCACCAACACGCCGAGTCGGGTGCGCCAACCGATCATCATGTCCTCCTCATTTATACGATTTTTCAACCGGTACCTGAATCTTGCACGCTTCTGAGGCTTTGATATCATGAATTTGCATGCATGATTCAGGTGGTAATTTTTTTTGACATATACGTTAGGGCGATGCTGACCCCCTCTTCTGCGGTTTTTGCATAAGCATCGGCCCCAATTTCATCCGCCCATTCCTGGGTTACCGGTGCACCGCCCACCATCAATTTATATTTCTCCCTGACGCCTTGCTCTTTAAATAGGTTGATGACGTCTTGCTGAGCGGGCATGGTTGTGTTGAGAAGCGCGGAAAGTCCAACAATATCGGCATTGAAATTTTCAGCGGCTTTCAGAAACTCGGAAGCGGGAACATCTTCTCCTAAATCATGAACCTCAAATCCCCTGGTTTTTAATAATAGCACCACAATATCTTTGCCGATCTTGTGAATGTCACCTTTAACGGTACCGATGACTGCGATTCCACTGGTGTGTTTTGCAACTCCCAGCTTAGCGATTTCCGGCTCCAAAACATCGACGGCTGCACGAAATACCTTGGCGGAACCAATAAGCTCGGGCAAAAAGCATTCCAATTTGTCAAATTTATCACCGATGATTTCAACACCCGGCTGAAGTCCCTCTTCAATTGCTTTTAAAGGTGCCATGCCTGCGGTGATGGCCTCCTTGGCGGCAGCCACCGCCGCCTCTTGATCAAGACCAATAACTGCCTGTTTCAATTTTGCTAAAATTTCACTTTCTCCCATTTTGCTCCCCCAATAACGTATTATACCGAGATACCATAATCGGCGATTACCTTTTTCATGTGTTCGTAGGTATGTAGACTCTCTGGTAGCGGTTTTCCTGTTTTAACGTCGTATGCCTGCTGATATGTTTTCCCTTTGGGAGCGTTTTCTAAGTTTCCCTTGTATTTTTCACATAATCTGCCAACGATGCTATCTGCTTCTTTACGATCCATTCCGACTACCGCATGGGCTACCTCGCCGGAGAATTGGGTAGTAAGTGGACCCAACAGATCGGTGGTGGCACCACCGTGGGTGATGAGCCCCTCCAGGTTACTGCCGCTGACGATAATCGCCGTTACGGCAGCCGCGGTCTCAAAAAAACACATCTCCTCCATGGGGCCTGCCGCCATGAAGGGGCTGATCATTAGAGGATTATGGCTATTTCGGGTTATAGCCTGGGCACCTAAACTCAGTGCCCAAAGAAGGCGAGGGTCGGTGGCACAAACATGCTTGATATGAAGGGGAGCGTGTAGCTGGCAATCACCCCTCAGGATCATAATTGCGTGCAAGTGGTAGGCAACGCTGGCCACAGCCACGCCTTCCGGACCGCCACAGTAGCCGCCCAGCAATGGTGTCGTCTCTGCCACGATTCTTCCGCCTAATTCACGCACATAAGCGATTTCGTTAAGTCTGGGCGTTTCTATCTTGAGTTCGGCAGTCGAGCCCATCATCCATCCGTCAGTGGGTCGCAAACCGATGCTTCCCGCTACTTTGGCTATATCCGAAGATGCGCAAGCGATCGCATTCATTGTCGGCATCCCCGGTCGGCCGGCTCTAGTCAACCCCTCTCTCATCAACCGTGTCGAGTAGATGGCTGCCATGACTTCCAACGGACTATTGGGTCGAACCCGTCTGCCATTCACCTGAATCATGGAGGGCATCGTTAGAGAATCCGCAATGTCAATTTCGCCGTAGGCTTGAACCAGTTTGATAAATAATTCATCACTGGAGACAGATACACCGCCGGCCCCAAGAAAACAAAAAGGTGAAAGGCTCGAATCCGGTTTACGTCCCACAAGTCGCCGGCGGTCTTTTCCTTCACCAAAGTAAACTTCAGCCGCAGCCGCTTTCAGGGCCGCCGATATTTCCGCTTCGGTAAACCGCACGACGCGTTCGGTGTTCACACAATAAGTCCCAACATTTTGATAAAATTCCAAACCAGCCTGAAACACACGGTCTGCAAGGTCATCATCGTTAGGAACACAAATATCCGGGTCATATTGAACCTTATATTTGTTGATAACTTTGCTTAGCTCCGGAACAAAAACCTCGAGGTCAAATTTTTCCTGACTCATGTATTGTCCCTCAAAGGTTCTGTCGATGACCTCCATAAAGGATATCTTAGTCATTATGCCCAGCTCCCCTTTGCATTTTTAAGACAGATCCTCGATGAAACCTCGTCGGACGAGAATGTGTCGTGGATAAAACAGGAAATTCCCCAAAACAAATTGGGGCAGTATGCCGAATGTCATGCGCATGGTATCCTGAATTAAATCATCTGATTTTTTAAGCTTATGCAAACCACCAGCGTTCGACGATCTTGAATCCGTCAAACTCCCAGTTGGCCGCCACTTTTTCCGGCACATGAAGCTTTGCCGAGGCGGCGTGCAAATCGGCGGCAAATGCAAAGACGATTTCGCCACCTTCGTCATGGACAAGGTGCTGCATCTCAACATATATCTCACGGCGTTTGGCAGGATCGAGTTCGATTCGCCCCTTTTTCAAAAGCTCATTGAAGCGTTTGTTATTCCAGAAGGTTTCATTCCAGGCGGCACCTGCCGCATAAGCGTCGGAAAACATCCAATCCTCAGTGGGTCGGCCGCTCCAGTAAGCTGCCGTAAAAGGTTCATTCATCCACACATTGCTCCAATAACCATCGTTTGGTGACCGAATTACATTGATGTCGATATTGGCCTTAATCGCATGCTGCTTGAACAGCAAAGCGGCGTCCACGGCGCCTTCGAAAGCCACATTGGCTACGTGATGATCGATCTTGAATTCACTCATGCCAGCCTTCTTTAAATAGAACTTGGCCTTGTCCGGATCATATTTGCGTTGCGGTAGTTCTTTGGCATAAAATTGATTCAGCCGACTGATGGGATGATCGTTCCCTACCTCACCGTATCCCCGAAGAATAGTTTTAAGAATATCCTCTCGATCAATGGCATGCTTCATAGCCATGCGGATGTTGTTATCATCGAACGGCGGCATGTCGGTGCGCATCGGAAAGTTGTAATGCCGCATCCCTTTCTGCACGACCGACTGCACACCGGGTGCCTTGCTCAATAGATGAAACGTCTTGCGTTCACAGCGATTGATGACGTCAATCTGACCGCTTCGCAGCGCACTGGTTCTGGCATTCACATCGTTGATGGCGGTGACCTCGACTTCATCGAAGTGGGCGAAGCCTTCTTTCCAATAGTTAGGGTTGCGCTTTGTGAAAGCCCGCACCCCTGGTTCCCATTTTTCCAGGATGTAACCGCCGGTGCCAATGCCCTTAGAGAAATCTGTCGTGCCGGCGGGAAAAATAGACACGTGCTGGTCGCTCAGGGCATAGGGAAAGTCGGCGTTGCCTGCTTCCAGAGTGAACACAACAGTATACTTGCCTTCAGCCTCTACATTGACAATCTGTTTAGCCAGAGATTTAAAAATAGATTTAGAGTCTTCCTTGCGGTGGTGATTGACAGAATCCAGCACGTCTTCAGCCATGAGAGATTTGCCATCGTGAAACTCAACACCCTTGCGCAGAGAGAACCGCCATACTTTCGCATCGGGAGTCGGTTCCCATCTCTCAGCCAATTCCGGAATCAATTTACCATCGGGATTGATTTCAACCAAACAATTGCGCAGGAGGCCAAACGATACCAGCGGTGCCATAATGTCAGTCACCAATGCAGGGTCTAACGTGTCTGTCATGGAGGCACCACCACAGCCTATTTTTAACCGCCCACCTTTTTTGGGTTCCGCAGCACATGCTGGAGTTGTTAACAGCACCGGCGATAAAGCAGCTGTCAGGCCTAAGACAGAAGCCCTGGCCAAAAACTCACGTCGGTTGATTCTCCCTTGCGATAACAATTCTTCAAGTTTTTTTAAGACGGTCATCTGGTTTCCCTCCTTTCATTGACAGGGGATATAAGATTTTAATCATTTGTTGGGTCTAATTACCCTCAGCTTGTTGCGGCAAAATCGATAAAATCAGTTGAATGATACTCAGCGGCTTGCCGCAGGGCGTTTCATTTAAACGGCCGCTGAGAGCAAGTGTACGTTCTATATTCTATAGAATATAGAACTGTCAAGCAAAAAATTAGCCGAATTTCATCTTTGGGCTAAAATTTTCCAGATCCAAATGAGGGCAATTGAAATTGCAGATACCGAAGAAATAGAGAAATTTACGGCAATAATAAAATATTATATAAAACAGAATGAAAATTGGTTTAATTATTAAGCCGGATTTATTTATAAATTCAACTTGGAACTAATCGACTCTTTTCGCAGTGCATAGATTGCGCTTTCAAATCCGCAAAAAATTTGGACCTTGATATTTCAGGTTCGCTGAACAAATCGAAAAACCTCACCCATTGTAAGTTTATCCTGGCTAATCTACATAAAGGGTCAAGTTTGGGTTTTCGTGCCTGAGCACATAACGTGCCTTATGAAATCATTATGAATGATTCAGAAAAATTGTGTATTAGGCGGAGTAATTTAATATATTCTGATGGCGAAATTAAAGTTGATTTGCTAAAGATATTCTAATCAAATTTTGCGACAACTATGGCAAAATCATCGTCCAAAGTACTACGTTCATAAATTTTTTAACAGAAGAAAAAAGGAGGCTTTTGATTTCTTTTGCAGATAAAAATGAATTTTCTCGAATAATTTTTTTTACAGCATCTTTTCCAAACATTTCTCCCTTTTCATTTCTTGCTTCCCATAATCCATCAGTGGCAAGAAATTCTATGCCTTTGTTATTAAATAATATTTTAGTTGGGCCCAGGAAATTACGACGTTACCGGTTTGATCGATGACAAATGTGGGATCCTGTCTGACGGCGGGCATCCGTGAAAGTAAATTCATCTTTCGATTGGCAAATTCTTCATAAGAAATGTAACCTATAGATAAAAGAAGCAACAATATTCTGATTCTAATATAAAGGAGATATTCTGTGGGATTCAATTGTTCCGCATATAGCCAGAATTGACGGGTTTGCCACAAGCTACGAGTCTAATTCGAATGAACTTTCTCTATGTTCGAGGGTAATTCAGCTTTCTTCACAAACGAACGCTTCACTTGCTTTTTCAGACCTGCGAGTGTTTTGAGAGGCCAATCCTTCTGCAGATGATTGGTGAGCCAATCGGGAAAGATACCGTTGGGTTCAGTGTGGGTCTCCACGATCACGCGACAGCGATTTGGCCCCAACGGGAAGATTGCATAGGTGCCATAGTGAACCGAAGCCCTCACGCCAATAGTTCTGGGGCCACGCTTATCTTTGCCGGAAGCCACGTCGATACGAACAGCGCCTTTATTGTCGCTATAAACGCGTCCCTTCAGTATGAAATCTCGATCGCTGACAGGCCAAGGCATATCAAAAGCCTGGTAAGCCACGAAGCGATTGGATTTATTCATTTCGATGATGTCGCATTTGCGGAGATATTCGACCCATTCCGTGCGCCGGTAACATGTGGTGACAACCCACACGAGCTTTTCAATGGGAGCATCGATAATGGTTTCGCCTTTCACAGCGTCGATATCGGAACCCGGCACATTCCTTGTCCATATTGTCACGCCGTCTTCCTTGGCCAAAAATTCCCAGGGCTTGGCTTCGGCCCAGGGTGCGTGCGTAAGAACGATGAGAAACCCTATCAAGATTTTCAAATTTCGATTTGTTGATTGTACCATCATCACGATCCGATCATATAACCTGTACGCCCAGTTTACGTCATCACTTATCATGTATTTCGAAGTCCGATCTAAAGTCATTGATCAGAGCACCTAAATTTGAAAAACATTACTCCTATTCCTTATTTTTCATCGCCCTGAGCGACAACGGCTGCAAGCGTATTTGAGCAGCTCGCAGCCGTTCTTAAATATCTTAAAAGTAACTGATGGCTGTCG